>JAZJXN010000181.1:0-9393 GCA_040390885.1 Pseudomonadota bacterium | reverse complement strand
CGGCGCGGTGCTGTCGCAGCTGCTGCCGATCCGCGAGGGCCAGGTCTACCAGGACCAGGCCATCGAGCAGGCGACCGACGCCCTGACCTTCGCCGCCGGCGCCGCCGGCTTCGCCTTCGTTGACGTCCGTCCGCGCTACACGCCCAACCCCGAGACCCGCACCGTCGACGTGACCTTCCAGGTCAAGGAAGGCCCGCGCGTCTACATCGACCGCATCGACGTCATCGGCAACACCCGCACCCTCGACTACGTCATCCGTCGCGAGATGAACGTCGCCGAAGGGGACGCCTACAACCGCGTGCTGGTCGACCGGTCGCGCAACCAGATCCGCGGTCTCGGCTTCTTCAAGGACGTGTCCATCGAGGAAGTCCCGACGGCCACGCCGGACCGCACGGCGCTGCGCGTCCAGGTGGTCGAGCAGCCGACCGGGGAACTCTCGTTCAGCGCCGGCTACAGCTCGGTCGACCAGCTGGTCATCGACCTCGGCATCAGCGAGCGCAACTTCCGCGGACGCGGCCAGAACCTGCGCGGCCGGGTCTCGGTCGGGTCGCTGCGTCAGCAGATCGACTTCTCGTTCACTGAGCCGCGCTTCCTGGGCCGTGACCTGCGCGCGGGTCTGGACCTCTATTCCTACCGCTACAACTTCAGCAACCAGACCGCGTTCGACACCGCCTCCACCGGCGGCGGCGCGCGCCTTGGCTTCCCGCTGACCCAGAACGCCTCGATGTCCCTGCGCTACACCCTGCGCAGCGACGAGGTGATCATCGACGATTCGCTGTGCGCGCCCGGCACGCAGCAGATTTCGACCAGCCTCTGCGCCCAGCGCGGCTCCTACATTACCTCGCTGGTCGGCTACGGCCTGCGGATCGACCGCCGGAACGATCCGGTGCGCCCGACACGCGGCTTCTATGTCGACCTGAACCAGGATCTGGCCGGCGTCGCCGGGGACGTGAACTACCTGCGCACCGAAGTCGGCGGCGGCTGGTACCACGGCTTCAACAAGGACTTCGTCCTGCAGCTGACCGGCACCGCCGGCTATATCGACGGCTGGGGCGGCGACAGCGTCCGCATCAACGACCGCTTCTACAAGGGCGGCAACAGCTTCCGCGGCTTCGAGGTCGCGGGCCTGGGTCCGCGCGACACCAGCAACGGCCGCACCGACGCCCTCGGCGGCAAGGCCTACGCCATCGGGTCGATCGAGCTCACCGTGCCGACCTTCCTGCCCGAGCAATACGGCATCAAGGCCGCGCTGTTCACCGACTTCGGTACGGTCGGCATGCTCGACGACATCGACACCCTGAGGTCGCCGGGCGTTCCCAACCCCGACATCTACGACGACCTCAGCCTGCGTGCGTCTGCCGGTGTTTCAATCTTCTGGCGTTCGCCGATGGGTCCGATACGCTTCGACTTCAGCCAAATTCTGGCCAAAGAAGACTACGACAAGACGGAAACGTTCCGGTTCTCAACCTCCACAAGGTTCTAGACTCAATGCTGTCCAGCAAAACCTTCGCGATCGCGGCTTCGGCCGCCGTCGTCACCTTCGCGTCCGCGGCGCTCGCCCAGGCGCCGGCTCCCGCCGCGGCGCGTCCGGCCACCCCGGCCGCCCAGGTCCGTCACGGCGCCGCGATCCCCGGCATCTGCACCTACTCCAGCGAACGCGCCATCGGCACGTCGGAAGTCGGCAAGTACGTCGACGGCCGCATGAAGCAACTGATCGCCGAGACCAACACCGAGCTCTCCGGTGAAGAGACCATCGTCAAGAACGAAGCCAAGGCCATCGACGCCGCCCGCGCCACCAGCACGCCGGACGCCCTCGAGAAGCGCGCTTCGGATCTGCAGGTCCGCTACAACACCCTGGTCCGCAAGAAGGACCTGCGTCAGCGCGAACTTCAGGCGACCGAGCGCAAGGCGCTGATGCGCGTCCTGCAGGAACTCGACCCGATCGCCCTGGCCGCCTATCAGCAGCGCAACTGCTCGATCCTGATCGGCGACGGCGTCCTGATCGCCAACCCGCAGATGGATCTGACCGACTCTGTCGTTCAGGGCCTGAACGCCAAGCTCAAGAGCTTCGCCTTCAACCGCGAACGTCTGGACGCCCCGGCCGCTCCGGCCGCCCCGGCGCGCTAAGTCCTGCGAAGCCGGCGCGCCGGCTTCCACGATCGATACGTCTCGGCCTGGCCTGCGAAGGTCAGGCCGAGTGCGTTTTCAGGCGCCGACTCGCGATATGGCTCGCGGGCGCCTTTCCGGTTCAGATGATCGCCAGAACCGGATAAAAAGGCTCGAATTTCCTTGGCTCGGCGCGCGTTTGGCGGCGTTCCGGATCGACTATCGCCCGACGTGATCCCGTGAGGATGCCATGCCCGACGCACGTTTCTACCTGAGCCTGGGTCCGGCGCCGCTCGCCGACCTGGTCGCGCAGGCCGGCGGCGAGCTGGCCGATCTGGCCGCCGGCGGGCTGAAGATCGAGGCCGCCGCGCCGCTCGACCGGGCCGGCCCATCCGACATCGCCTTTCTCGGCGACCGCAAGCATCTCGCCGCGCTGAAGGCCACCCGGGCCGGGGCGGTGTTCGTGCCGGCCGCGCATCTGGCCGATGTGCCCGAGGGCTGCGTCGCCATCGCCAGCGCCCGACCGCAGGCCAGCTGGGCCCGCGCCGCCGGCGCGCTTCATCTCGCCCGCCAGCATGAGGCCGGCGCGCCGGCCGTGCATCCGCAGGCGGAGGTGGAAGAGGGCGTGCACCTGTCCCCTAACGTCGTCATCGGCCCGGGCGCCCGGATCGGGCGCGGCACCCGCATCGCGCCGGGCGTGGTCATCGGTCCGGGCGTCGCCATCGGCCGCGACTGCGAGATCGGAGCCAATGTCAGTGTCGGCTTCGCCCTCATCGGCGACCGGGTGCGGCTCTATGCCGGCGCCCGCATCGGCGAGGCCGGCTTCGGGGCCACGGCGGGCGAGGGCGGGGTGCTCGACGTGCCCCAGCTCGGCCGCGCCATCCTGCAGGACGGGGTCACCATCGGCGCCAACAGCTGCGTCGATCGCGGCGCCTGGGAAGACACCGTGGTCGGCGAGAACACCAAGGTCGACAACCTGGTTCACATCGGACACAACGCCCGCGTCGGCCGCAACTGCGTGATGGCGGCCTATACGGGCATTTCCGGCAGCGTCACCATCGGCGACGGCGTCGCATTCGGCGGTCGCGCCGGGATCGCCGACCATGTCACCATCGGCGACGGGGCCCAGATCGCGGCCGCGGGCGGCGTGTTCAGGGACATTCCGGCCGGCGAGACCTGGGGCGGGTTTCCGGCCCAGCCCATCAAGTCGTGGCTAAGGGAAACGGCCTGGCTTTCGCGTAGCGCCCGCCGGGGCAAGGGGGACAAGGCATGAGCCAGGACGACGAAGACCGGGGCGTGGAAATCGCCTTCGACGAAATTCTCTCGCGGCTGCCGCACCGCTACCCGTTCCTGCTGGTCGACCGGGCGGAGCACTACGTCGAGCACGCCTCGATCGTCGGCATCAAGAACGTGACCTTCAACGAGCCGTTCTTCCCCGGCCACTTCCCGGGCAATCCGGTGATGCCCGGGGTGATGATCATCGAGGCGATCGCCCAGACCGGCGCCCTGCTGATGTCCAAGACGCTCGAGGTCGACATCGAGCGGACCACGATCTTCTTCATGTCGGTCGACGGCGCCCGCTTCCGTCAGCCGGTGCGGCCGGGCGACACCCTGCGCATGGAGGTCCAGGTGACCCGCGCGCGCGGCGATGTCTTCAAGTTCGCCGGCAAGGCCAAGGTCCGCGGCAAGCTGGTCGCCGAGTGCGAGTTCGCGGCCATGAAGGCGGACAAGCCTCAATGACCACCATCCACCCCACCGCCATCGTCGACGCCAAGGCGATCCTCGACGGCTCGGTCGAGATCGGCCCCTACTGCATCGTCGGGCCCGACGTGACCCTGGCGAAGGGGGTGAGGCTGCTCTCGCACGCCATTGTCGAGGGGGTGACGGCGGTTGGCGAGGACTGCGTGCTGCACCCGTTCGCCTGTCTCGGCGGCGCGCCGCAGCACAGCGCGCACAAGGGTGAGCCGACCCGCGTCGTGGTCGGCGCCCGCAACGTCTTCCGTGAGCATGTGACCGTCCATGCCGGCACCGCCGGCGGCCGCGGCGTGACCACGGTCGGCGACGACGGCCTGTTCATGGTCAGCGTGCACATCGGCCACGACTGCATCGTCGGCGACAAGGTGGTGATGGCCCCCAGCGTCGCGGTCGGCGGCCATGTCACGGTCAACGACTTCGTCTTCCTCGGCGGCCTGGCGGCGATCCACCAGTATACCCGCGTCGGCCGCTACGCCTTCGTCGGCGGCGGCGGCATCGTCACCAAGGACGTCATCCCCTACGGCTCCGTCTGGGGCAACCACGCCCACCTCGAGGGGCTGAATCTGATCGGCCTCAAGCGCCGCGGGTTCACCCGCGAGCAGATCGCCACCCTGCGCGCCGCCTATCGCCTGCTGTTCGCGGACGAGGGCACCTTCCAGGAGCGGATCGACGACGTCGAGGAGGCCTATTCCACGGTGCCGGAGATCATGGAGATCCTGGCCTTCATCCGCGAGGACGCGAACCGCCCGCTATGCCTGCCGGAGCGCGAAACCTGAGCATGCGCAAGCTCGGACTGATCGCTGGCGGCGGGGGCCTGCCGGCCGAGATCGCGCAGCGCTGCGAGGCGGCCGGACGCCCGTACTTCGTGATCCGGCTGAAGGGCTTCGCCGATGAGGGCACGCTCGGCCACCCGTCCGCCGACATCGGCCTGGCCGAGCTCGGCAAGTGCTTCAAGGCGCTGAAGGCGGAGCGATGCGAGGTGATCTGCTTCGCCGGCACTGTGGCGCGCCCCGACTTCGCTAAGCTGGTCCCCGACGTTCGCGGCCTGGCCGCCCTGCCGGGCGTGATCGCCGCCGCCCGTCACGGCGACGACGCCCTGCTGCGCCGGCTGCTCGAGGAGTTCCGCAAGGAGGGTTTCGAGATCGAGGGCGCCCATGAGGCCGCCGGCTCGATGACCCTGCCGCTGGGCCTTCTCGGCAAGTACGGACCTTCGGCCGAACACGTCGCGGACATGGAGCGCGCGCTGACCGTCGCCCGCGCCATCGGCCGCCTGGACGTGGGGCAGGGGGCCGTGGTCTGCAACGGCCTGGTCCTCGCGGTAGAGGCCCAGGAAGGCACCGACATGATGCTGCGCCGGGTCAGGGAACTTCCCGAGGCGCTTCGCGGCCGCCCCGAGCATCTGCGGGGCGTGCTCGCCAAGGCCCCCAAGCCGATCCAGGAGGTCCGCGTCGATCTGCCGACCATCGGCGTCGCCACCGTGCGCGGCGCGGCCCAGGCGGGCCTGGCCGGCATCGTCGGCGAGATGGGCCGGCTGCTGATCGTCGACCGCCAGGAGACCGTGGCCATGGCCGATGACCTCGGCCTGTTCATCATCGGCGTGGAGCCGCTGAGCGAATGACCCGGCCGCTGACCGTCATGCTGGTGGCGGCGGAAGCCTCGGGCGACAGCCTCGGCGCGGGCCTGGCCCGGGCGCTGAAGGCCCGGCTGGGCGATGGCGTGCGCTTTATCGGCGTCGGCGGGTCGAAGATGGCGGCCGAGGGCGTGCAGAGCCCGTTCGACATCGCAGACCTCTCCATCCTCGGCATCTTCGAGGCGATTCCAGCCTACCCACGCATTCGCCGGCGGGTCGCCGAGACGGCGGCGCTGGCCGGCGCCGACAGGCCGGACGTGGCGGTGCTGATCGACAGCTGGGGGTTCACCCTGCGGGTGGCCCACGCGTTGCGGAAGCTCTACCCGGACCTGCCGCTGGTGAAGTACGTGGGCCCGCAGGTGTGGGCGACCCGGCCCGGCCGCGCCAAGGTTTTGGCCAGGGCGGTCGATCACCTGCTGTCGATCCACAGCTTCGACGCCCCGTGGTTCGAGAAGGAGGGGCTGGCGACCACCTTCGTCGGCAACCCGGCCCTCGCCAAGGACTTCGCCAGGGCCGACCCCGCGCGACTGCGCCACGCCATCGGCGCGCCGGACGGCGACGACATCCTGCTGGTCCTGCCCGGCAGCCGCCCGGCGGAGATCAAGCTGGTGATGCCGGCCTTCGAGGACGCGGTGAACATCCTCAAGGATCGGCGGCCGGCGCTACACGTCGTCATCCCCGCCGCCGGCACCGTGGCCGCGACGGTCAAGGCCCGCGTCGCCGGCTGGCCCTACCGCGCCCATGTCATCGAGGATGAGCAGCTCAAGGACGACGCCTTCGTCGCCGCCACCGTCGCCCTGGCCTGCAGCGGCACGGTGACGACGGAACTGGCGCTGGCGGGGACGCCGATGGTGGTCGGCTACCGCATCGGCGGGCTCACCTACGCTATCCTCAAGCTGATTTTCAAATCGCCCTGGATCACGATGTTCAACATCGCCGCCAGGGACTTCGTCGCGCCCGAATTGATCCAGGGCCAGTGCAACGGCCCGGCGCTCGCCCAGGCCGTCGCCGAGCGCCTGGACGACCCGGTGCTGCGCGAGCGTCAGATCGCCGCGCAGAACACCGCCCTGGACGCCATGGGCCGCGGCGGTCCCGATCCGTCCGACAAAGCCGCCGACACGATCCTCAAGCTGCTGGCCGACCGGTCGGCGGTCCCCGCCTAGGAGTTTCCCATGCGCCTCGCCGCTCTCGCCGCCACCCTGCTTTTCGCCCTGACCGCCTGCGCGCCGATGACCACGGGGCCGGCGACGCCGCCGACCGTCGACGTCGCCGCCTGCGCCGCCAACGGCGGCACGGTGAAGCCGGTCTGCCGCATGCAGAAGCCCGCCTGCATCTTCACCTTCGACGACGCCGGCAAGAGCTGCACCGACAGCGATCAATGCAAGGGCCGCTGCATCGCCGCTGACGGCGCCATGCCCAGCGACGGCGCCGCCGTGGCCGGGGTCTGCGAGGCCGACAACGACATCTGCGGCTGCTCGACGGAGATCATTGGCGGCAAGGCCCAGGCCGGCCGCTGCGTGGACTAGCGGATGCCGATGCGCCGGATCATCGCGGCGGCGGCGTTTGCGTCGCTGTCGATAGGCGGCCCGGCGATGTCGCAGGACTGGTCGCGGGCGGATCGTGCGCGGCTTCTTGCTCCGGACGGCGTGGCCGGCGCGCTCTGCTACGACGCGGTCGCGATCGCCACCCCGTCGGCTTACGCGAACACTGAGTCGCTTGCCGACCTCTCGGGCGACGCATGGGTGGGCGCACGCTCAGACGTCTATGTCAGCGTGCAGTCCGTCCCTCTGGGGCAGTTGCCAGGGCGGCGTCTCTGGGTGCGGCTGATCGAAAGCTCTGCGCATCAGTACGGCGCGGCACGGGTGTTCCTTCTGCGCCGGATCGACGACGATCACTACTGGGCGGTCGACTGGGCATACCGTCAGCAGGCCAGAGACCAAAAGCTGCTGGATCCAGCGACTGGCTGGCTGCCGCCGGCCTGTGCGCCGACGAACGAGGAATAGTTTGCATGCAACGCTTTGACGTCATCGTCGTCGGCGCCGGGGCGGCCGGCATGATGTGCGCGGTTCAGGCCGGGCGCCGCGGCCGCAGCGTGCTCATCCTCGACCACGCCAAGGCGCCGGGGGAGAAGATCCGCATCTCCGGCGGCGGTCGCTGCAACTTCACCAACACCAACACCGGCCCGCAGGCCTTCCTGTCGCAGAATCCGCGCTTCTGCATCTCGGCCCTGCGCCGCTACACCCAGAAGGACTTCATCGCCGCCGTCGATGCGCGCGGCATCGCCTGGCACGAAAAGACGCTGGGCCAGCTGTTCTGCGACAGCTCGGCGGTGCAGATCATCACCATGCTGACCGACGACATGGCGCAAGCCGGCGTCGAGCTGCGTCTCGAGACCGCGGTCGAGCGCGTCGACCGCGTGGGCGAGGGCTTTGAACTCACCCTGTCGACCGGCGCCCGCGTCGCCTGCGACTCGCTGGTCGTAGCGACCGGCGGCAAGTCGATTCCGAAGATGGGCGCGACGGGCTGGGGCTACGAGATCGCGCGCCAGTTTGGTCTCGCCCTCACCGAGATCCGGCCGGCCCTGGTGCCCCTGACCTTCGAGGTCGGGGCGCTGGAGCGGATCAAGCCGCTGGCCGGGATGTCGGTCGACGCGGTGGTCGCCTGCGGCAAGACGAAGTTCGCCGAGGCGATGCTGTTCACCCACCGTGGCCTTTCCGGTCCGGCGATCCTGCAGATTTCGTCCTACTGGCGCGAAGGTCAGGCGATTACCGTCTCGATGGCCCCGGGCGCCGACATCTTCGACATTCTCAAGTCGGCCAAGCTGGTGAGCCCCCGCCAGTCCGTGCACAACGCGCTGACGGGCGTCCTGCCGATCGGCCTCGCCCGGTTGCTGTGCGAGGAGAACGGCGCCCGCGAAAACCTCGCGGACACGCCCGACAAGGCGTTCCGCGCCATCGAGGCGGCGGTCAATCAGTGGACCATGAAGCCGGTCGGGTCGGAGGGATATCGCACCGCCGAAGTCACCCTCGGGGGCGTCGATACCCGCCAGCTCAGCTCGACGACCATGGAGGCCGAGAGCGTTCCCGGGCTGTATTTCATTGGTGAGGTTGTCGACGTAACCGGTTGGCTTGGCGGCTATAATTTCCAGTGGGCCTGGTCGTCGGGCTGGGCCGCGGGACAGGCGGCCTAACGGACCTCTCCCGGCGAGAGCGGGAGGGGCGCCCGCTCAGCGTGGGAGGGTGAGGGGCTACGCCCGCCAACCGCCGCGCACCCTCATCCGTCGGCGACGCCGACACCGTCTTCCGGGAGAAGGGAAGATTACTTCCGCTTGTCGTCGAGCAGGATCTGACCTTCCTGCTTCAGCTTGCCGCCGATCTTGCCGGCCAGCATGCCGAGGATGCCGGGAAGGACGATGTCCATCCGGATGTTGTCGGCCAGCACGTCGAGCGTGCCGCGAATATCCTGGCCGGCGACGAGGGCCGCGAAGGTCAGGCGGTTGCCGTCCCAGGTCTGGTCGACCTTGGCCGCGCCGCCGGGCAGCTTGGCGGTCAGATCGGCGAAGCCGCTCTCGATACGCCGCCGCGCCTCGGCCGCGCCGAGCTGGTGGGGGATGGTCACGGTCAGGGGCTTGGCCAAGTCAGGTCTCCGGTGCTGTGACGATAACGAAAAAAGCCCCGGATCGCTCCGGGGCTTCTTGGGGACAGGCTCCGCGAAGCGGCGCGTGTCCCCTGTATTATGCGAGGACCGGGGGACAAGCACCTTCGGAGCCTGTCCCGGCCAGCGCTAGCCGCGCTTGTCGACGGCCAGGTAATCGCGTTGCGTCTCGCCGGTGTAGAGCTGGCGCGGACGGCCGATCTTGCGGCCGGGATCCTCGAACATTTCCTTCCACTGGCTGATCCAGC
>JAZJXN010000180.1:6017-7239 GCA_040390885.1 Pseudomonadota bacterium | reverse complement strand
ACCATGTAGTCGACCTGGGCCTCGATCATGAAGATGATCGAGTTGTGGCCGAGGTTGGTGTTGGGGCCGTACAGCATGAACAGGTTCGGGAATCCCGTGACCGTCATCCCGAGGTAGGCCTCGGCCCCGTCCTTCCAGGTCTCGCTCAGGTCCTTGCCGCCGCGGCCCTTGATCGTGACGGGGGTGACGAAGTCGGTGGTGATGAAGCCGGTGCCGTAGATCAGTACGTCGCACGCATGCTCGGTCCCGTCGGCGGTCAGCACGCCCCCGGGTGTGACCGTCTGGATCGCCTCCGTCACCAGCTCGACGTTCGGCCGGATCAGCGCCTGGTAGTAGTCGTCCGAGACCAGCACCCGCTTGCAGCCAATCGGGTAGTCGGGCGTCAACTTGGCCTTGAGGACGGGATCCTTGACCACGTCATCGAGGTAGGCGAGCGCGTCGGTCCGGAACTTCTCGGCCTTCTTGGTGCCCAGTTTGAACGCGTCGAACCGCAGGTCCATCATCTTCCAGATGAACCAGCGCTGGGCCCGGTCGGCGACGGGGAAGGTGCGGTAGAGCCACTTCTCGAAGTCCGAGAACTCCCGGTCCAGCCGCGGCACGACATAGTTTGGCGTGCGCTGGAAGACGACGACCTTGCCGGCGTCCTTGGCGATCTCGGGGATGTACTGGATGGCGCTGGCCCCGGCGCCGATGCAGCCGACGGTCTTGCCCTTGAGGTCGACATCGTGGCGCCAGCGCGCCGAGTGCCAGCTGTCGCCGGCGAAGCTGTCGCGGCCCGGGATGCCGGCGTAGCCCGGCTTGTTGAGCTGACCGAGGCCCGACACCAGCACCGGCGCGCTCAGGGTCTCGCCGCCCTTGACCGTGACCCGCCACAGGCCGGGGGCCTCGTCCCACGTCGCCGTCTCGACCTCGGTGTTGAAGCGGAACAGGCTGGTGACGCCGTGTTTGGTCGCCACCCGTTCCATATAGTCGCGGATTTCCGACTGCGGCGAGAAGGCCCGGCTCCAGTCGGGATTGAGGGCGAACGACAGCGAATACAGCCGCGAGGGCACGTCGCAGCAGGCGCCGGGATAGGTATTGTCGCGCCAGGTCCCGCCGATACGATCGCCCTTTTCGAGCACCGTGACGTTCGTGAAGCCCGCGTCCTTGAGCTTGATCGCCGCCGTCAGACCGCCGAAGCCCGCCCCGATGACAATGGCGTCCAGAGTGTCAGCCATAACCC
>JAZJXN010000180.1:0-6007 GCA_040390885.1 Pseudomonadota bacterium | reverse complement strand
CGTCGTTTCCCTGTTCTTTTCACGAACTATTGCGCGTCGCCCCGGGCCTGGGAAGCCTCACCCTGGGTCACTTTGGCTTGCCCTGCGGAAGCGCCGGGTATGAAGTGTAATCGTGGGGCGCGGGTCTCGCGCTCCCTTCACAAGAAAAGACGCGGCGAGGCCGCGGTCTCGCCGCCCATGGTGGGAGACAACGCATGTCTGCAAGGAAATCGGGCGCGGTTCGGGCGATCGCTTTGGTCGGCCCGAACGGCGCCGGCAAGACGACCCTCTTCGAAGCGCTGCTGCACGCCGCCGGCGCCACCGAGCGCCAGGGCGTCGTCGGCCAGCCGGGCGCCGTGGGCGACGGCTCGCCCGAGGCCAGGGCCGCCGGCCAGAGCGTCGAGCTCAACCTCGCCGGCTTCGCGTTCATGGGCGACCGATACGCCCTGATCGACTGTCCGGGTTCGGTCGAGTTCCGGGCGGAGATCGACCACGCCCTGCCGGCCGTCGATCTCGCCATCGTCGTCGTCGACCCTGATCCGGACAAGGCGCTGCTGGTGCAGCCCTGGCTGCGCGAGATCGAGCGGCTGGGCCTGCCCCGGGCGATCTTCGTCAACCGCATCGACCAGGCGCGTGGCCATGTCGACGAACTGATCAAGGCGCTGCAGACCGTCAGCGCTGCGCCGCTGGTCGCGCGGCAGCTGCCGATCTGGCAGGACGACCATGTCGCCGGCTTCGTCGATCTGGCGCTGGAACGCGCCTTCGTCTACCGCCCCGGCAAGCCGTCGGAGCAGGTCGATATCCCGTCAGAGCTGCGGGACGAGGAGGCGGCGGCCCGCTTCCACATGCTCGAGCAGTTGGCCGACTTTGACGACGCCCTGATGGAGCTGCTGCTCGGCGACGAGATCCCCGACCGCGACGCCATCTTCGCCGACATCATCGCCGAGACCCGCGCCGCCCAGATCGCGCCGGTGTTCTTCGGAGCCGCGGCCAGCCGCAACGGCGTCACCCGGCTGCTCAAGGCCCTGCGCCACGACGCGCCGGAGCCGGACTCGACCGCGGCCCGGCTCGGTTTGGACGGCCCCGGCGCCTATGTGATCAAGACCAGTCACGCCGGCCAGGCGGGCAAGATGACCTGGGCGCGGGTGTTCGGCTCGCCCCTGAACGACGGCGCCGAGCTGGCGCTGCCGGACGGGGAGAAGGGGCGCGTCAGCGGCCTGTTCGCGGTCCAGGGCCAGGCGACGCGAAAGATCCCTTCGGCCGAGGTCGGGGACGTCATCGCGCTCGGCAAGATGGAGGCCGCCCGGGCCGGGGACCTGTTGTCGGTGGGCAAGCCGGCGACCGCGCGGGTCACGCGCGAGCCACGCCACGCCGTCTACGAGCTGGCCATCGCCACCGGCGACCGCAAGGACGACGTGCGGCTGTCCGGGGCGCTGCAGAAGCTGCTTGAGGAGGACGGCGGGCTGAAGCTGGTGCAGGACGCCGCGTTGCACGAAATGCGGCTGTGCGGGCAGGGGGAGACGCACCTGAAGACGGCGCTCGATCGCCTGAAGCGTCGCTATCAGGTCGAGGTGGTCACCCACGCCCCCGCGACGCCCTACCAGGAGACCATCCGCAAGGCCGTCAGCCAGCGGGGCCGCCACAAGAAGCAGACCGGCGGCCACGGCCAGTTCGGCGACGTGCTGCTGGAGATCAGGCCGCTGCCGCGCGGGGAGGGGTTCCAGTTCAACGACCGGATTACCGGCGGGGTCGTGCGCAAACAGTGGATTCCGGCGGTGGAGCAAGGGGTGCGCGACGCCATGGAGCGCGGACAGCTCGGCTTCCCGGTCGTGGATGTGTCTGTGACGCTGGTCGACGGCTCGTTCCACGCCGTGGACTCGTCCGAGATGGCGTTCCGCACCGCGGGCCGGATCGGCATGAGCGAGGGGCTTGCCCAGGCCGGCGCGGTGCTGCTGGAGCCGATCGAGAAGCTGATGATCTATACGCCCAACGCGGCGACCTCGAGGATCACCTCGTCGATCGCGAACAAGCGTGGCCAGATCCTCGGCTTCGACGCCCGCGACGACTGGCCTGGCTGGGACCGGATCGAGGTCTACATGCCGCACGACGAGCGTCAGGACTTCATCCGCGACCTGCGCTCGATGACCCAGGGCCTGGGCGCGTTCGAAGCCGTCTTCGACCACATGGTCGAGCTGACCGGGCGCAAGGCGGAGGAGGTCAGTTCAAGATCGCGCGCCGCCTAGCTCTTGCTCTGCCCGAACGGGTCCGGCAGCAGCCGCTCGTAGGTGCGGCGGACGGAGTCGTAGCATTCGCAGGCGCCGGCCTCGAGGCCGGCCCGGTCGAGGATGTCGACGATGCCGCGCCGATAGCGGATCAGGCCCTTGGTCTGCAGCGACCCGGCCACGGCGGTGACGGTCGTGCGCTGGACGCCGAGCATGTCGGCCAGGAATTCCTGGGTCAGGCTGATGGTGTCGCTGTCGATCCGGTCATGGCACGACAGCAGCCAGCGGCAGAACCGCGCCTCGACCGAGTGGAGGGCGTTGCAGGCGACCGACTGGATGGCGTGGCCGAAGAGGGCGTCGTTGTGGTGGTCGATCAGGTGGGCGAGCCTGGTCGACCGCTTCACCGTTTCCGCCAGCGCCGTCGCGGCGATGCGCGAGGCGCGGCCCGGTACCTGGACGATGGCGCGCGACATGCTCTGGCGCGGCGCGACAGCGGCCATCAGCCCGAAGGCCCCTTCGCGACCGATGGTGGCGCTTTCGATCGCCGCCCCGCTCTCCATCAGCGTCATCAGCGAGATGACGCAGTCATGGGGGAAGTATATCGTTTCAATGGGATCGCCCGGGTCGCACAGCAGGCGTCCCTTCTCCATCTCCACAAAAGTCAGCTGCGACGACAGCATGGCGAAGTCGTCCGGCGACAGGGAGGCAAGCAGTCGGTTTTTCAAAGGCAGGGGACTCGTCATAGCGAATCGAAAACGCCGTTTCTGGGCGGCGGTTGCAGGCTATAGGCGGCCATTCGCAAGCACCGTCGCTTAGCCGACATAATCACGGCATGAACTCGCAAAGGGAAATGCAAGGCGCGCCAACAGCATAAGTGGAATTTCGCTTTAACCGTGACATGCTCTGTCGACTTCCCGACGCAACAACATTTCGCGGACTCAAAACGTCAAGCAAAAGGGGGAACGCCATGAAATACAGACGCCTCGGCCGCACGGGCCTGTACGTCTCCGAGATCTGCCTGGGCGCGATGACCTTCGCCGGGCAGGAAGGCAGCATGTGGGGCCAGATCGGCAGCGTCGATCAGAAGGGCGTCGATGCGATGATCGGTCGCGCCCTGGAGAGCGGCGTCAACTTCATAGACACGGCCGACGTCTACTCGTTCGGCGAGTCCGAGCGGATGGTGGGCGCGGCGCTGAAGAACCTGGGCGTGAAGCGCAGCGACGTCGTGATCGCCACCAAGGTCTACGGCGAAATGGGCAAGGGTCCCAACGATCGCGGGGCCTCGCGCGGGCACATCATGGACGGGGTCAAGGCCAGCCTCGACCGCATGGGTCTCGACCACATCGACCTGTACCAGATCCACGGCAACGACACGGTCACCCCGATCGAGGAGACGTTGCGCGCGCTCGACGACCTGGTGAGCGAAGGGCTGGTCCGCTACGTCGGCTGCTCAAACTGGCCGGCCTGGAAGATGATGAAGGCGCACGGCATCGCCGACGCGCGGGGCTACGCGCGGTTCGAGACGGTGCAGGCCTACTACTCGATCGCCGGCCGCGACCTCGAGCGCGACATCGTGCCGATGATTCAGGATCAGGAGATGGGGCTGATGGTCTGGTCGCCGCTGGCCGGCGGTTTGCTGTCCGGAAAGTTCGGGCGGGACGAGGCCGGGCCGAATGGCGCGCGGCGGGTCAGTTTCGATTTCCCGCCGGTGAACCGGGATCGTGCCTGGCACTGTGTCGACGCCATGCGCCGTATCGCGGAGGCGCGGGGTGTGTCGGTGGCACGCATCGCCCTGGCCTGGGTGCTGTCGCGTCCGTGGGTGACGACGGTCATCATCGGGGCCAAGACCGACGAGCAACTCGACGACAACCTCGCCGCCGCCGACATCTTGCTGACGGACGACGAGATCGTGGCGCTCGATACGGCCTCCAGGCTGCCGCCCGAGTATCCGGGCTGGATGCTCGAGCGGCAGGGAGGCCATCGCGAGCCAAAGCCCTTCGTGAAAAAGGGCTAGGCCCGCGGGTCTAGTTGAGGTCGAGGCGGCGCGAACCGCCCACGTCTGGCATCGTGCCAGTGGCGTTGGCCTTGGCGATCTCGAAGGCGAACTTCAGCGGGCCGCCCTCGCTGACCCAGACCTGGGCGTCGCTGACGTCCAGGCACAGCAGGGTCAGCTTCGGGTCGGCCTTGCCTTCGGGGTACCAGGCCGCGACGACCGGGCTCCAGTACTTGTCGATCCGCGCCGGGTCGTGCTGCAGCGTCAGCTCACCGCCGACACAGGCGTGGAACTTCTGGCCGTCCTGGACGACCATCATCGCACCCTTGCCCTCCTGGATGGACTGGGCGAGGTCGGTGTCGGTGCGGGTGAAGAACCACACCAGACCCTGTTCGGGCTCAGTGAAGGCCGTCATCGGCTGGAAGTGCTGCATCGGGTGGGTGTGGGCGCCCAGCATGACCGTGCGGCCATGCTTGCCGACCTCGTCCCACAGCTTCTTCTCGACGGCTTCCCGGTCGTTGATATCGGTACCCATGACGATCTCCCTTGCGTTTGATTGGCAAGGAGAACCGGTCGGAGCGCTCGCGGTTCCTAGAAGCCGATCACCTTGGCGTAACGATCGCGGTGATAGCTGGCGCCGCCGTAGAGAGCTTCGGCCACCCGGGCCCTCTTCAGATAGAGGCCGGAGTCGTGGACATCGGTCATGCCGATGCCGCCATGCATCTGGACCATCTCGTTGGAAACGAGGTGCGCCAGCTCGCTGGCCTTGGCCTTGGCGAGCGACGCCGCGGCGCGGTTGTCCGAGCCGCCGGCGTCGAGGCCTTCGAGCGCCGCCTCGATGCAGGAGCGGGTCATCTCGAGATCGGTGAACATTTTGGCCGCGCGGTGCTGCAGCGACTGGAAGGCGCCAATCAGCTGACCGAACTGGGTGCGGGTCTTGAGATACTCCAGGGTGATCTCGAACGACTGCAGCGCAGCGCCGAGCATCTCGGCCGCGGCGCCGATGCGGGCCCGGTCGAGCACGCCTTCCAGCAGGTCCCAGCCCTTGTCGGCCTCGCCGAGCAGCTCGCCCTTGGCGCCGTCGAAGGTGATCTCCGCCGCGCCGCGACTGTCGGTCAGAGCCAGGTGGCGGCGGGTCACGCCGGCGGCCTTGGCGTCGACCAGGAACAGGCTGATGCCGGCGGTCTCGCCCGGCTTGCCGCCGCTGCGGGCCGCGACGATCAGCAGGTCGGCGGCGTCACCGTCGACGACGAAGGTCTTCTTGCCGGTCAGGCTCCAGCCGTCGCCGGCCTTGGCGGCCTTCAGGGCGATGCGCTCCGGCGCGTGGTGGGCGGTCTCGTCGACCGCGAGCGCGGTGACGACCGAGCCTTCGGCGATCTTGGGCAGCCATTCCGCCTTCTGGGCGTCCGAGCCGCCCAGGATCAGCGCCGAGGCGCCGACCATGGCGGTCGAGAGCAGCGGCGAGGCGGTCAGGGTGCGGCCGGTCTCCTCAAGGATCAGGCCGAGGCCGAGGTAGCCGAAGGCAGAGCCGCCGAACTCTTCGGGGACCAGCACGCCGGCCCAGCCCATCTGGCCCATCTCGGCCCAGGCGGCGGGATCGAAGTCCTGCTTCGATCCGCTGTCACGCAGTGCGCGCAGCTTGGCGACGGGAGAGGATTCCTGCGCCCAGCCCTTGGCCGCGTCGCGGAGCATGGTCTGTTCTTCGTTCAGGACGGCCATCAGGCGTGCTCTTTCGTTTGATGTCGTTGGGCCCAGGTCAGGGCCTGTTCCAGACGGTCGTTGCCCCAGAAGAGCTCGCCGTCGGCGGTGATGA
>JAZJXN010000179.1:3287-18220 GCA_040390885.1 Pseudomonadota bacterium | reverse complement strand
AAAAGACCGCGCGCCCCCAGAGGGCGCGCGGCCGATCACCAAGAAACCGGAGACGCTGCGTGGCGCCTCCGGGTCCCTTTGGGTCAGGCGGCTTCGACGCGGGCCGCGTCGCTGTCCACCGGCGGTTCCTCCGCAACCGGAGCGACGCCGGGTTCGCCCGCCTCCCCGTCCGCCGTCTCCTCCGGCGCCGCCTCGCCTTGGGCGGTGAGGGTGACGCCGGTGCGCAGCAGCGGCGGCAGCCAGCCGGTCCCGGCGATCAGCCCTTCCGCCGCCTCCGCCATCGGCCCCTTCTTGAGCTCGGCGATCCCGGAGGCGGCCTCTTCGCCCGCCGCCTCGCGCACCGCCTCGCCGATCCGGGCCTTGGTCACCCGGCCGAAGTAGCTGCGCGGCGTCGCCGTCCAGTAGGCGGTCATGTCGAGATCGACGGCCACGGCCAGCGTGTCGGCGTGCGCATGGACCGCCGGACGGCGCTCCCAGTTGCGGACCGCATGGACGCTGATGCCCACGCAGTGGGCAAGCAGGCTCATCCGACTGTCGCCGTCGAGCCCGACCACGAACGGCCAGACCTCGGCGGCCTCCTGCGGAAGCTGCCGCGCCCAGAGTTCATGTCGCGCGGCGATGTTCTGCTCGGCGATGCTGTCCTCGATGCCCTCGGCCTCGCGGGCGAGAGACGCCGAGGTCAACCGGATATCGAGGCAGGAGGCGTTGGCGTGCCCGACGTAGAAGGCGCGCAGCACCAGAACATGGATGGTGGCGATCAGCGCCACGTCCGGATGCCCGGCGAGGCGGTCCCGCAGCGCCGCCGTGCGGTGGGCGGTCAGGTCGGCGACCAGCCGATCCGAAAGCGGCGTCAGCCCGTCCGGCTCCTCCGCCTCCGGCGGTTCGACGGCCTTGTCGTCGTCGCGCGGCCCGCCCGCTTCGTGGGACGTCTCGGGCTCCGGTTCGGGCCGCGCATCCTCGGCCCGGATGAAGCCGCGCTCGATGCGGGTCGTCCCGTCCTGGGTGACGATCACGAACAGGCCGCCGCGCGCGACGTCGTCCGGGTCGTAGGCGTAGTCCTCGCCGAGGGCGGCGAGCCGCGCCTCGAAGTCGGAGAACTGGTCCTCGATCTGCGGCGGCAGGTCCTCGACTTCGGCCCAAGTCTCGACCAGAGCGTCGTAGTCCTCGGCGATGGCCTGCCGGGCGGCGGTCTCCTCGGGGGTTCGCTCGACCTTGTGGGCATAGACGCGGGCGAGGCCGTGGCCGGACGGATAGTCGAGATGGCCTTCCGCCCACTTCCACCCTTCCGAGGCGCGGATCGCCTCGGCGTGCGCGGCGACCTTCTCAACGGCGAGCCGGTCGAGCAGGGCCACGTCCTCCAGCCAGCCGCCGCCGTCCTCGGTGAAGAGGTCGCGCAGGACCGAGCCCCCGGCCTCGGCGTAGGCTTCCAGCCCGACGAAGCGGGCGCGGTGGTCGCAGGCCGACACCTTGCCCTCGGTCATCGCGCGCCGGATGGCGTGGGGCTGACGGTTGTAGGGGTTCTGGACATAGACCTGCTCCTGCCGGTCGTGGTCCTCGCTGACCGCGAAGGCCATCAGCTGGTCCAGTGTCAGCCCGTCCTCGCGATAGATCGCCATCAGGGTCGGGCTGACCGCGCCCAGCCGCAGGCGCTGGCGCACGACATGGGCGCTGACCCCGAACCGGGCGCCGATCTCCTCGGCCCCCCAGCCCTTGCGTTCGGCCAGATCGCGGAAGGCCTCGAACTGATCGGCCGGGTGCATGGCCGAGCGGGTCACGTTCTCGTCGAGGCTGATTTCGTGCGGGTCGTTGCTGAGGTCGAGGACGCAGCGGACGGGATGGGTCTTCCTGATCTGCTTGCGCTTGGCCCGCAGCCGCAGGGCGAGGCGGCGTCCCTCGCCGATGGTGACGAGGAAGTAGCCGGTGGCCTCGCCCTCGCCGTCGTACTCCGGTTCGACCACAGGCGCCTGCAGCACGCCCTTCTTGGCGATGCTGGCGGCCAAGGCCTCGATGGCGGCCTCGGTGTGCGGGACCTTGCGGGCGTTCTTGGGCGACTTCTTGAGCTTGTCGAGCGGGATATCCCGCACGACGCCGTGCTCGAAGGACACCGCCGCGTCAGCGGCGGGATCGATAGACGTATGAGCGTTCATGTCTGCCTCCTTGGGGCATGGGGTGCAGGCGCAAGGCGCGCCTGAACCCCTGCCCGTCGGCGAGACCGGGTGTGCAAACGGAGGGGCGCCTTCGCGGGGACCCGGCTGCAGGGCCCTGAGACTTCTCGGCGCGTGACGCCCATGCTGAGGACCGAAGCTGGGCGGAAGGCGATCCGAAGTGCGCCGAGGGCGGAGCCCTAAGCGACGCGCCGCGAGCGGCGCCAAACAGGAATGAAGGCTGCAAGGAGCCCGCGCACCGCGCGTGGCGGGGAGCGCCGTCGAGGCTGCGGGCGGCGCCCAAAGGCGCGCGGAGCGGCGCGCCCGAGGGAGCAGCGAAGCTGCGGGACCGAGCGTGACCGCCCGGAGACTCTCCGTTTCGGCTCGGGCCGCGCGATTGCGCGGCCCGATCGTCGCTTCTAGAAGTTGGCCGTCGGGCGCCGTGGAGACAGGGGCCGATCTGGATGCCGAGGGGCGCGCGCCCGGCGTGGCGCCGGATGCGGTCGGCCCTGAAGTACCGGGCCTCTCAATCGCGAGGATTCCAACGCCCGACCCTTTTTTGCGTCTTCAGCCCGCGGCGCGGGATGCCCGGGTTCCGGCGCAAGCGATGCGCCGGCGTGAGATGGCCGATGTCGTGGGGTGAGACTTTATGAGATCACGCCATGATACATCTATGTGTATCAGTTCAAGGGTATGATGCATCCTGACGTATCAAATTTGCATACGTCACGGGAAAATTATATATACCCATGTATCAACGGGTCATTCCGATACATTAGCGGTTATCAAAATGTCCTACACCGTCGCCGCCATCGGCGAGACTCTCAAAGCGGCCCGCGCGCGCAAAGGCTGGTCTCAGCGGATGTTGAGCAGTCGAGCGGGGCTTCCGCAGGGCCATATCTCGCGGATCGAGAACGGGGCAGTCGACCTCAAGATGTCCAGCCTCATCGAGCTGGCCCGAACGCTCGACCTTGACCTGGTGCTGGCGCCTCGCGCCGCCCTGCCCGCCGTGCAGGCCCTGATCCGCGAAGCCGAAGACAACCAGCAGAGCCGGTCCGCCCTGGCCGCCGCCGCCGCGCTCGACGCGATCGCGCGACGCCTGACCGAAACGGTCGGCGACACCCCCACCGTCCGCCGGTTGGCGGCGCTGGCCGCCGACCTTCCCGGGCTGATGCCGCTGCTTCAGACCCCGACGGACCGGGCCGAGCTCGTCGAGGGAGTCGCCCAGCTGGAAGGCGTGGCCGACGCCAGGCCGGTCAATCCCGAGACCTTGGCGCGCGCGGTTCGCCGCCTGACCGACTTGCGCAATAGGCTGGTGCATCGCGGATCGTCCAGCCATGGGCCCGCCTACAGCCTCGACGACGAGGACTGACGCCATGGCGCTCGATGTTCTGGATGTCTTTCTGTCCGACCGCCGGGTCGGCGCCATCACCGCCCTGGGCGGTGATCGGACCCTGTTTACCTTCGACGATCGCTACGCCGACGATCCCGACCGCCCGACGCTGAGCCTGTCTTTCAAGGACGCCATGGGCGACCTCATCCGCGACCAGCGGCGCACGCAGACGCGCCTGTCGCCCTTCTTTTCCAACCTGCTGCCGGAGGGTCCGCTGCGCGGCTACCTGGCCGAACGCGCCGGGGTGAACGCGGCGCGTGAGTTCTTCCTGCTGTGGGCGCTGGGAAAGGACCTGCCCGGCGGGGTGGTCATTCGCCCGGCCGAGGGCCAGGACGTGCCGCCGCCCGCGGCCGACCGCGATGAGGAGGCGGACAGGCTTAAGACGCCCCCCTCCCAGGCCCTCCGCTTCTCCCTGGCGGGGGTTCAGCTCAAGTTCTCGGCGCTGGGGAAGGCGACCGGCGGTCTGACCATCCCCGCCAACGGCGTCGGCGGCGACTGGATCGTGAAGCTGCCGTCGCTGCGCTTCGCCGGCGTTTCCGAGAACGAGTTCTCGATGATGACCTTGGCGCGAAGCCTTGGCATCGAGGTCCCCGAGATTCAGCTCCTGTCCCTGGACCAGATCGCCGGGCTGCCCGAGGGCATCGGTCGGGTCGAAGGCGCCGCCTACGCCATCAAGCGCTTCGACCGCCGGCCCGACGGGTCGAGAGTGCATATGGAGGACTTCGCCCAGGTCCTCGGGGTCTATCCCGAGGACAAGTACGAGAAGGCCTCCTATCGCCTGATCGCCAAGATCCTCTGGCTCGAAACCGGTGAGGCGGGGCTGACCGAGTTCATCCGCCGCCTGGTCTTCAACGCCCTGATCGGCAACGCCGACATGCATCTGAAGAACTGGTCGCTGCTCTATCCCGACGGCGTCACGCCGAGCCTGTCGCCCGCCTACGACTTCGTCTCGACGCTCAGCTATCTTCCCGACGACAAGGCCGCGCTCAAGTTCGCGCGCAGCAAGCGCTGGGACGACCTGTCCCTGGATGAACTCGCCTATCTCGCCGCCAAGGCGGGCGCGCCCGAAACCCTGGTGATACGGACCGCGCGGGAGACCGTCGCCGCCTTCCGCGACGCCTGGAAAACCGGGCGGGCCGACCTACCGGTGCTGAAGGATGTCCGCGACGTCGTCGACCACCAGCTGGCGATCATCCCGCTCGCTCAAGGCTAACGTCCGCCGCCAGAAAAGGGCTCGCCGCCGCGGCGGGCGTCTCGCGGCTGACCAAGCGCGACGATGTCGACATCGGCGGCCGTCCGTCGTCCTATGGGCGGACGATGCTGCGAACGGACCGCCGATGTGTAACCTCTATTCGATGATGAAGACCCGGGCCGAGGCCGCCGCGACGGCTCGCGCGATGACCGATCACAACAACAAGCAGCCGCCGATGGCCGGGGTCTATCCGGACTAGGCCGCCCCGATCGTCTCCAAGGCCGCCGACGGGACGCGCGAGATGCGCGACGTGCGCTGGGGCATGCCGTCCTCGAAGAAGGCGCTGTTCGACGCCGCCACCAAACGGGCCGACAAGCTGCGCGCCAAGGGCGGAGAGGTCGACTTCAACCAGCTGCTGCGAATGGAACCGGACAAGGGCACCACCAATATCCGCAACACCGCCAGCCCGCACTGGAAGCCCTGGCTCGGCCCGGCCAACCGCTGCCTGGTGCCGTTCACCTCGTTCAGCGAGCCCGACCAGGTCGGCGGCTCGCTGCAGCCGATCTGGTTCGCGCTCGACGAAAGCCGGCCGCTGGCCTTCTTCGCCGGCATCTGGACGCCCTGGACCTGCGTTCGGAAGATCAAGGAGGGCGAGGTCAGCTGTGACCTCTACGGCTTCCTGACCACCGAGGCGAACGCGGAGGTCGCGACCTACCATTCCAAGGCCATGCCCGTGATCCTGACCGAGCCGGCCGAGTGGGACCTGTGGATGAGCGATGCACCCTGGGCCGAGGTCGCGGCGCTCCAGCGTCCCCTGCCCGACGGCGCCCTGCAGGTCGTCGCCCGTGGGACCCGTACCGACGGGATCGTGCCGACGGAGCTCTAGCAGGACGCCGGCGGCGTCCAGGGGCCGTCGAAGAGATGCGGGAACACGGCGATGTCGTGCGAGCCGCACCCGTCCTCGCCCGTGCAGCTCAGCCGTGACGCCAGATCGGCGATCCGCAGCCCCGGTCGGTCGCCGAACCGTGCCTGAAGCTGCGGCGGCGTCCATTCGATCAAGCGCGGACAGTCCCGGCAGCAGATGGCCAGCGAAAAGCCCTTCTGAAGGAAGTCGCCGACGGTGTCCTTGCCGATCTCGGGGCGATGCGAAACCGTTGCAGCAGCTTGTCGGGCGGACGCTTCAGGCTGGATTGCAGCTCGGCCATCTGTCTTTCCTGACGCCTATCCACGGTCGGAACAAAACAGAAACACATTATCGGCGGTCGCCGTGCGGAGTCCATCCCTCGAATGGCAAGACGCCATGGCTGGAACATCTCGGTTTCACCGGCATTGTCTTTGGCGTAGGGACCGCCACGCCCCCCCCGACGACGCGGCCCCACACAAAAGCCCCCGGCGACGCGCCGGGGGCTTTGCTCGTTTTCAACCGCCTCGTTCACGCTGACGCGTCTGAACGCCACGTTGCCCGTCCTTGACTCTCGCGCTCAGTGAGAGGAACAAAATAGGAACATGCTTTCACCCCCGCCGTTCTGGAGTCCATGTCCGTCCCACGCCCCCATTCGGCGTTCATCGCGCTGCGCGCCGAGATCGAGCGGATCGAGGCGGGCGCCCGCGCGGACAAGACCGTCCTGCCCTTCGGCGTCGACGTTCTGGATGACCACCTGCCTGACGGCGGCCTGGTCCTGGGGGCCCTGCATGAAGTCGCGGGCGGCGGGAACGGCGCGGTGGATGGCGCCGCCTCGGCGCTGTTCGCCGCCGGCGTCGCCGCCCGCACGCGGGGCCAGGTGCTCTGGTGCGTCAACCGCACGGACCTGTTCGCGCCGGCGCTCGATCAGGCAGGTCTCGCGCCCGACAGGGTCATCTATGTCGAGGCCGGTGACGAGAAGGCCTTGCTCGGCTGTTTCGAGGAGGGCCTGCGCCACGGCGGTCTCGGGGCGGTGGTCGGCGAGGTCGCGCGCCTCTCCATGACCGCCTCGCGCCGCCTGCAACTGGCGGCGGAAACCTCGGGAACGATCGGGATCGCGCTGCGCCGCTGGCGGCGGCAGGCCGAGGCGGTCGACTTCGGCCAGCCGACGGCGGCGACGACGCGCTGGCGGGTCACCGCACTCCCCGGCTCCCCTTTGCCGGTCGCCGGCGTCGGCCGACCGCGCTGGTTTGTCGAGCTCATCCGATGTCGGGCGGGCGAATGTGCGGATTTTGAACTGGAAGCCTGTGATGAGACGGGTCGTCTCGCTCTACCTGCCGACCTGGCCCACCGATCGTCTGCGGCGACGGCTTGGGGACGACGCGCCGCCGGTTGAAACGCCGGTGGTGATGATCGGCCGGCAAGGCCGCAAGCGCCTGGTCCTCGCGGCCGACGCCGCGGCCCTGGTCCAGCGTCTCTACCCCGGCATGGCCGCCGCCCAGGCCCGCGCCCTGGCCATCGACCTGATCATCCACGACGCCGATCCTCAGGGCGACGCCGAGGCGCTGGAACGGTTGGCGCTGTGGGCGCTGCGGCAGTTCTCGCCGATCGTCGCCGCCGACGCGCCAGACGGCCTCATCATCGACGCCACCGGCGCCAAGCACCTGCGCGGCGGCGAGGACGCCATGCTGGCCGACATGATCACGCGCCTGGCGGAGGTCGGTCTCACCGCTCGCGCCGCGATCGCCGGAAGTTGGGGAGCGGCCCACGCCCTGGCCCGCTATGCCGCGCGGCCGGCGCTGGTCGCCGCCGAAGGTGAAGACGCTCGACGGCTGGCCGGCCTGCCCGTCCGCGCCCTACGTTTGCCGCCAGAGATGGTCGACGCCCTGAGCCGCCTGGGGTTCGATCGCATCGGCGAGCTGGAGGCGGCGCCGCGCGGCAGTCTGGCCCTACGCTTTGGGCCGCAGCTGACCCGTCGGCTCGACCAGGCGCACGGCCGGCTGGCCGAACCGATCGAGCCGGTGTCGACACCGGAGCTGGTCGAGGTCCGGCGGGCCTTCGCCGAACCGATCGGGGCGCCCGAAACCCTGGCCCGCTACACCCTGAAGCTGGTCGAGGCGATGTGCGCCGCGCTCGAGGCCAAGGGCCTGGGCGCGCGCATTCTCGATCTGCGCTTCCAGCGCGTCGACAATCGCCTCGAGACTATCCGCGTCGGCATGGCCAAGCCGGTCCGCGATATCAAGCGGTTGACGCGCCTGCTCTGCGACAAGCTCGAGACCGTCGATCCGGGCTTCGGCGTCGACACCATGGTGCTTGTCGCCACCCTGTCCGAGCCGCTGACCTGGAAGCAGTCAGGGGATCTCGCCGCGCCTCAGACGCCCGACGTCGCCGATCTCGTCGACACCTTGACCAACCGCCTGGGCGGCCGACGGCTCTACCGCGTGGCTCCGGCGCAAAGCGATGTCCCGGAGCGCTCGGTGCGCAAGCTGGCGCCGACTGCGCCGCCGACCGGCGAGCGCTGGCCGGCGCACTGGCCGCGCCCCACTCGGCTGCTCGCCCATCCCGAACCGATCGAAACCGTGGCGCTCCTGCCAGACCAACCGCCGGTGTCGTTCACCTGGCGCGGCATACGCCGCCGGGTGAAGCGCGCCGACGGTCCCGAGCGGATCTTCGGCGAGTGGTGGCGGCGCGACGGCGAGATCGACGCCGTGCGTGACTACTTCCAGATCGAGGACGACGCCGGCGAGCGGTTCTGGCTGTTCCGGCGCGGCGACGGCGAGCAGCCCCATACCGGCGACCTCAGCTGGTTCATGCACGGGCTGTTCGCATGAGCGCGCCTCGGTACGTCGAGCTGCAGGCCACCTCGCACTTCTCGTTTCTGCGCGGGGCCAGTTCGGCCGAGGAGCTGTTCAGCCAGGCGGCGCTCTGCGGGATCGAGGCGGTGGCGGTCGTCGATCGCAATTCGCTGGCCGGGATCGTGCGGGCTCATGTCGCGGCCAAGGTGACGGGCGTGCGGCTGATCGTCGGCTGCCGGCTCGATCTGACCGATGGGACCGGCATCCTGGTCTATCCGACCGACCGTCCGGCCTACGCTCGTCTCTGCCGGTTGCTGTCTCTGGGCAAGCGGCGGGGCGGCAAAGCCCGATGCGCCCTGACTTGGGAAGATCTGCCAGAGTTCGCCGAAGGGCAGATCGCCGTCCTGGTCCCGGACCAGGCCGACGCCGTCTGCGCCCAGCGTCTCCGGCGCCTCAAGGCGACCTATCCGGCCGGCGCCTACCTCGCGCTCAGCCTGCGGCGGCGGCCCGGCGACGCGCTGCGCCTGCACGCTCTGTCGAACCTCGCGGTCCAGGCCGGCGTCGCCACCGTCGTGACCAACGATGTGCTGTTTCATGCGCCGGATCGGCGGCTGCTGCAGGACGTCGTCACCTGTGTCCGCCACGGCTGCACCATCGACGAGTTGGGCTTTCGCCGCGAACGCCACGCCGACCGGCACCTGAAGCCGGCCGAAGAGATGCATCGGCTATTCTCGAAGTATCCCGAGGCCTTGGCGCGATCCCTTGAAATCGCAGACCGCTGCCGCTTCTCGCTGGACGAACTGGCCTACCAGTATCCCGAGGAAGCCTGCATCCCGGGCCTCACGCCGCAACAGGCGCTGGAGCAGCTGACCTGGGAAGGGGCGGCGCAGCGCTATCCCGAAGGCACGCCCGACAGCGTCGTCGCAACCCTCAAGCACGAGCTGCGGCTGATCGAAACGCTGCAGTACGCCCCCTACTTCCTGACCGTGAACTCGATCGTCCGCTTCGCCCGCAGCCAGGACATCCTGTGTCAGGGCCGAGGCTCGGCCGCGAATTCGGCGGTCTGCTACGTGCTCGGCATCACCTCGATCGACCCAGGTCGTAACGACCTGCTGTTCGAGCGCTTCGTCTCGGAAGAGCGGCGCGAGCCGCCCGACATCGACGTCGACTTCGAGCATGAAAGACGCGAGATCGTGCTGCAGTGGGTCTACGAAACCTATGGCCGGACCCACGCGGCGCTGTGCTCGACCGTGATCCGCTATCGCGGTCGGGGCGCCATCCGCGATGTCGGCAAGGCGTTGGGCCTGCCCGAGGACATGACCAAGCTCCTGAGCTCGCAGATCTGGGCTTGGTCGGAAGACGGGGTCGAGGACAAGCATGCCGCCGAGCTCAATCTCAATCTCACCGACCGCCGACTGCGCCTGACGTTGGACCTGGCGCGCCAGCTCCAGGGCGCGCCGCGGCATCTCTCCCAACACCCAGGCGGCTTCGTGCTGACCCACGACCGGCTCGACGAACTGGTCCCGATCGAACCGGCGGCAATGAAAGACCGTCAGGTCATCGAATGGGACAAGGACGACATCGATGCGCTGAAGTTCATGAAGGTCGATTGCCTGGCGCTCGGCATGCTCAGCTGTATGAAGCGCGGCTTGAACTTGCTCAAGGATCACAAGGGCATTGACCTGGATCTTGCGACCATTCCCGCCGAAGACCCACGCACCTACGCCATGATCCGCAAGGCCGACACGCTCGGGGTCTTCCAGATCGAAAGCCGGGCGCAGATGGCGATGCTGCCGCGGATCAAGCCGCGCACCTTCTATGACCTCGTCATCGAGGTGGCGATCGTGCGGCCAGGCCCGATCCAGGGCGACATGGTCCATCCCTACCTTCGCCGGCGCGAAGGCAAGGAGCCGATTGACTACCCCACGCCAGAGCTCGAACGCGTGCTCGGCAAGACGCTCGGCGTGCCGCTCTTCCAGGAGCAGGCCATGCGCGTCGCCATCGAGTGCGCCGGCTTCACCGCCACCGAAGCCGACCAGCTGCGCCGGGCCATGGCCACCTTCAAGTTCACGGGCGGGGTCTCGTCGTTCGGCCAGAAGCTGATCGAGGGCATGGTCGCCCGCGGCTACACCGAGGAGTTCGCGACAAAGACTTTCAGCCAGCTCGAGGGCTTCGGCTCCTACGGCTTTCCGGAAAGCCACGCCGCCAGCTTCGCCCTGATCGCCTACGCCTCGTCGTGGCTCAAGTGCCATCACCCGGACGTCTTCTGCGCCGCGTTGCTCAACGCCCAACCGATGGGCTTCTACGCACCGGCGCAGATCGTGCGCGACGCCCGCGAGCATGGCGTCGAGGTGCGGCCGGTGTGCGTCAACGCCTCACGCTGGGACTGCACGCTGGAGCCGACAGGTCACCCTGACCGCTTCGCCGTGCGCCTCGGCCTGCGCATGGTGCGCGGCCTCGCCAACATCGAGGCAGCCGCCCTCGTCGGCGCCCGCGCAGACCAGCCGTTCGCCACCGTCGACGACCTTTGGCGCCGCGCCGGTATTCCCGCCGCCAGCCTGGTCAAGATCGCCGACGCCGACGGCTTCACCGCCAGCCTGAAGCTGGCGCGGCGCGAGGCGCTGTGGGCGATCAAGGCGCTGCGCGATGAGCCGCTGCCGCTGTTCGCGGCTGCCGCTGCCCGAGAACAGGGACTGGTTCCAGAGTTCGACGAGCCGATCGCGCGGCTCAAGCCGATGACCGCGGGCCGCGAGGTCGTCGAAGACTACGGCCATGTCGGTCTCACCCTGCGCGATCATCCGGTGACCTTCGTCCGCAACGACCTTCGGCGACAGGGCTTCATCCCCTGCGCCCAGGCCGCCGGATCGAAGGACGGAAAGTGGCTGAAGACCGCCGGCCTGGTGCTGGTGCGCCAGATGCCGGCCTCGGCCAAGGGCGTGATGTTCATCACCGTCGAGGACGAAAGCGGCGTCGCCAACCTGGTGGTCTGGCCGACCCTGTTCGAGAAACAGCGCCGCGTGGTCCTGGCCGCCCGGATGCTCGGGATCGAAGGCCGTATCCAGCGCGAGGGCGAGGTCGTGCACCTGATCGCCTACAAGCTTTTCGACCTCGCAGAGACCCTGGCCAGCATCGGCGATCGGGATGCGGCCTTCCCGCTGCCGCACGGTCGAGGCGATGAGGTCCATCGCGGTCCCGCGCCGCCGGACCCACGCGCGCCGAAGCCCGGGCCCGCGCCGCGCGACATCTACGTCCAGGACCTGCACATCGACACGCTCCGCCTCAAGAGCCGCGACTTCCAATGAACCGCCTGGGGGGCAGACCCTACCGGTAGTGCATTCGCGTGGCGGTGTCGGACCTGGCCGGGCGCGGAGAGATATCGCTCAAGACCAGGCGCAGGGCATTGACGCGCCGCAGCGCCTTCGGATCGCCGACCGAAGCCGCCGCCTGCGCGTCCAGCGCAGCTATCGCCCCCGTCCGTCCGCCTTCGGCCAACAGGTCGTGAGCCTCGGCCAGAAGGTTCGCGCGATCCGCGGCTCGCGCCTCAAGCCAGCGTCGTATCCAGCTCACCAAGCTCCACCCTCCCCGGCTGCCTGACGGTGAGAGCGTAGCCTGCGACGGACGTGAGCGCGAGACGCGTCCGAGGTCAGCAGCGATCCGAGTACCGGTCATAGGCCCGGATGCGGCGCCTGAGCAGATCGATGTCCTGCTGGTAAATCTCGTCCCGAAGGAAGGCGAGTTCCTCCTCTATCCGGTCGTCCGGTACATCGATGAACCAGGACCGGGGCGTGGCGGCGCCATCCGCGTTCCACCGATAGCCGCGAGCCTTCAGCCGGTCCTTCAGGTCGAACGGGGAGTTCTCCGCCCAGACGCGCCAAAGAGGACGGCGGGCGCTGGCGAGGAGCTTGGCAAAGGCAATCTCCCCCGACTTGGCGAGCGGCCGCGACAGAAGCTCGATGGCGGCGTAGCAGTCGTTGAGCGCCCGGTGCCGGTCGTAGAAGAAGCCTTGGCTCATCGCCAGATAGGCAAGCTTGACGCCTTCGCTCCCCTCGTCTGTCCAGGGCACTTCCCTCATCGAACAGGCCCAGGGCTTGGTGGTGAAGACCTCGCTGAAGCGCTCGGCGAACCGGCGGTCGAAGCCGGCGTTGTGGGCGACCACCAGCGCAGCTGGCGCTGCGAACGCCGCGACCTCGTCCGGATCGATGACCTGCCCCGCGACCATGGCGTCATCAATGCCGGTCAATGCGGTGATCTCGGGCGGGATCGGCTCAGAGGGTTGCCGTAGCCGGCTGAAGGGTTCGCCCACACCGGTGATCTCCCCATCCGGGCGGTAGTAGAACGGGACCATCGCCAGCTCGATGATCTCGTGTCGCGCTGGATCAAGCCCGGTCGTCTCAACGTCGACGAAGAGCCCCATCTTGGTGTCCGCCGACAGCGCGACCGTGCCTGGAGGGGAGAGCTTGCGGAGCACGCGGTACTCCCCGCTCTCCTCCAGCTCCGCCCGCATCGCTTCCAACTCGGCTTGGGTTCTCAAGACGCTCGCGGCCCTGCTGCTCGATCAGGCCCTAGATGGTGCCGTGGGCACCTCTGACGCAAGCGTCCCATGACTCGATCCCAGCAAAGTGGCGGCCGTCATCGGGCGCCACCGGAAACGATCGGGCAGGACCGCGTAGCCGGTCGTTCCAATGGGGGCTGGATCGACTGAAATCGTGAGAACGAAAGCGAAAGAAAACGCGAACTCCGTGCGCCCGTTTTGCACACGCACTAGCGTAACCTATTGAATTTTAACCCGGGTCGATCCAGTCCATCATCGGCGCGACGGACAATCTATGTGCTTGAAACTGCGTCACTTTTCCAAAACAAATCAAGGCGCTATGCGCCACGTGGCAGTCGCCTTCCTACGCTACTTTTTGACCGCTTTCGCCACGTTTCGACATCCCGTGCGGTCGAGCACGCCGAACTGGCCTGGATCGCGTCAAGCGGCCGGGCCAGGTCGGCAGGGGCAGGGAGCGAGACCGGGGGCCAGCCGACGCGGGGCTTGAACGGCGTCTTCCGAAGCGAGCCTGGCGCAGGTCACCGGCGCCGGGCGGTCGCCGCATTGGCCTCTCGACCCCGTGTCAGCCCTTGCGCTTGATGACACCCTCGAGCTTCGTCGCCCTCGCGACGGTGTTGGAGATCGTGCCGTACTTGCGGACATTGGTGTGCAGCAACGCCAGGCGTTGATCGCTTTCGTCGGTGTCGACCGTGATCTCGTAGTCGATCGAGACCATCATCGGGGGCGCGTCCTGGCGCACGCCATGCAGCCGGACCTCGACCCCGCGCAAGTCGAACCGCAGCATCGGCGTCACCCGCTCCACACCCTTGATCATGCACGCCGCGATCGAGGCCAGGAACAACTCGGCGGGGTTGAAGGCGTCGACCCGCCCGTTCACGTCCGTATCCAGGAGGAGCTCGGCCGCCTTGCAGGTGGCGAGGCTGCCGTGCCGGTCCTGCCTGCGCGCGGAAATTCGGTACTCAAGCATCAGGGACCTCGGGCTTACGGGGACGAAAAGATGGGCGGCTCGTGCGTCGATTTCTCTGCTGGGGTCCTCTGACCACCGGGCTGAGCGCCGCCAGGGTCGCCGAGCGCTAAGGGGCCGTCTCGAGGGTCCGGAGATAGTCGGCGAGCGCCACCACCTCATCTTCCCTGAGGGGGAAGGCGGGCATGCGGGGGTGGACGAGGGGCCTGTCCTCCTGCAGCGGATGGGGCCAACCCGCGATCATGCCCTTCTCCAGGAGTTCGGCGAGCCCTCCCGCGCCATATCGAAATTTGAGGCGCGCGAACGGCGGCGCGTCGGCCAGGGGACTTTCGCCGTCGGCGATGTTGTGACAGCTCGCGCAATGACGCTGGGCGACAGCGCGGCCGGCGGCGCCGTCCTGCGCCATGGCCATCCCGCTCATCGCCACGGCCCCCAGCACCGAAAGGACAGTGGTCAGCCCCGGTCGTCTCGCCATGATCAACGCCTCTGGACGCGGCGCCAAAGCGTACCTTGGAGCTGCGGGATGAACGTCCGCGCGTGAGGCCCGCCTTTTACTTGCGGACCACAGCGGAACACCGCCGCAATCTGCCACGTGGAAACGCCTGGTCATTGATCTCGCTCAAGTCGGCGACCGCGGTCGCCGGCCCAAGGCGGTGCTGAAGGCGCTCAGGCCGCGGGCATGTCCGCGTGGGAGACGATGCGGCGGACGTTGTCGGGCAGGACGCCGAGCACCGCGATCATGGCCGCGCGGGCGCCCTCAGCGTCGCGGGCGGCGATGCGCGACGACACCACCCGGTGCAGCGCGATATCGGCGATGCGGTCCTCGGCGCTGGCGCTGTTCAGGGAATAGACCCAGAAGCGCGCGGCCTTGTGCTGGAGCGGAATGAGCACGCGGGCCAGGGCCGCGTTGCCGCTGGCGTAGGCGATGGTCGCGTGGAAGCGCTGGTCCATGGCCACCAGCGCCTCGCAGTCCTTGGTCAGGGCCGCGGTCT
>JAZJXN010000179.1:2534-3277 GCA_040390885.1 Pseudomonadota bacterium | reverse complement strand
GACAATTCGTTCGGGAAATTCCAGATCTTGTGACCGAGATCGACGAGATCGAGCTGGGTGACGGTCGTGCCCGACCGCGCGCGGCGGACGACGAGGCCCTCCAGGCTCAACCGGCCGAGGGCGTCGCGCACGCCGGCCAGGCCGGCGCCGTACTGCCGCGCCAGCGCCTGCTCGTCGAGCCGCGCGCCCGGGGCCAGCCGACCGAGAATGATGTCGAGGAGGATCTGCTCATAGACCTGCGCCTTGCGCAGTTCGGGAGACCAATTGCCGGACTCCTGAAATCCTGATGGCGACGTCATCGGCGTTCCGCGTTGCAGATCCGGCATTCCACTCTCCCGTACGCCTTCTTCTGGGCGACCGCTTTTCTAGTTGTATAGTGGAAAGTGAAATTTTCCATCCCGATCGAGTGGCGAGCGTTCGTCCGCCGGGAGATTAACGCGGCTCGACCTTCCCCGGCGCGATGATCTCGGGGCGCTCAGCCCCCATTTTCGCGCAATTCAGTCGCAAAGACTCCGCTACCGAGCGAATTTCGAGGCGATGCAACTCTCACGTGGCGCCTGCGCCGTCCGGAATGATCGGAGCGCGGGCGCCGGCGGTTAACAATCGAGCGCTCCGGCAGCAGCCTCGACATTTTAACTGAAATTTTAGTCGCCGCGCTTCCGCGAACGTCGAGACGGTGCGGATAGTTCCCTTGGCCCACGCGGGTTGGGGATACCGCCGAAGGTGGAGCCTGCGCCGGGTCA
>JAZJXN010000179.1:0-2524 GCA_040390885.1 Pseudomonadota bacterium | reverse complement strand
GAGGGCCATTCATGAAAAGGCAGTTGCTGGCGGGCGTTTCCGCCATCGTTTGTATAGCATCCGCGAGCGCCGCCTGGGCGGCCGACGACGCGGACACGACGGTCGAAGAGGTCATCATCCTGGCCGACAAGGTCGGGCTGCTCGAGAAGATTCCGAGCGACACGGTGTTCGGCCTCGACAAGCCGCTGATCGAAACGCCGCGGTCGGCGAGTTTCGTCAGCGCCACCACCCTCGAGCGCTATGGCATCGAGACCATCGACGACCTGACAGCGGTGTCGCCGGGCGCGTTCACGGCCAGCTTCTACGGCGTCTCGGGCGCCCTGAACGTGCGCGGCACGCTGGCCGAAAACTACTATCGCGGCTTCAAGCGCATCGAGAACCGCGGCACCTATTCCACGCCGATCGGCAACGCCGCCCAGATCGAGATCGTCCGCGGCCCGCCCACGCCGCTCTACGGCTCGGGCAAGGTCGGCGGCCTCCTCAACTTCACGCCGAAGTCGGCCCTCGGAGTCACCGAGCCGGAAGGCGAGCTGACGGCGACGGCCGGGTCCTACGGCAAGGCGGCCTTCTCGGGTCAGGGCACCCTGCCGCTGACCCTCGGCGCCTTCACCGGCGGCGTCCACGGCTACATCGAGTGGGAAGACAGCGGCGAATACTACCGCGGCATCTCCCCCGAACGGACCCTGGCCGAGCTGTCGGCGGCCTTCGATCTTGGCGGCGGCTGGACCACTGAGTTCGGGACCAGCATCTTCCGCTCGGAAGGCGATGTTCAGACCCCGGGCTGGAACCGCCTGACCCAGGATCTGATCAACAAGCAGACCTACATCACCGGCCGCGACACCTCCAAGGTCGACGCCGACGGCAACGGCCGGCTGACGCCGAACGAGGTCGGCTTCTACCCGTACGGGACCTCGCTCTATAACGCCTACTACGGCTTCACCCCGGCGCCCGACGCGACCCACACGCTCGATGTCGGCGTCGGCACGGCCAAGCTCGATCGCCGCACCGTCTACACCAGCGACGCCGACTTCTCCGAGACCGAGACCAACACCGCCTATTTCGACCTGGTGAAGGCTTTCGACGGCGGCCAGTCGCTGAAGCTGCAGCTGTTCTACGACGACCAGGACAACGAGCGCTTCGTTTCCTACGGCTACCCGGCAGCGTTCGACAGCTCGGTCTGGGAGGCGCGCGCCACCTACGACTTCGCCTACGACATGGGCATGGTGACGACCAAGTCGTTCGTCGGCGCCTCCTATCGCAGTTTCGAGGGCCGCCGCCGCGAAAGCTACAACAGCGGCCTGATCGCGCTGGACCGTCGTGACATCGCTTTCGGCGCCACCCCGACCGACATCATCGACAGCCCGTTCAGCGTCGAGACCGGTCCGGGCATCCAGGGGCTGGAGTGGGAGAACGACAACAGCACCGACTGGACCCAGGCCGGCGTGTTCTTCACCAGCGACATCTGGATCGGCGAACGCCTGAACCTGATGCTCGGCGGTCGCTACGACGACTACGACGTCACCTCGCAGGACACCGGCTTCCTCAGCTACACGGTCGCCGGGAAGCAGACGGCCGGCAAGGGCATGGGCAGCTACACCGCCAGCCTCAGCTACAAGACGCCGTGGGGCGTGCTGCCCTACATCACCTACGCCGAGTCCTCGTCGCTGGAGATGAGCCAGGCGGGCGATATCGCGCCCAGCCTGGTGCAAAACGGCGGCTGGCTGGCGGACTCGGATCTGACCGAAGGCGGGCTGAAGTACAGCGGGCTCAACGGAACCCTGGTCGCGTCGCTGGCGGTCTATCGCCAGAACCGCACCCGGCTGACCCAGGGCGGCGGCGTCACCTCGGTTCAGGGCACGCTGTCCAAGGGCGTCGAGCTGGAAATCCGGTGGCTCGCCACCGACAACCTCAGCTTCACCCTGGCGGCCAACAACCAGCGCACCGACGTGAAGGGCGCCGATACGTCCTTCGCCTACATCCCCTACTCGGTCGTCGGCGCCCTGCCCCAGAACGCCTTCGGCGGCACCTATGTGGTCTGGGCGTTCAACTCCCTGCCGGGCCGCGACGCGTCGTACAAGTACTCGCTGATGCCCGACGCGGTGGTCAGTCTGTTCGGCACCTACACGACCGACGACCACGAATGGGGTCGCGCAGGGGCCACGCTGGGCTTCACCACCGTCAGCGAGACCTCGGGCACGATCATGAACCCGGTCGTCCTGCCGGGGTACACGGTCGTCAACCTGTCGGGCTTCTACGAGAAGGGCCCGTACACGGTCACCGCCAACATCGATAACCTCGCCGACGAGCTCTACTTCACGCCCGTCGCGGACTCCTACGCCAACCTTGCCGCCCTTCCCGGTCGCGGCCGCGAATGGCGCATCACCCTCAAGCGCACCTTCTGACTCCCTTCAGGCCGCGGACCGGTTCGCCGGTCCGCGGCCTCGACTTTCGTACATCAAGGATCCGCCCCATGTTCCTGACCCGGCAACGGCCCCTGATACTGCTCGGCGCATTCAGCCTGCTG
>JAZJXN010000178.1:1178-2169 GCA_040390885.1 Pseudomonadota bacterium | reverse complement strand
GACCGGCGCGCCGGAGGGCTTCGACGCCCTGGTCATGGCCGACATCACCCGCGCCCGCGGCGGCCTGACGGTGTTCATCGCCCGCGACGGGGCCAGGGCCAACGCCTTCATGGAGGCGATGGGTTTCTTCGCGCCCGAAGTCGAGGTCATCCAGTTTCCGTCCTGGGACTGCCTGCCCTACGACCGGGTCGGACCGTCGGCGGCCGTGGCCGCGCATCGCATGGCGACCCTGACCCGACTGGCGCGGGGTCTGGATCCCAAGAAGCCGACCCTGCTGGTCACCGCCGCGCCGGCGGTGCTGCAGCGGGTGCCGCCGCGCAGCGTCGTCGCCAAGGCTGGCTACAGCGCCCGGCCCGGCAACGAGGTCGCCATCGCCGACCTCGAGCGCTATTTCGCGGTCAACGGCTACAGCCGCGCCTCGACAGTGTCCGAGCGGGGCGAGTTCGCCATTCGCGGCGGCGTCATCGACGTCTTCCCGCCCTCGGCCGAGGAGCCGGTGCGGCTCGACCTGTTCGGCGACACCCTCGAAAGCATCCGCGCCTTCGACCCCGAGACCCAGCGCTCGACCAAGCAGCTCAAGGACGTCGACCTGCTGCCGGTGAGCGAGGCCCTGGTCGAGCCCGAGACCATCAGCCGCTTCCGCAAGGGCTATGTCGCCGCCTTCGGGGCCCCGGGCGAGGACCCGCTCTATGCCGCGGTCAGCGAAGGCGGCCGCCGCGCGGGCATGGAGCACTGGCTGCCGCTGTTCTACGAGCGGATGGAGACTCTGTTCGACTACCTGCCCGGCGAAGCGCTGATCGGCGTCGACCATCTGGTCGCCGAAGCCGAGGCCGAGCGGCTGGAGACCATCGCCGACGCCTATGACGCGCGCGCCGGCGCCGACCGCAAGGCCGCCTACCGCCCGTTGGCGCCCGAGGCGCTGTACCTGAGCGGCGAGGAGGTCGCCCGCCGGGTCGCCGAGCACGCCAACCGCTGGTTCACGCCCTTCCAG
>JAZJXN010000178.1:0-1168 GCA_040390885.1 Pseudomonadota bacterium | reverse complement strand
GGCCGCACCTTCGCCGCCGAGCGGACCCAGGACAGCGTCAATCTGTTCGAGGCCACCGCCAACCACGCCGACGCCCTGAGCAAGGCCGGCAAGCGGGTGCTGTTCGCCTCCTGGTCGGAAGGCTCGTCCGAGCGCCTCGGCACGATGCTGGCCGATCATGGCCTGAACCGCGTGCCGTTTTCGCCCTACTGGCAGGCGGCCAAGGCGGCCGATCCGAAGACGCCGCAGCGCGTCGTGCTGCCGCTCGAAGCCGGGTTCGAGACCGACAACCTCGCGGTCATCTCCGAGACCGATATCCTCGGCGACCGCCTGGCCCGCCCGCGCAAGAAGCGCCGCGCCGCCAACTTCCTCGCCGAGGCCAGCGCCCTGACGCCGGGCGACCTCGTCGTGCATATCGATCACGGCATCGGCCGCTACACCGGCCTCAAGACCCTCGACGTCCAGGGCGCGCCGCACGACTGCCTTGACCTGCTCTACGCCGGCGAGAGCAAGCTCTACCTGCCGGTCGAGAACATCGACCTGCTGACCCGCTACGGCGCCGACGGCGAGAACGTGCAGCTCGACAAGCTGGGCGGGGCCGGCTGGCAGAGCCGCAAGTCCAAGGCCAAGGAACGCCTTCGCCAGATGGCGGAAGGGCTGATCCAGATCGCCGCCGCCCGCCAGCTGAAGTCGGTCGAGGAGACCGATCCGCCGTCGGGCCTGTTCGACGAGTTCTGCGCCCGCTTCCCGTACGAGGAGACGGACGACCAGCTCAGCGCGATCCACGACGTGCTCGAGGACCTTGCGTCCGGCAAGCCTATGGACCGCCTCATCTGCGGCGACGTCGGCTTCGGCAAGACCGAGGTCGCCCTGCGCGCGGCCTTCGTCATGGCGATGAGCGGCAAGCAGGTGGCGATCGTCTGCCCGACGACGCTGCTCGCCCGCCAGCATTTCAAGACGTTTACCGAACGCTTCCAGGGCTGGCCGATCAAGGTGCGCCGCCTGTCGCGGCTGGTGCCGCCGAAGGAAGCCAGCGAGACCCGCGAGGGCCTCGCCAACGGCGAGCTGGAGATCGTGGTCGGCACCCACGCCATCCTTGGCAAGCAGGTCAGCTTCAAGGACCTCGGGCTCGTCATCGTCGACGAGGAGCAGCACTTCGGGGTCAAGCACAAGGAGAAGCTCAAGGAGC
>JAZJXN010000177.1:8552-9406 GCA_040390885.1 Pseudomonadota bacterium | reverse complement strand
GCCCGCGCCTCCGGCGATGACCAGGCGACGATCGCGACGGGCGGCGCCGGTCTCCATCAGCCCGAGCAGCTGGTCGGCGGCGATGGCGAGGCCGGCGGAGGCCGCGCAACCGAACAGCACGAACACCCAGTTCTCGGTCTGCAGGCCGGCGAAGATGTAGTTGCCGAGGCTGGTCTGGCCGACCGGGGTCGACAGGGTCGCCGCCCCGATGGTCCAGACGGCCGCGGTGCGGATGCCGGCCATGATCACCGGCGTCGCCAGCGGCAGCTCGACCCGCCACAGCCGCTGGCTCGGGGTCATGCCGACGCCGTCGGCGGCTTCGCGCACGGCCCGGTCGACGCCGAGGATGCCGGTCGTCGCCGTGCGCAGGATCGGCAGCATGGAATAGAGGGTCAGGGCCAGCAGCGACGGCAGGAAGCCCAGCGCCGAAAAGCCGTGGCCGATCAGTCCCTTGCTGAGCTGCGACAGCGCCAGCAACAGCGGGAAGAACAGCGCCAGCAGGGCCAGGCTTGGAATGGTCTGGATCAGTCCGGCGAAGGCGAGCACCGGCCAGCGCAGGCGCGGGCTGCGACTGGCGGCCACGGCCAGAGGCAGGCTGATGGCGACGCCGAGCACCAGCGCCGACGCGCTGAGCAGGACATGCCAGCCGAGATACTCGGGCAGCAGCGCCCAGGCGGCCGCCACGGCGCCGTTCACGCGGACACCTTCAGCCGCGCGGCCAGCCGCTCGGCCTGACGGCGCGGGGCGTCGATCAGGGCGCGAACATCGGGATCGGTCGCGGTCGCGACCAGCTCGGCCGGCGTCCCGTCCGCGATCACGGCCCCGGCGCGCAGCACGACGATGCGGTCGGCGAG
>JAZJXN010000177.1:7229-8542 GCA_040390885.1 Pseudomonadota bacterium | reverse complement strand
ATCGCCTCGCCCATGTCGTGCGTGACCATCACCGTGGTCAGGCCCAGCCGCTCGTGCAGGTCGCGCACCTCGGTTCCCAGCGTGTCCCGGGTCACCGGATCGAGTGCGCCGAAGGGCTCGTCCATCAGCAGCACTCCCGGCTCGGCGGCGAGGGCGCGGGCCACGCCCACCCGCTGGCGCTGGCCGCCCGAGAGTTCCGCCGGGAGCCGAGCGCCCATCGCGGCGGGGAGGGCGACCAGTTCGAGCAGTTCGGACACGCGCGCGGCGATGCGCGCGGCCGGCCATCCCAGCAGCCTGGGGGTCATGGCGATGTTCTCGGCCACGGTCAGGTGCGGGAACAGGCCGACCTCCTGAAACACGTAGCCGATCTGCCGGCGCAGCAGCGGCGCGGGCCGGCCCGACACGTCCTCGCCGGCAATGTGCACGGCGCCGCGGTCAGGTGTGACCAGCCGGTTTATGGTCTTTAGCAGCGTGGTCTTGCCCGAGCCCGAGCCGCCCACCAGGGCCACGAACTGTCCGGCCGGGATCGCCAGGGTGACGCCGCCGAGGGCGATGTGATCGCCGTAGCGCTTCCCCACGTCGATGAAGTCGATCGCCGTCTCAGCCATGTGCTACGCCTAGCACGGGATTTCTCCGGAGACAGCGCCATGACCGACAAGCCTGACGAAACTCCGATGCAGAAGGCGCTGCGCCTGAAGAAGGCGGCCATCGCCGCCAAGCCGACGCCGCCGCGCGGGGGCAAGTTCCAGCGTCAGCAGGCGGAGTCGGCGCAGACCGGCAAGTCGAAGCCGTGGATGTCGCGCTGACCGCGACAGATTGCGGTCAGGTCCGACCGGCAAGGGGGTTGGCGACCCGTCGCCACCCGCGCTAGCGTGGGGACAAGGGCGTTCGGGGGATCGCCAGGAAAGGGTCCTCGATGTCCAGAACCATCCCGATCACCGTCGCACTGACCGCCGGCCTCGCGGCCTCCGTGCTGCTTGCCGGCTGCGGCAAGACCGACAAGGCGGCCGATCCGGCCGCCGCCTCCAGCGCCGCGGTGGTGTTCCCGCCGTCCCTGGTCACGATCGGCGACGGCTATCCCAACACCGGCAATCCCTGCCGGAGGGTGGGCGAATCGCCGGCCACGGCCGATGTCCTCGATCACACGGCCACTCTTGTCGCCTGTCCCGGCGGCGCTGACGCGCCGGCCGCGGCGGCCGTCACCGCACTGGGCGGCGCCGTCGTCGGCGCGGTCGACGGCTTCACCCTGATCTCGGTCCCGGCCGCCGCTGCCGGCGGCGGCCTAGACCAGACCGTCGAGACGCCGGCCGTCG
>JAZJXN010000177.1:2717-7219 GCA_040390885.1 Pseudomonadota bacterium | reverse complement strand
GTTCCCGTGACGAGGCCCGCCGCGCCGCCGCCGCCGCCGAAGGCCGCGCCCGCGCCGCCCGGATCGAAGCGGATCCAGTTCCAGCCCGGCGGCGTCGGCGCCAGCCTGGCCGGCGCGGTCAGGGGCTACGACGGCGCCAGCTATGTCGTCGGCGCGCGCGGCGGTCAGGAGATGACCGTGCGCATCTCCGGCAGCCCGAATGCGTCGTTCAACATCTACGCGCCCGGCGACCGGCCCGGCGAGGACGAGGCCATGTTCATCGGCGAGGTCGGCGGCGAACGCTACCGCGGCGTGCTCCCCGCGAACGGCGACTACACCATCCAGGTGGGCCAGCCCCGCGCCCAGGCCCGCCGCGGCGAGGTCTCGGACTTCCGGCTCGACGTGCGGGTCGAGTAGCCGCTAGCCGAGGTCGTAGAACCGCCGCGCCGTCCCCGCGAAGAGTTCCGCCTTTTCCGCGTCGGACGCGCCGGCGGCGATGCGCTTGAACGCGTTCCACAGGGTGGCGTAGTCGCAGCCCCAGCGGTCGACCGGGAAGTTGCTCTCGAACATGCAGCGGTCTGCGCCGAACGCCTCGATGCAGGTCTCGACGTAGGGCCGCCAGAGATCGGCGAGCGCTTCTGATGTCGGTCTGGCCTTGCCGTCCAGGCCGGGGAAGCCGGGGAAGGGCATGGCCAGGCCGCCGAGTTTGACCGTCACCTTCGGCGACTTGGCCAGCTCGCGGATGTTCGTCGCCCAGAGGTCGAACCGCTCGGACAGCTTGCCGGCATAGGCGCCGATGCCGAGCGGGGTGCCGACGTGGTCAAGGACGATGTCCTGGTTCGGGAAGGCGCGCGCGAGGTCGATCAGGTCCGGCAGCTGCGGCTCCAGAATCCAGGCGTCGAAGGTCATGCCGAGCGGAGCCAGCCGCGCAAAGCCACGCCGGAAGTCCTTGTCGGCGAACACCCCGGCCGGCGTGTGCGACATCGGCCCCAGCACCGCCGGGTCGGCGTCGTGGGCGGCCATGTGGCGGATGCCGCGGAAGCGCCCGTTGCCGGCGTCGATCTCGGCCTCCAGCACCCGCGCGGCGTCGTCGCCCAGCATCATGTCGGCATGACCGACGATGCCTTCGCAGGCCCGGAACGGTCCATAGAGGCCGCTGGCGCTCATCGCCGCCACGCCGTTGACGAACTCGACCTCGCCCACCGGCGCCATCTCGCGAGGACCCTCCGCGCGGTAGAAGGCGCCACACTGGACGTAGACCGTGCCGACCACGTTGTGGCCGCTGCCCGCGTCGGCGCGCAGCTCGTCGAGCAGGTAGCGCGGCGTGAGCCGAACCACGTCCTCGAACGCATGCCCTCCCTCCCGCGCCGGCGGCAGGGATGGCCGGTCCCACAGGTGATGGTGCGGATCGACGATCGGCAGCTCGGGCTCGAGGATGGCTTCGGGCATGGTTTGGTTTCTTCCCTTGGTTTTCTTGTCGTTGAGCGCCGGACACTTGCTCCGAAGGTGCGTGTCCCCAGTCAGCGGCTACGTACTGGGGACACGCACCGCCTCGCGGCGCATCTCCCCAGCCGCTACCCCGGGAACGTCGCCTCGATCACTTCCTCAAGCACCACCAGCGGCATGGCGCCGTTGCGCAGGACATCGTGGAAGGTCTTGAGGTCGAACTTCGCCCCGGCGCGGGCCTTGGCCTCCTCGCGCAGGCGGACCCATTCGGTGTGGCCGATCTTGTAGCTGCAGGCCTGGCCGGGCCAGATGCAGTAGCGGTCGATCTCGCGCTGCACCCGGTTGCGCGGCATGCCCGTGGTGTCGACCATGTAGTCGGTCGCCTTCTCGCGGCTCCAGCGCTTGGCGTGCATGCCGGTGTCGACGACCATCCGCACGGCCCGGAACTGCAGTGACTGCAGGAAGCCGATCTTGCCCAGCGGATCGCCGTCGTAGCTGCCGAGCTCGTCGGCCAGCTGCTCGGCATACAGCGCCCAGCCCTCGCCATAGGCCGCGAAGCCGAGGCCGACGCGGCGCAGGATCGGCGTGTCGGTCGACATCAGCGAGATCGCGCCCTCCCACTGATGGCCCGGCAGGGCTTCGTGATAGGTCAGGGTCGGCAGGCTGAACTTCGGCCATTCGGCCGTGTCCTTGAGGTTGATGTAGAAGCGGCCCGGCCGCGAGCCGTCCAGCGTCGGCGGGGTGGCGTAGCCGTTCGGGGCGCCGTCCTGGATCTCAGGCGGCACCCGCACGATCTCGACCGGCGCCTTGGGCAGGGTGCGGAACACCTGCGGCATCTTCTTGCGGATCGCCTCGGTCTGCTCGTTAAGCGACTGGATCAGATCGGCCCGCCCCGCGTCGGTGTTGGGCCACAGCTGGTCGGGCCGCTTCGACAGCGTCATCAACCGCTCGCCGACCGTGCCCCTCGCCAGCCCCTCGGCCTTGAGCAGCGTGTCGATCTGCGCCGACAGAGCCGCGACCTGATCGAGGCCGAGCTGGTGGACTTCGTCAGGCGTCTTGGTCGTGGTGGTCTGGAAGGCGAGGGCGGCCGCATAAAAGGCGTCGCCGCCGGGGATCTTCCAGATGCCGGCGTCGTGGGTCGCGGTCGGGCGCAGGGCCTCCAGCGCCGCGATCTGGCGATCGAGGGCCGGATAGACCTTGCCTTCGACGATGGCCGTGGCGCGATGGCCCCAGTGACCGTCGATCTTCGCCTCCGCGGCGCGGTTGGCCAGCGAGGTGGTCAGGCCGCTGTCGGCGGCCGGCTGTCCGCGCAGGCGCTTGAGCTGGGCGAGGGTGGCGTCCAGCGCGAAGTCGGGCGCCAGCACGCCTTTGGCGGCGTCGGCCTTGAGGCTGGCGGTGTTGGCGTCGAGCGCCGCCGGGAAGGCTTCGAGCCGCGCCAGATAGGCCTCGGCGTCGGCGGCGGTCTTCACCGGATGGTTGGAATCCAGGAAGTCGGGGACGCTCTGGTAGGCGCCGCTCAGCTGGCTGACGACATAAGGAGAGTAGGGGGCGTAGCTGAACCCGGCCGGCCCCTCGCCGAAGGTGAACTTCTCGCCGCCCTCGACGATCCGGCCGTAGGCGTAGGCGACGACCACCTTGTCGATCTTCGACGCGGCCGACAGTTTGGCGGTGTCGATCGCCCCCAGTCGCGTGAGGCGCTGCCGGTGCTCGGCGACCCAGGCGGCCCGCGCGGCGGCCGACTGGTCGGTCAGCTTGCTGCGCTGGCCGGCGAGCTTGCCGGTGTCGAGGCCGAGCGCGGTGGCGAACTCGGGGGCGTTGGCGAGGTCTTCGTCCCAGAACGCGTCGAGCAGCGCCTTCAGCCTGGCGTCCTCGGGACCGACAGCGGCCCCCACCGGGCTTGCGAGCGCAAGGGCGACGAGGGCGGTCCCGCCCTGGAAGAACTGACGACGATCCATGATGACCCCTGTGCGCCGGGACGCTGTCGGCCCCGCAAGTCTCGACGCTATCGGACTCGCCGCGCGACGCTCAACCCCCTGCAAAAGAGAACGCCGTTACGCGGGTGTTGACCTTGCGCATCCAGTGGTTGAGTTATGGGCGGGCTCATAGGGGGGAACCATGAGGGCGATCATTCTTTCAGCCATCGCGGCCGGCGCCGCGCTGGCCGCCGGGGCTGCGACAGCGGCCGACACCTGTCCCACCAACCAGCGCCTGGGCATTGGCGGGATCGCCATCCAGCCCTGCTTCAGCCAGGCCCTGGACGACCCCATCGTCGGCGGCCTGGACCAATACTATGGCCAAGTGGCGATGAACGTATCCTCAGGAGGGACGTATGACGTCGACAAGGGCGTCGGTCGCTACCTGCGGTCGATGTTCGGGATCCGGGATGACTTCACCGCCGCCGTTACCCTAGAGCTGCGCAAGGGCGGGGCGCTGATCTATCAGAAGCCGCTCTTCACGGTTGCCGTCACCAGCGGCGACAAGTCGAAGATCAGCGTGTCCAGCACCAGCGGCCAGGACATCGACATCTCCCCGATATTCCTGCTCGAAGGCGGCGTGGACGCGGTTCAGGCGACGATCAAGGTCACCGCCGTCAGCAAGCGCGGCAGCGCTGTCATGGACACCGTGAAGGGGGGCGTGGACGCCGCCGCGGCCCTGGGTGGTCACGGATGGCTCGTCACCGCCTTCGCCACGGAGGCCTTCATGACCTTCGCCGCAAAGGCCGAGGCGGCGCTGAACAGCTACTATTCAGACGAGCTCGACGGGACACTGGAAACCGAGCTGAAGTACGGCAGCGGCCTGGCCTACAAGGCGGTCGCCTACCAGATCACGCTGCCGGCTGCGAAACGCAACGACCCGCCCATCAGCGTGATGGCGCGCGTTCAGCTCAAGACCAGGCGATCGCTCGTCACCGACGCGGTCTTCACGGGGGCTGACGGAATCGTGCGCCCGAACACCCTGGGCGCCGCCGAACCCAGCAGCCGCTGGGCGAACGAGATCATCATCAAGCAATCGCCCGATACCCGTCTGGGAACCCAGATCGATAGCGGCGGCGTGCCGCGCAAGCTGGCCGATCTGAG
>JAZJXN010000177.1:0-2707 GCA_040390885.1 Pseudomonadota bacterium | reverse complement strand
GCGACCGACGTCGTCGCGCGCAAGGATCAGGTCGAAGCAGCCTGCGCCGCCCTCAGCACGGCGATCGAGACCGGCGCCTTTCGCCTGAACGATCACGACCGGCATCTGGTGCTCTATGACGAGCTGCGTCGCGCCGGGGTGTTCAAGGTCTATGACGCCGCCGAGCTGGACTGCACCAGCGGCATGGTTCCGATCTGGGCCAGGTACGGCATCACCAAGGTCAAACCGGCGCAACCGAGGACGCCGCTTTACCCCTCCACGCCTGACCAGCGTGTCGCCCGACTGACAACGCTGGCCACTCACTGGGCGATCGCCGACGAGGCGACGCGCCGCGCGATTCTTCCCAGCAGCTTCCGGAACCCCGTCACCCTCACGGCCCGGCCGGACATGATCGCGGGATACCCGGCGCCGGTGCGGCCGGATCCCGAAGGCGCCGCGACCTGGCAGATTCAGCCCGCCTTGCTGGCCGGCCTGTCCAAGTCCTGCTTCGGCAACTTCAAGCCGCCGGCGGCGGATCAGGCGACGGCGACCGCCTTTGCGCGGTTCGTCGACGACACGCGCCTCTACCTGGTCAGGATTATCGTGTCCGACAGCCAGGCTTTCGGACCGGAGGGGCCGATGATCTCCGCGATCACTCTGCGGGAAGCCACCAAACAGGACATCGCCAGCTTCGATCTGAACGGCAACTGTATCGCGGCCCGCTGACGTGGCTCGACAGGCTGGTGCGGCTAGAGGGACTCGAACCCCCACGGTTGCCCGTCTGGACCTAAACCAGGTGCGTCTACCAATTCCGCCATAGCCGCGGCGCTGGGTCGGTCTATAGCCGGGCGGGGCGGAACGACAAGCCCGTCGTTTCGCCGGACCGGCGGTGCGACGTCGCATCCGAAACTCACACTTGGCCACAATGGGCGCCCGTGACATAAGGGCGACCGCTTTGCGCCGCCCCCCTTGGGGCGCGCTTCCCGTTTCCACTCTGAAGGCGGATCGACGCGGTTTCTGGACCGCTCGTCCGGGACTCAAAGAATGTCGATGCAGATCGTTGAAAAGTCCGGCGAAGGCCTGAGCCGCGTTTATGGCGTGACCGTTCCCGCGAGCGACCTGGCCGAGCGCCTGGACGCGCGGATCGCCGAGCTGGCGCCGCAGATGAACATCAAGGGCTTCCGCAAGGGCAAGGTGCCCGCCGCCCACGTGCGCCGCGTGCACGGCAAGGCGCTGATGGCCGAGGTCATCGAGCAGACCCTCAACGAGACCACCCAGAAGGTGCTCGACGACAACAAGCTGCGTCCTGCCTCGCAGCCGGACCTGAAGCCTGAGTCCGACATGGAGAAGGTGATCGCCGGCGGCGAGGACCTGACCTACGAACTCTCGCTCGAGCTGATGCCCGACTTCGATCCGATCGACATCGAGGCCCTGAAGCTGACCCGTCCGGTCTACGCCCCGACCGAAGCCGAAGTCGACACCGCCCTGGCTGACCTGGCCAAGCAGGCCGCGACCTTCGAGCCGCGCACCGGCAAGACCGTCAAGGCGAAGGACGGCGACCAGGTCCTGATCGACTTCGTCGGCAGCATCGGCGGCGTCGAGTTCGCCGGCGGCAAGGGCGAGGCCTTCGAGCTGGTCCTCGGATCCAACCAGTTCATCCCGGGCTTCGAGGCCCAGCTGGTCGGCGCCAAGCCGGGCGACGACGTGGTCGTGAAGGTGCAGTTCCCCGAGGGCTACCAGTCGGCCGAACTGGCCGGCAAGGACGCCGAGTTCGCCGTGAAGGTCCATGAAGTCCGCGCGCCGGTGGAAGCCGCCGCCGACGACGAGCTGGCCAAGCGCCTCGGCCTGTCGGACCTCGCCACCCTGCGCGAGACCATCACCAAGAACCTGCAGCAGGGCTACGACAACAACTCGCGCTTCAAGCTGAAGCGCGCGCTGCTCGACGAGCTCGACACCGGCCACGACTTCCCGCTCCCGCCGCGCATGGTGGAAGCCGAGTTCGCCGGCATCTGGCAGCAGGTCGAGCAGGACAAGGCCGGCAGCAGTCTGCCGCCGGAAGACGCCGACAAGACCGACGAGCAGCTGCGCGAAGAGTATATGAAGATCGCCGAGCGCCGCGTGCGCCTGGGTCTGGTGCTCGCCGAGATCGGCCGCCGTAACAACGTCCAGGTCACCGACCAGGAGCTGGGCCAGGCGATGCAGCGCGAAGCCATGCAGTACGGCCAGCAGGCCCAGCAGGTGTTCGAGTTCTTCCGCTCCAACCCGCAGGCCCAGGCTCAGCTGCGCGCGCCCCTCTACGAGGACAAGGTCGTCGAGCTGATCTTCGGCAAGGCCACCGTCACGGACAAGAAGGTCTCCAAGACGGAGATCGAGGCCGACGACGATCTGCCGGAAGGCTACTAGCCCCGGCGGCCGCCAGGCCCGGACATCGGATCAAGGGTCGGCTTCGCGCCGGCCCTTTTTCTTTGTCTGGACGGGCTGGACGGGACGCCCCCGCTCCTTGCATCCTCTTAACCTGCCCCCGATATCGAGGGCAGGGCGGAGGCGCGGCATGATTCGCGACACGCCGATATGAGCAAAGGGCCTTCTATGAATACCGACTACGTCCACACCGCGATGAACCTTGTCCCCATGGTGGTCGAGCAGACCAGCCGCGGTGAACGGGCTTTCGATATCTTCTCGCGCCTGCTCAAGGAGCGGATCATCTTCCTGACCGGGCCGGTCGAGG
>JAZJXN010000176.1:3525-8835 GCA_040390885.1 Pseudomonadota bacterium | reverse complement strand
CTGCGTCCTTCGAGACGCTCGCTTGAGGCTCGCTCCTCAGGATGACTGAGGTGGGCGGCTCCAAAAAAGCCAGTCATGGTGAGGGGCGGCGAAGCCGCGTCTCGAACCACGCAAGGCCTCAGCGCCTAGTTTCCTGACTTCAGCAGCGCCTTCACCCGGTTCACATGTCCCATCTTGCGGCCCGGACGCGGCGCGCCCTTGCCATAGAGGTGCAGGCGCGCGTTGGGCTCGCTGGCGATGGCCAGCCAGTGTTCGGCCTCGTCGCCGAGCAGGTTGGTCATCTCGACGCTGACCATCGGCCGTGTGTCGCCCAGCGGCCAGCCGGCGACGGCGCGGATGTGCAGCTCGAACTGGTCGACCTCGCAGCCGTCCTGGGTCCAGTGGCCGGTGTTGTGCACGCGCGGCGCGATCTCGTTGACCAGCAAAGCCCCGCCGTCGAGCTCGAACAGCTCTATGCCCATCACCCCGACGTACTCCAGCCGCGTCAGCACCTCGCGCGCGATCCGCTCGCCCTCGGCCTGGACCGCCGGCGGCACTGCGGCCGGGGCGTGGGTGGTGCGCAGGACACCGTTCTCGTGGATGTTCTCGGACAGGGGATAGAAGGCCAGTTCGCCGCCGCGGCCTCGGGCGGCGATGATCGACAGCTCGCGGCGGAAGTCGGCCCTGGCCTCGAGGATCGAGGGCACGCCGCCGACCGCCTTGAACGCCTCGGCGGCGCCGTCGGCGGTCCTGACCCAGGCCTGGCCCTTGCCGTCGTAACCCTCGCGGCGCGTCTTCAGCAGCGCCGGCGAGCCGAGGCGGCCGAGGGCGTCGCCGATGTCGTCGGCATGGTCGATCACGGCGAAGGCCACAGTGGGCGCCCCGGCGGCGTTGAGGAAGGTCTTCTCCTCGACCCGGTCCTGAGCCACGCGCAGCGCTTCCGCCCCCGGCGCCACCTGGGCGTCGAGCAGCATCAGGGTCTGCACCGCCGCCGCCGGCACGTTCTCGAACTCGTAGGTGATCACGTCGGAGGCCCGGGCCAGTTCGGCGAGGGCGTCAGGATCCGCGTAGGGCGAGACGATGGTGTGCTTGACCACCCGCGAGGCGGGAGAGCCCTCGTCCGGGGTCAGGACGACAACGTCGAGGCCGAGGCGCGCGGCGGCCAGGGCCAGCATGCGGCCGAGCTGCCCGCCGCCGAGGATGCCGATGGTCGAGCCAGGGGGAAGCGGGAAGGGCATCAGTCCTCGACCGTCTCGGCCACGGACTCGGTCTGGTTGGCCGCATAGGCCGACACCCGCTCGGCCAGGGCCTCATCGCCGAGGGCCAGGATGCGGGCGGCCAGCAGGCCGGCGTTCTTGGCCCCGGCCACGCCCACCGCCAGGGTGGCGACCGGAATGCCGCCGGGCATCTGGACGATCGAGAGCAGGGAATCGAGGCCGTTCTGCAGCTTCGACTCGACCGGCACGCCGAGCACGGGAAGGTCGGTCAGGGAGGCGGTCATGCCCGGCAGGTGGGCGGCGCCCCCGGCCCCGGCGATGATCACCTTGAACCCGGCGGCCTTGGCCCCCTTGGCGAAGGCATACATTCGCTCGGGCGTGCGGTGCGCGGAGACGACCTTGGCCTCCCAGGCCACGCCCAGCGTGTCGAGGTACTCGGCCGCGTGCTTCATCGTCGGCCAGTCGGAGCGGCTGCCCATGATGATGGCGACCGGCGGGCGTGCGCTCATAGCGTAGTCATCCCCTGCCCGAAGGACGGAAACGCCCCCTCCGGAAAGGCGCGGAGTATAGGCGCCGCTTGTAGCGCCGCAACTGATGCGTCAGATTCGCTTTGTCGGGTGGGTACGGTATGATTCTCCAATGAAGATCGGCGGCGCTCGTGCGGAAGCGTTTTCGGCCATGCGCAAGCGTGCGCTGGCGCGCGCCGGTGCGCAGGTCACGGCCGGGCAGGCCGCGCCCGCCGACAAGACCGCTTTCCTCGGTCTCGACGAAACCGACCTGACGCCCTCCGTCCAGGGCGCCATCAAGACCCTGCTTACCGAGATCGACGACCTGCGTGGCGAGGTCGGTCGTCTGAAGGGCCGACTGACCGAGGTCGAGGGTCTGGCCGACCGCGACGTGCTGACGCCGCTGCTCAATCGCCGCGCCTTCGTGCGCGAGTTGCACCGTGTCGCCGCCTTCACCGCTCGCTACGGGACGCCGGCCAGCCTCGTCTATTTCGACCTCGACGGATTCAAGAGCGTCAACGACCGCTTCGGCCACGCCGCCGGCGACGCGGCCCTCAAGGTCGTCGCCGAGCGGCTGCTGGCCAATACCCGCGAGACCGACGTTGTCGGCCGCCTGGGCGGCGACGAGTTCGCCGTCATCCTCGTCCAGGCCGACCTCGAGACCGCCAACGCCAAGGCCGAGAGCCTGCGCCGCGCCATCGAGTCGACCCCGGTCGATCTCGGCGACTGGTCGGCGCCGCTGCGTGTCAGCTACGGCGTGCGCGCCGTCGAGCCGGGCGCCGATCCCGAGACCGCGCTGGCGGAAGCCGATGCGCGGATGTTCGTGCGCAAACGAGCCGCCGCCCTCTAGGCCCCACGCACGTCCGGATACCCTGAATCCAGTCGTCGGGGACGGCGCCGGCATGACGCGGCGCAACCGCCGTGTCGGCGAGCCGTTTACAGACCCCGACATACGAGAGGATGCACAATGATACTCGCCACAGGCGCTACCGTGGCCGTCGTCGACGGTGAAAAGCTGGCGCTGTTCCGCAATAGTGGCCGTGAGAGCGTCGAACTGTCGGCGCTGCCGGTCCCGGAGATCGAGCCCGGCACGGCCTCGCGCGGCCACCACTCGAGCGGCGCCAATCCCGATAACGACACCCAGGCCGAGGACGGCTTCGCCGGCGGCGTCGCGGCGCTGCTGAACAAGCACGCGCTGGAAGGCAAGATCGACGCCCTGCTGGTGATCGCCGCGCCCAAGACGCTCGGCGAGCTGCGCAAGCATTGGCACAAGGCGCTGGAAGCCAAGCTGGTCGGCGAGATCGCCAAGGACCTGACCGGCCAGCCGACCGAGCAGATCGCCAAGGCGATCGACGCCGCCTAGGCCTAAACCCTCCCCCATTGGGGGAGGGGGAACGCTTCGAAGGTGCGGTGGAACGAAGGGCCTGCGCGACCGGGGTCAGCGGGGCGCGCATCGCTTTGCGCCCACACCATCGCTCCCAGAGGGAAGCGGACGAATGGGGACATGGGGGACACGCACGCTTGGAGTGCATGTCCCCTGTTGGCGTTGGCTAGAACAGTCCGGCGCGCTGGGCGATGACGATGGCGGCCGCGATCAGGATCAAGGCCTGGATGATCGCGCCGAAGGGCGAAGGCAGGGGAAGCTTTTGGACAGCCCAGGCAATCAGGGCGGCGACGACCAAAACGATGATGGCAAAGATCAAGAGAGACATGCGCGATTCCCTGAGGCGACCTGTGTCGCGGTGCGGAGGGTAAAGCGTATGCTTGCCTATTGTGTTCCATAGGCGGGCGCTGTGGCCCGCAACCCGTCACCCCCCGGGGACTGCCCCGAGGATGACGGCCTTGCGTCCGGGGTGACCTAGAAGGTCAGCGCGCGGGCTTCCTTGACGTGCGGCAGGGCCTGGATGGCGGCCAGCAGATCTTCGCCCGGGGCCTGGTCGACGCCGACCAGCGCGATGGCGTCGTCGTCAGCCGAAACGCGGCCGAGGTTGAAGGTCGCGATGTTCACGCCGGCCTGCCCCAGCAGCATGCCGAGCGCGCCGATGAAGCCCGGCTTGTCGAGGTTGTTGACGTAGAGCATCGCCGGCGAGAAGGCCGCGTCCAGCTCCATGCCCTTGACCTCGACGATGCGCGGCGCGCCGCCGATCACGGTTCCGGCGAAGGCGCGCTTGCCCTTTTCGGTGGTGACGGTGATGCGCATCAGGCTCTCGTAGACCGGGCTGCTGTCCTGGCGGCTTTCCGAGACGGTGATGCCGCGCTCCTTGGCGACGGCCGGGGCCGAGACCATGTTGATCTCCGCCAGCATCGGCTTCAGCAGGCCGGCGAGGGCGGCGCTGCTCATCGGCTTTACGTTCAGCTTCGAGACCTCGCCCTCATAGGCGATGTCGATGGCGACGATGCCGAAGTCGACCATCTGGCCGGCCAGGGCGCCGATCTTCTCGGCCAGGGCCACGAACGGCTTCAGGCGCGGGGCTTCTTCCGCCGTGATCGAGGGGCTGTTGAGGGCGTTGGTGACGGCGCCGGTGAGCAGGTAGTCGCTCATCTGCTCGGCCACCTGCAGGGCGACGTTTTCCTGCGCTTCCATGGTGGACGCGCCCAGGTGCGGGGTGGCGATGAAGTTCTCGGCGCCGAACAGCACGTTGTCCTTGGCCGGCTCCTCGACGAACACGTCGAAGGCCGCGCCGCCGATGTGACCGTCGTCCAGGCCCTTGCGCAGGGCCGCTTCGTCGACCAGGCCGCCGCGGGCGCAGTTGACGATCAGCACGCCCTTCTTGGTCTTGGCCAGGTTCTCGGCCGACAGGATGTTGCGGGTCTTGTCGGTCAGCGGCGTGTGCAGGGTAATGACGTCGGCGCGGGCCAGCAGCTCTTCCAGCTCGACCTTCTCGACGCCCATCTCGATGGCGCGCTCGGGCGACAGGAACGGGTCGTAGGCGACGACCTTCATCTTCAGGCCCAGCGCCCGGTCGGCGACGATGCCGCCGATGTTGCCGGCGCCGATCAGGCCGAGGGTCTTGGCATAGAGCTCCACGCCCATGAAGCGGTTCTTCTCCCACTTGCCGGCCTGGGTGCTGGCGTCGGCGGCCGGCATCTGGCGGGCGAGGGCGAACATCATGGCGATGGCGTGCTCGGCGGTGGTGATCGAGTTGCCGAACGGAGTGTTCATGACGACGATGCCCTTGGCGGTCGCGGCGGGGATGTCGACGTTGTCGACCCCGATGCCGGCCCGGGCGATGACCTGCAGCTTGTGCGCGGCGGCGATGACGTCCTTGTCGAGCTTGGCGCCCGAGCGGATGGCGATGCCGTCGTAGTCGCCGATGACGGCGATCAGTTCGTCTTTCGACAGGCCGGTCTTGATGTCGAAGTCGACGCCGCGGTTCTTGAAGATGTCGACGGCGGCGGGGCTCAGTTTATCGGCGATAAGGACGCGGGGCATTTGCTTTTCCTTGAAGCCCTTCCCCTCGATGGGGAAGGGTTGGGATGGGGTGTGGCCGCTGCGAGTGGAGGTGTTGAGAAGGGGCTCTGCGCCATCAGCGCTCTTCGCCGGCTTTCCTGCGTTCACCACCACCCAACCCCTCCTCCATCGAGGAGGAGGGCTTTCACGGCGGCTT
>JAZJXN010000176.1:0-3515 GCA_040390885.1 Pseudomonadota bacterium | reverse complement strand
GCCAGCTCAGCGGACACGGACGCAAACGCCCAGTCGAGCCAGGGCGTCAGCGCCTTCACATCGGCCGTGTCGACCGTGGCGCCGCACCAGATGCGCAGGCCCGGAGGGGCCTTGGCGTAGCCGCCGATGTCGTAGGCGGCCTTTTCCTTCTCCAGGACGGAAGCCAGCTTCTTGGCGAAGTCGGCCTGGGCGTCCTCGGAGAGGGCGGCGATCGCCGGATCGACGACCTTCAGGCACACCGAGGTGTTCGAGCGGACGGCCTTGTCCTCGGCGAGGAAGTCGACCCACGGTGTCACCGCGACCCAGTCTTCCAACGCCTTCAGGTTGGCGTCGGCGCGGGCCTTCATGCCGGCGAAGCCGCCGACCGTGTCGGCCCAGGTCAGGGCGTCCAGGGCGTCCTCGACGCAGAGCAGCGAGGGGGTGTTGATCGTGGCGCCGTCGAAGATGCCGGCGTTGAGCTTCCCCTTGTCGGTCATGCGGAACAGCTTCGGCATGGGCCAGGCCGGGGTGTGGCTCTCGAGGCGGGCGACCGCGCGGGGCGACAGGATCAGCACGCCATGGGCGGCCTCCCCGCCGAGCGCCTTCTGCCAGGAGAAGGTCACGGCATCGAGCTTGGTCCAGTCAAGGTCCTGGGCGAAGGCGGCGCTGGTGGCGTCACAGATGACGATGCCGGTGCGGTCGGCCGAGATGAAGTCGGCGTTGGGCACGCGCACGCCGCTGGTGGTGCCGTTCCAGGTGAAGACCAGGTCGGCGTCCGGGCGGACCTTCGACGTGTCGGGCAGCTGGCCGTAGGGCGCCTCGAGGACCTCCACGTCCGGCAGCTTGAGTTGCTTGGTGACGTCCGTGACCCAGTCCTTGCCGAAGGACTCGAAGGCCAGCAGCTGCACGGGCTTGGGGCCCAGCATCGACCACATGGCCATCTCGACGGCGCCAGTGTCGGAGCCGGGCACGATGCCGACCAGGAAGTCGGCCGGCACGCCCAGCACTTCGCGGGTGCGGTCGATCGCCAGCTTCAGCTTCGCCTTGCCGGGCTTGCCGCGGTGCGAGCGTCCGAGGACGGCGTCACTGAGTTTTTCGGGGGTCCAGCCGGGTCTCTTGGCGCACGGGCCTGAAGAGAATTCGGGGCGTGCCGGGCGCAATTCCGGCTTATGCGGGGTCGTGGTCACTGCGATGTCTCCCATCCTTGCAGATGGACAGCACCCCGTTGGGAGGGTGTGGCCCGCCGCCGAAGAACTGCATTTCGCCGCGCCGCACAAGCGGAGATTTTCGTGACGCCGCGTCAGTGGCGGTGTTCCCCCGTCGGGGGAGGGGGTCAGGCGACGGCGCGCTCGACCGCGGACACCTGGCGCAGCCGGGCCTGGTCGCGCCCGGGCGGCGCGCCGAACAGCCGGGCGTACTCGCGGCTGAACTGGCTGGGGCTGTCATAGCCGACGCTGAAGCCGACGCCGGCGACGTCGCTCGGTTCCGCGAGCAGCCGGGTCCTCGCCTCGAGCAGCCGGATCCGCTTCTGGTACTGCAGCGGGCTCATGCCGGTCACGGCCTTGAAGTGGCGGTGGAAGGTGGCCGCGCTCATGCCGGCGACATCGGCCAGCGCCTCGATCCGCACCGGCTCGGCGAAGCGGTCGCGCAGCCGGGTCAGGACACGACTGATGCGCGCCAGCCGGCTGTCCGCCAGCCCCATCTGCCGCACCATCGCCCCGCCCGGCCCCTGCAGCAGCCGCCAGTGGATTTCGCGGCGGATCATCGGGGCCAGCACCGGGATGTCCGCCGGGCGATCGAGAAGGCGGACGAGGCGCGCCACGGACTCGGCGAGCTCGGGCCCGGTCGGATGAATGCTGAGCGGGGCGGCCGGAGCCCCCTCGGTCTCGACGGCCGACTCGAGCGCGAGGCTTGCGATCATGGCCGGATCCAGGATCAGGCTCAGCGCGGCGTAGGGCGCCTCGATCACCTGGCCGCTGACCGGCAGATCGACGGAAACGGTCAGGTGATCGCCGCCCTGGTAGCGGAACACCCGGTCGTCCATGGCGATCTGCTTGGCCCCGTCCAGCATCAGGCAGAGCACCGGATCGTAGACCACCGGCATAGGCTCGGTCCGGGCCGCGGAGGCGTACAGCGTCAATCCCGGAACCGCCGTCTCGACCGCGCCCTCCCGGCCGTGCCGTTTCAGCAGTGTGCGAAGTTCGTGCATCGCGTCCATAATTGAACTCAAGCTTTTACTTGGCTGTGACGCAATGCCGGCCCCAGCCTTTGACAGGATCGTGCAAGTCTCCGCCAGCTTTGGACTAACGGTGGCGGCGGCCGCCCGTCACCTTCGCGGGCAGCAGAAGGAGACACTCCATGAGCAAGGTTTGGTTCATCACCGGCGCCACCCGGGGCCTCGGTCTCGACATCGCCAGGGCGGCGCTGGCCGCGGGCGACCGTGTCGTCGCCACGGGCCGCGACGAGGCTGCCCTGGCCCGGGCTTTCGCAGACCACGGCGAGGCCGTCCTCGGCGTCGCGCTCGACGTCACGCAAGAGGACCAGTCGCGGGCCGCCGTTGCGTCCGCCGTATCGCGCTTCGGCAGCATCGACGTGCTGGTCAACAACGCCGGCTACGGCAATCTCGGCCTGTTCGAACAGACCACCGACGCCGACGCGCGCGCCCAGTACGACACCAATGTCTTCGGCCTCTACAACGTCACCCGCGCGGTGCTGCCGGTGATGCGTGGCCAGCGGGCCGGCCGGATCTTCAACATCTCGTCGGTGGGCGGCATTGTCGGCGGCGAGTCGGGGACTCTCTACTGCGCCTCGAAGTTCGCGGTCGAAGGCTTCTCCGAGTCGCTGGCTGGAGAGGTCGCGCCGTTCGGTATCCATGTGACCATCGTCGAGCCGGGCTTCTTCCGCACCGACTTCCTCGACACCCGGTCGATCCGCTTCGGTTCGACGCCGGTCGCGGACTACGCGGCCATGTCGGACGGGCTCGACGCCTTCTGGCGGCAGCGCAATCACGCCCAGGCCGGCGACCCGGCCCGGCTCGGCGCCGCCCTGGTGCAACTGGCCGGTCATGACGCCCCGCCGCTGCGCTTCGCCGCCGGCTCCGACGCGGTGGCCATGATCGCGGACAAGATCGACCGCCTGCGAGACGAGCTGGAGGCGTGGAGGGCGCTGTCAGTCACCACCGATCGCGACGACGCGCCGGAGGCGGTCGTTCTCGGGCCGGACGCGGCCAGCCGCTGGGGCTGATGCGGGTCGGCGGGCGCCGACAGCGTTACGAAGCGAAACCAAACGCGTTCGGCGGCGCCCTTTCCGGCCGGGGCAGGGCGCCCTAGGCATTCGCCATGGCGCCCTCGAACCGCAACATCGACTGGCTGGTGATGGGTCTCCTGGTGGTGGCCTGGGGCTCGGCGTTCGCGGGGCTGAAGATCGCAGTGGAGGTGATCCACCCGATGTGGACCGCGGTCATGCGGCTGTGGGTCGCGACCGTGGTGCTGTGGCTGCTCTGCGCGGCCCGGGGCGAGCAGCTGCCGCCGGTCTCG
>JAZJXN010000175.1:50239-55234 GCA_040390885.1 Pseudomonadota bacterium | reverse complement strand
GGCCGTGGTGCAGTGGCTGCGGCTGCCGCCGGGCGAGCGCGTAGTCGGGGACGGGCTGACGCCGGCGCTGGTCGAGGCCCTCGACAAGCGCCTGACCCGGCGCAACGAGACCTATCTGATCGCCGCGGCCCTGGCCGCGCGGCTAGGCCTCGAACGGCTGTGGAGCGTCGATGACCATAGCGCCGACAGCGAGACCCCGCCGCAGGAGGAAGAGGCCTGGGGCAAGGCGATCATGGCTGCCTGGGACAACCCCGCCACGACCGCGCGCAAGGCCGCCGGCGAGTCGCTTGAGGCGGGGCTGGCGGGGCCCGACGGGCTGATGGCCCTCTACCGCGCCTACAACGATCCGGCCCAGCCGATGCTGGCCTACCGCTCCGACTTCGGCGCCGCCTTCGTCGAGCCCTCGCCGCAACGGTTCGGCCGCCGCTACCTCGGCTACTGGGAAACCCGCAACCTGCGCATGGTCGCCAACATCCGCGACGTGCTCGGCCGCTATCCCGGGACGCGGATGCTCGCCATCGTCGGCGCCTCGCACAAGGGTTACTACGAGGCCTATCTGAACCAGATGCATGATGTGGTTCTGGTCGGCACGGATGCGGTGCTGAAGTAGCGGACGCGCGGCGGTCGTCGCGCCGGACGGGAGCGGCGACATGGCCTACGACTTTCTCGACATCGCGATCACGCCCAGCGTGCGCGAGGCCCAGGCGCGGATGGGCGCCGACCGCCTGTGGCGCAACTTCGCCGGCGAGCGGAGCTCCGACCGCTTCACCGAGAGCGAGGCGGCCTTCATCGCCGCGCGCGACAGCTTCTACATGGCGACGGTGTCGGAGACCGGCTGGCCCTATGTCCAGCACCGGGGCGGTCCGCCGGGGTTCCTGACCCTGATCGACGAGCGCACGCTCGCCTTCGCCGACTATCGCGGCAACCGGCAGTACATCAGCACCGGCAACGTCGCCGCCAACCCGCGCGCCTGCCTGTTCCTGATGGACTATCCAAACCGGGCGCGGCTGAAGATCTACGCCGAGGCGGAGATCGTCGACCTCGAGGCCGAGCCCGCCCTGGCGCTGGCGGTGTCGAGGCCCGACTACCGCGCCAAGGTCGAGCGGGTCTACCGGCTGCGGCTGGCGGCGTTCGACTGGAACTGCCCCCAGCACATCACGCCCCGCTTCACCGAGACGGAGATCGCGGCGGGGCTGCAGCCATTGCGCGACCGCCTCGCCCGGCTCGAGGCCGAGGCCGAAAGCCTGCGCGCCCAGCTCGCCGGCAGATCGGGCGTCACGCCGGACGCCGCCGCCGACTAGCGCCCCGGCGCACCCGGCGAGCGGCCAAAATCGGCGGCGACGGCGATCATTGCGCAAAAGACGGCTTGGCTGCCGCCCCGGAAGGCGGGATTAGATCGCGCAATAATTAGACCGCACTATAAAAATGATGGGGAAACGATGGGCCGCGACAGCAGCATCACCGCGCCGGAGCTGGGCTTCGATCCTGAGGCGCTGCGCGCGCGCTACGAGCAGGAGCGCAACAAGCGCCTGCGCTCCGACGGCGAAGCGCAGTACCGCGAACTGTCGGGCGACCTGGCGCGCTACGCCGAGGACGACCCCTACGCCGACCCGACCTTCGAGCGCGCGGCGCTGGACGACGAGATCGAGGTAGCGATCATCGGCGGCGGCTTCTCGGGGATGCTGGCGGCGGCGCGTCTGCGCGAGGCGGGCGTCGACACCTTCCGCATCATCGAGGCCGGCGGCGACTTCGGCGGCACCTGGTACTGGAACCGCTATCCCGGCGCGCAGTGCGATATCGAGAGCTACTGCTACCTGCCGCTGCTGGAGGAGCTCGGCTACGTCCCGAAGGAAAAATACTCCTACGTCAGCGAGATCTACGAACACTCGCAGCGCATCGGCAAGGCCTACGGCCTGTACGACCAGGCGCTGTTCCAGACCCGCGTGCAGAAGCTGTGGTGGGACGAGGGCATCAAGCGCTGGCGCATCGAGACCAACCGCGGCGACGACCTCAAGGCGCGCTTCGTGGTCATGGCGCTGGGCACCGCCAGCCGGGCCAAGCTGCCGGGCATCCCGGGGCTGGAGGACTTCAAGGGCCACAGCTTCCACACCAGCCGCTGGGACTACGAATACACCGGCGGTGACACCACCGGGAACCTGACCGGCCTGGCCGACAAGCGCGTGGCCATCATCGGCACCGGCGCCACGGCGATCCAGTGCGTGCCGTTCGTCGGCCGCTACGCCAAGCAGCTGTACGTGTTCCAGCGGACGCCGTCGTCGGTCGACCGGCGCGGCAACTCGCCCACGGACGAGACCTGGGCGAAGTCGCTGCAGCCGGGCTGGCAGCGCGCGCGGCGGCACAACTTCGCCGACATCGTCGAGGGCCGCCCGTTCGAGGTGGACCTGGTCAACGACAGCTGGACCGACATCTTCCGCAGCCTCGCCTCCGGCATCGCCGAGGCCGCCAAGCGCGGCGAGAAGCTGTCGCCGGAGGAGGCCGCCAAGGCCGCCGAACTCGCCGACTTCGTCAAGATGAACAAGGTCCGCGCCCGCGTCGACGAGACCGTCAAGGACCCGGCCGTCGCCGAGTCGCTGAAGCCCTACTACCGCCAGTTCTGCAAGCGGCCGACGTTCAACGACGACTATCTGCCGACCTTCAACCGCGACAACGTCACCCTCGTCGACGTCAGCGCCGGCAAGGGCGTCGAGCGGATCACCGCCGACGGCGTCGTCGCCAACGGCGTGGAGTATCCCGTCGACTGCATCATCTACGCGTCGGGCTTCGAGATCTCGACCGCCTTCCGCCGCCGCATCGGCTTCGACATCGAGGGCCGGGACGGGCTGTCGCTGTACGACCACTACAAGGATGGCTTCCGCACCCTGCACGGCCACTCCAGCCGGGGCTTCCCCAACTGGTTCTACATCGGCGTGGGCCAGAACGGCCTGTCGGTGAACATGACCGGGATGTTCGACGACCAGGCCCAGCACATCGCCTACATCATCAAGGAGGCCAAGGCCCGCGGCGCGACCACGGTGGAGCCGACGGCCGAGGCCGAGGAGGCGTGGGTGGAGGTGATCCGCAAGGTCGCCGTCCTCAACCGCGATTTCCAGAACGCCTGCACGCCCGGCTACTACAACAACGAGGGCGGCGAGCGCTCGGGCGGCCTGAACGGCCAGACCTACACGCCCGGGATCAACCGCTTCAACGCGCTGCTCGCCGACTGGCGGGCGAAGGGCGACCTCGACGGTCTCGAATTTGATCGCGACGCCTAGCCGCGCCGGCGACCTCAACCAACTGCACGCGGCGCCCCTGACGGCGCCGCGCCAACGACAATGCTTAGGGAGACGACCATGAAGGATCTGCGGGGCAAGACCGCCTTCATCACCGGCGGCGCCAGTGGCCTGGGCCTGGCCATGGCCGAGGCCTTCGGCCACGAGGGCATGAACATCATGATCGCCGACATCGAGGCCGGTGTCGCGCAGGAGAAGGTCGAGGCGCTGCGCGCCAAGCAGATCAAGGCCGACTGGGTGAAGGTCGACGTCACCAGCCGCGACTCCCTGCGCAACGGCGCCCTGGCGACGATCGCCAAGTTCGGCAAGGTCCATCTCGTCGCCAACAACGCCGGCGTCGGCGCCGGCGGGCCGTTCGGCGAGGTGCCGGAAGGCGACTGGGACTGGGTCATCGACGTCAACCTGAAGGGCGTCGTCTACGGCATGGAGGTGTTCGCGCCGCTGATGGAAGGCCACGGCGAGGGCGGCCACTTCGTCAACACCGCCTCGATGGCCGGCCACATCAGCCCCGGCGGCATGGAGCCCTACTGCGCCACCAAGTTCGCGGTCGTGGCCATGAGCGAGGGCTGGCAGCAGCAGCTGGCGCCCAAGGACATCGGAGTCTCCGTGCTCTGCCCCGGCCTTGTCAGCACCAACATCTACGCCGGTCGCCGCAACCGCCAGAACGACGCCTACGGCGAGACCGGCAAGCCCGTCGACCAGGCGGCCCTGGACCAGCAGCGCGAATGGATGGCCGGCGGCATCGACCCGCTGATCGTCGGCCAGCGCGTGGTCGAGGCCGTGAAGGACAACGACATGTATATCTTCAGCCACGTCGAGTACGAGAGCGTGGTCCGGGACCGCTACGAGCGGGTCATGGCCGGGTTCGAGAAGTCGAAGCAGAGCCCCGCGCTCAACACCCTGCCCAAGAACCGTCGTCTGGACGTGCCGCTCGGCGGCCGCTGACGGCCGTCAGAACGTCAACCGGGCGCGGAGGCTGAACACCGACAGCGTGTCCGCGCTCGGGTTGAGGCTCGGGTTGACGATCAGCTGGTAGACCGGGGTGACGGCGACGCTGGGCGTCAGCGCGAACCTGTAGAACACCTCGGCCGTGGTCTGGTCGCGCAGCGAGAAGGGCGGCGTGATCGGCAGCTGCGCGTCGTCCGGTCGCGACCAGCCGGCGGCCACGCCGAGCAGGTCCGCGCGCCGCGACGGCGGCCGGTAGCCGAAGCCGCCGGCGAGGTTGGCCTCGGCGAAGCCGCCGACGCCGACGCCGCCGCGCACGAACCACATGATGTTCTCGCCGGCCATCTGGTTGACGTTGAAGGCGACGCCGTAGGCCTCGTCCTGGGGCCGGGCGAGGTCCCGCGGGCCGCGGCGCTCCAGCGCGTTGCGGTACCAGAAGGTGAAGTGGACGTTGTTGGCGTCCATCGGGCCGCGGGCCTGGATCGGCACCGGGCTGCGGGCGAAGCTCGTGGTCCCGACCTCGACGAAGTAGAAGTGCTCGTTGCGCTCGAAGAAGTCATCGACGGTCCAGCCGGTGTCGCTGGAGTTGGCCGTGAACATCCCCCCCTTGATGTAGAGATCGCCCAGGTCGCCGCCGCCCGGATAGGCGACGCCGACGATGCCGGCCCCGCGCAGGGGTACGGCGATGGTCGGGCTCGTTGAGAAGGCGAGGCTGAGGAACTGCCGGTTGTCGTCGAAGAACGGGTAGGGGTTCACGAAG
>JAZJXN010000175.1:47065-50229 GCA_040390885.1 Pseudomonadota bacterium | reverse complement strand
CACCTTGCCGACCGTGTACTGGAACCGCCCGTCGGCGACCGTCTGACGGATGTAAGCCTGGGTGACGCCGAGGCTGAAGTCGCCCCAGGTGGCGGCGGTCGGAATGCCCGACCCCGCCAGCACCCCGCCGGCCAGGGGCGAGCGTTCGGATCCGAACACAGGTCGCCGGTCCTCGACGGTGAGGTCGAAGTGCAGGGCGTTGGGCTGACCCCGGTTGAGGAGGGCGGCTGAGGCGTTGAACGTGAACTTGTGACCGGCCGCCCAGTCCTCGTCGACCAGGCTCTCCGAATAGCTTTGGGCGAGGATGCCGTACGAGCCGCCGAAGGTGATGCCGGTCCGCTCGGCGACGCGCTGCTTGAAGGCGAACCAGCCCACCAGTTCCGGTACGGCGCCCGAGGCCGCGCGGTCGGCCTCGTCGGCGTCGAGGTCGCCCTCGGTGGAGAGGCTGTTCTCGAGGATTTCCGGGTAGGCGAGGGCGGCCGGTTCGGGCGGCGGCTCCTGCGCCAGGGCTGGAAGCGCCGCGACGACAGCCGCCCAGGCGCCGAGGACAACGGTGAGCCCAGGCCTCATGACCAGGCCGCCGGGTCGGAGCCTCGGACCGAGACCAGCGGCGTGCGCCACTGTCCGGGGGTGCGGCTGAGCTTGACCTGCGGACCGAGCCGGCGGACCTCGCCATAGGGCGTCTGCGCGACCAGGATTTCGGGCGGGATCAGCCGGCTGTCGGGGCCGGTGAGGTCGAACTTCGTGTCAGGGAACCGGCCGAGGCTCGCGTACCACATGGCCGCCCGGGTGAGGCTGACGCGGACATGATAGCTGCCGCCCTCCCGGGCGCGGCGCCGCAGGGCGGCGATGACGCCGCAGGCGCCGAGATAGCCGGCGATGTAGTCGTTCATCACCAGGGTCGGCGGGAACCGCGGCACGCCGCCGGCGCCCTCCTCGACGGTGAAGCCCGAGGTCGACAGGCCCTCCATGTCGAACCCGCCGCGCTGCGCCCAGGGACCGGTCGCGCTGTTGGGATTGCAGGACAAATAGACCAGACCGCGGTGGCCCTCCGCCAGTTCCGCGGGGCCGAAGCCGAGCCGATCCATGCTGCCGACGCGGTAGTTCTCGACGAACACGTCCGCCTTCGGGACCAGCGCCTTCATCCGCTTGTTCTGTTCGGGATTGCGCAGGTCGACGAAGGTCGAGCGCATGCCGACGTTGACGTCGACGACCAGGGCCTCGTGCTCGAACGCCTGGTCGCGCGCGGTGTGCAGCACTTCCGCGCCGTACTCCGCCAGGGTCCGCGACGAGCAGGTGCCCGCGATCACATGGGTGTTCGAGAGCACGCGCAGGCCGGACAGCGGCTGGGCCGGCCCGGGGCTCCAGTGCACGGGCGAACCGTCGGCGATCTTGATGATCTCGATCAGCGGCGTCGCCGCCAGGATCTTGCCTTCGGGGTGGGACAGCCATTCCGCGCGGCTGCGGTGAACGACCCCGACACCGCCGGCGGCGCTCAGCTCCTCCTCGAACTCGAAGGCGTTCACCTGCTTGACTGCCCGGACGATGTTGTCGCGGCCGGGCAGGGACTTCAGCGTCTTCAGCGCGCGCTCGTTCAGATGCGGGTAGGCGCCGGTGATGTTGAGATAGCGACCGTCCTTGGTCTCGAACGGCACGAAGGTAAGGGGGTTGCCGAGGCCGAGCGGGGCCTGGAGCATCAGCCCGTTGACGGTCGGAATGACGAAGTCGCGCGGCACCGGGTCGCCCGCCGGGACGGTGCCTTCCCGCTGCGCCATGAGCAGGATGGCGCCGATGAGCGGATTGACGTTGTAGACCGACTCCCGCAGGTCGACCGTCAGGTCCTGGCTCTCGCCGGTGCGCTCGCGCCAGATGGCCGCGGCGCCGAGGCCCGCGCCCATCGCCGCAATGGCCATGCAGGAGCCGACGCGGAAGTGGCTGCGGATGATCGGGTCGGCCCCGGTGAAGGTGATCTTGCCACCGGCATCCTTCGCGTCGCCGCCGATGTCGCGCATGAAGTCGGCGAACACGCCCTGGATGTTGAAGTTGGCCGCCGTGGCCGCCTGCGCCTGCTGGGCGAACGCGGCCACGCCCAGGCCGGCGGCCGCGGCAGCACCGCCCATCTTCATGACCTGACGACGCGAGATATCGCTTGAGTCCGTCATGTAATCCTCCGCCAGCAAACCCGGTGTGCCAAGCGAAGCTGTGCTTCGAGAAATTTGCGGTCAACAACGCGATGACCACATCAGGGTTCTACCTGATGAATCGGCCTCGAATTTCTAGGTGATCTCCCGGAGTTGCCGATCGGATCGTGTCAGGTGGACTGTTTCGCGGCCCTGTCCGCTTGCGCCGGCGCCGGGCGATGTCCGCGTCTCGCGGGGGCTACGGATGTGCGAACGCGGCGAGGATGGGCCTCGCCGCGTCGCTGTAACCCGCGTGCGGGTGTCGTCAGTCTTCGCCCGGACGGGTCAGTGGTCGGAGATGGCTTCCCCGCCCTTTTCTTCCTCGAGCAGGGCGGCGTTGGCGGCGGTCGCCGACAGGCGGACCTTGTCGCCCTCGATGTCGGCGATCAGGCCGGCCGAGATGTAGTGGTGGTGGTCGCCGTGCGAGCCGCTGTCGGCGCGGGTCAGCTTGATGCGATCGCCGTCGACCTTGTCCACCGTGCCGAGGTGAACGCCGTCGGCGCCGATGACTTCCATATTTTCGCGGATCTTGGACAGGTCGGTCATGGGGCGTCTTTCCTGATGGCTGTTGACGGATCAACGGGCGGCCCAGACGCCTGTTCCGCCGCGCTGGCTCACGTCACCGCCGGGAGGCTCCCCAGCAGTTTGTCGAGGGTGATCGGGTAGTCGCGGACCCGCGCGCCCGTGGCGTTGTAGACCGCGTTGGCCACCGCCGCGCCGACGCCGCAGATACCGAGCTCGCCGACGCCCTTGGCCTTCATCGGCGACGACATCGGATCGGTCTCGTCGAGGAAGATCACGTCCTGGTGCGGGATGTCGGCATGGACCGGGACCTCGTAGCCGGCGAGGTCGTGGTTGACGAAGAAGCCGACCCGCTTGTCCACGACCAAGTCCTCCATCAGGGCGGCGCCGGCGCCCATGGTCATGGCGCCGATCACCTGGCTGCGGGCGGACTTGGGATTGAGGATGCGACCGGCGGCGCAG
>JAZJXN010000175.1:5958-47055 GCA_040390885.1 Pseudomonadota bacterium | reverse complement strand
CGACCCCGACCTCGACGAAATGGACGCCGAAGGTCGACTGCTGATGAGTTTCGCCAAGGTCGCCGAACTCGATGAAGTCCTCTGCGACGAGCTCGCCGTCCTTGGCGGCCTCGGCGAGCGGGTGACTGTGGTTGCCGCCGCGCACCTGGCCGTCGACGAACTCGGCGGTGGCCGGGTCGAGCCCGAGCTTCGTGGCGACGGCCTCGCGCAGCTTCACGCAGGCGGCGAACACGCCGGCTGTCGCGCTGTTGGCGCCCCACTGGCCGCCGGAGCCGGCCGAGACCGGGAAGTCGGAATCGCCGAGGCGGACCAGAACCTTGTTGAGCGGCAAGCCCATCATCTCGGCCGCGGTCTGGGCGATGATGGTGTAGCTGCCGGTGCCGATGTCGGTCATGTCGGTCTCGACGACGACCGCGCCGGCGCGGTCCAGCTTCACCCGGGCGGCGGACTTCATGGCGAGGTTGTTGCGGAAGGCCGCCGCGACGCCCATCCCGACCAGCCAGCGGCCGTCGCGAACCTGTGCTGGCTTGGCGTTGCGGGTTTTCCAGCCGAACCGGTCGGCGCCGGTGCGCAGGCACTGGATGAGCTGCCGCTGCGAGAACGGCCGTTCCGGCTTCTCCGGATCCACCTGGGTGTCGTTGATGACGCGGAATTCGACCGGGTCGATGCCGAGCTTCTCGGCGAACTCGTCGACGGCGATCTCCAGCGCCATCAGGCCAGGGGCCTCGCCGGGCGCGCGCATGGCGTTGCCCTCCGGCAGGTCGAGGGTGGCCAGCCGCATGGCGGTCATGCGGTTGGCGCCGGCGTAGAGCAGCCGCGTCTGCTGCACCGCGACCTCAAGGCCGCCGCCGGGCAGGTCCCCGTTCCAGCTCTCGTGACCGATGGCGGTGATCTTGCCGTCGCGGCCGGCGCCGAGGCGGATGCGCTGGATGGTGGCCGGGCGGTGGGTGGTGTTGTTGAACATCAACGGCCGCTGCAGCGCGACCTTGACCGGCCGTCCCGCGGCCTTGGCGCCAAGCGCCGCGAGCAGGGCGTCGGCGCGCACGAACAGCTTGCCGCCGAAGCCGCCGCCGATGAAGGGCGAGATCAGCCGCACCTTCTCCCGGGGCAGGCCCAGGGTCTTGGCCACGTCCCGGGCGCTCCAGGCGATCATCTGGTTCGAGGTCCAGAGCGTCAGCTTGTCGCCGCTCCAGGCCGCGATGGAGGCGTGAGGCTCCATCATGGCATGGGCGTGGTCGGGGGTGGTGTAGGTCTGGTCCAGCGTCACCTCGGCGGAGGCGAAGGCGCCGTCGAAGTCGCCGAAGGCGCTGTCCGGCTTGTCCTTCTCCGGCGGTTTGACGGCGCTCGCCTTGGCGGTCTTGAGGTCAAAGGCGCCCTTGCCGGGCGCGTAGGTCGCCTTCACCAGACCGGCGGCGGCGCGCGCCTGTTCGAAGGTCTGGGCCACCACCAGGGCGATGGCCTGGTGGTAGTGCTGGATCTCCGGTCCGCCAAGCAGATGGGCGGTGTTGTTGTCCCCCTTGCCGAGCTTGCCGGCGTTGGCGGCGGTGACCACGGCGATGACGCCGGGCGCGGCTTTCGCCTTGGCGGTGTCGAGCGCCGTCAACCGGCCCTTGGCGATGCCGGCGCCGACGACGTAGCCGTAGGCCGGATTCGGGAAGCCCTCATGCTGTTCGTAGGCGTAGGGCGCGCGGCCCGAGGTCTTCATCGGGCCGTCGACGCGGTCGGCCGGCTTGCCGATGACCCGCAGCTGGTCGATCGGGTTGGTGGTGGCGGGGGTGTCGAACTTCATGACGCGGCCCTCGCCTGCGCAAGCACCGCGCCGAGCGTGCGCTCGACCAGGGTCAGCTTGAATGCGTTTTCGGGTGTGGTCCTGGCGCCGGCCAGCAGCGGCTCGGCCGCCGCCTTCGCCCCGCGCGGCAACTGAGCCTCCGCCCCCTCGACCCGCCACGGCTTGTGGGCGACGCCGCCGAGCGCGATGCGGCCCGACCCGTCGCGTTTCACCACCGCCGCGACCGAGATCAGGGCGAAGGCGTAGGAGGCCCGGTCACGGACCTTCTGGTAGATGTGCATGCCGTCGATCGGCCGGGGCAGGGTGACGGCGGTGATCAGCTCGCCGGGCGTCAGCGCCGTCTCGACCTGGGGGGTATCGCCCGGCAGCCGGTGGAAGTCGGCGATCGGGATGGCCCGCGTCGCGCCGTCAGGCTTCACCGTCTCGACCACTGCGTCCAGCGCGCGCATGGCCACGGCCATGTCGCTGGGGTGGGTCGCGATGCAGGCCTCGCTGGTCCCGAGCACGGCGTGCCCGCGGGTGTAGCCGCCGATCGCCGAGCAGCCGGACCCCGGCTTGCGCTTATTGCAGGGCTGGTTGGTGTCGTAGAAGTAGGGGCACCGCGTCCGCTGGAGCAGGTTGCCGGCGGTGGTGGCCTTGTTGCGCAGCTGGCCCGAGGCGCCGGCGAGCAGGGCCCGCGACAGCACGCCGTAGTCCTTGCGCACCTGCTTGTCGGCGGCGAGGTCGGTGTTGCGGACCAGGGCGCCGATGCGCAGCCCGCCGTCCGACGTCTTCTCGATCCTGTCGAGGCCCAGCGCGTTGACGTCGATCAGATGCCGGGGCGTCTCGATCTCCAGCTTCATCAGGTCGAGCAGGTTGGTGCCGCCGGCGATGAAACGGGCGCCGGGGGTGCGGACGGCCGCGGTCGCGGCTTCGGTGGGCGAGGCCGCGCGCTGGTAGGTGAAGGCCTTCATGCCACCGGCTCCGCGCCCGCCACGTCGAGGATCGCATCGACGATGTTGGAGTAGGCGCCGCAGCGACAGATGTTGCCGCTCATCCGCTCGCGCAGCTCGACCGCGTTGATGCGGGGTTTCGCTTCGATACTGCCGGATACATGGCTGGGCACGCCGGCGCGGATCTCCTCGAGCATGGCGACAGCGGAACAGATCTGGCCGGGGGTGCAGTAGCCGCACTGATAGCCGTCGTGTTCGACGAAGGCGGCCTGCATGGGGTGGAGGCGGCCTGGCGCGCCGAGCCCCTCGATGGTGGTCACCTTGTCGCCCTCGTGCATCACCGCGAGGCTGAGGCAGCTGTTGATCCGGCGCCCGTCGACGATGACCGTGCAGGCGCCGCACTGGCCGTGGTCGCAGCCCTTCTTGGTGCCGGACAGCTTGAGGTGTTCGCGCAGGGCGTCGAGCAGGGTCGTGCGGGTATCCAGCTCCAGCGCCTTGGTCTGGCCGTTGACCTCGAAAGAGACCTTGGCGAGCACGGGGGCGTCGCTGGCTGAGGCGGCCGGCTGCGCGGCGGCGGGGGCGGCGGTGGCCGCGACGGAGGCTGCGCCGGCGGCCATTACGTCCCTCCGCGAAAGGCCGAAGTCGTCGGGAGGGGACATGTCTGGCTCCGTGTCATCAGGCGCGCGCTTCCGGGTGCTCCTGAGAGAACTCGGGCGGGGCCATCGGCGTTCCGCGCGCTGGCGACATGCGCGAAGAGTGCATGTCCCCGTGCCGCACCTTTGCGGCCCCTGTCGCCCGGCCGTTCAGCGGTTGATGCTGGCCTGTAGCGCTGCGGGGTAGCGGTCGCCCTGGACCGTGACCGCCGCCAGCGCGGCGTCGATCTCGGCGAGGTCGCCGGCCGAGAGCACGATGTCGGCGGCGCCGATGTTCTCCTCGAGTCGGCCGAGCCTGGTGGTGCCAGGGATCGGAACGATCCAGGGCTTCTGCGCCAGCAGCCAGGCCAGCGCGATCTGGGCCTTGGTCGCGCCCCTGGCCGCCGCGATCTCGCCGAGCCGGTCGACCAGCGCCTGGTTGACCGCCCGCGCCTCGGCCGAGAAGCGGGGCAGGGCGTTGCGGAAGTCGGTCCTGGCGAAGGTCGTCGTCGCGTCGATGGCGCCGGTCAGGAAGCCGCGGCCGAGCGGGCTGAACGGCACGAAGCCGATGCCCAGTTCCTCCAGCGTCGGCAGGATCTCCGCCTCGGGCTCGCGCCACCACAGCGAATACTCGCTCTGCAGCGCCGCCACCGGCTGCACCGCATGCGCCGCACGGATCGACGCGACGCCGGCTTCGGAGAGGCCGAAGTGCTTGACCTTGCCCTCGGCGATCAGGTCGCGGACCGTTCCGGCGACGTCCGCCATCGGCACGCTCGGGTCGACCCGGTGCTGGTAGAACAGGTCGATGCGGTCGGTGCGCAGCCGCTTGAGCGAGGCCTCGGCCACCGCGCGGATGCGCTCGGGCCGGCTGTCGACGCCGGTCTGGGCGACGCCGTCCTTGAAGCCGAACTTGGTGGCGATGACGAGGCCGTCGCGGACCGGCTCCAGCGCCTCGCCGAGCAGATCCTCGTTGGTGAACGGGCCATAGGTCTCGGCGGTGTCGAAGAAGGTGACGCCGAGGTCGACGGCGGCGCGCAGGAGGCCGATCGCCTCCTGGCGCTCGGCCGCGGGGCCGTAGGCGGTGCTCAGCCCCATGCAGCCGAGGCCGAGGGCCGAGACGGTCAGGCCGCCGGTTCCGAGGGTGCGGGTCAGCATGGGCTTGCTCCTGTTACGCGTCGCCTGGAAAGGCGGTGGTCGATGACGAAACGGTCTTCGCGTCGCTGCGCTGCACGCGATCGGGACGATGCCGGTCTCGGCGGCGCTGGCCTACGACCGCCGCCGTGCGACCAGCCTGCGGATCAGCAGCAGGATGCCGGCGTTGACGGCCATGTAGACGATCAGCAGCAGGCCGTTGACCAGCGTCACGTCGCCTTCGCTCGGACCCGGGATCAGTAACGACCAGGGCAGGGCCAGCATGATCGCGAACACCGCGGCCAGCGGATCGCTCTCCCCGCCGAGCCAGCCGTACACGCCCGCCGCCCCGAACAGCAGCGCCACGGCGCAGGCGGCGACATAGACGCCGATCACGATCGTCAGGATCCGTCTCAGCATCAGGCGCGCCCCCTCAAGTCAGGACAGCCTAGGGGCTGGCCGGCCGTCGCGCCACCGCCGTCCGGCATAATCGATAGTGAGAATCGTTAGCATTAAGCCTTGACGGGGTGGGGCCGGCATCCCTAAGAGCGCGACTTGATAATGGCTCTCAAATGCAGGTCGGGGTTCAGTTCATGTCGGTTCGCGCCGCTCTCTTCGCGACGTCCATCCTGGCGTTCACGTCCGTCGTCGGCGTCGCCCACGCCGCCGAGGCCGAGGCGGTCGCCGATGATCAGGCGACCCCGGTCAGCGCTCTGGAGATCGAGGGGGTCCGCACCCCGGTGTCCGACGCCACCGGGCTGAACCTGACGCTGGCCGAGACGCCGCAGTCGGTGACCGTCATCCCGCGCCAGCATATCGAGGACTTCGCCCTCACCAACGTCAACCAGCTGCTGAACCAGGCGGTGGGGGTCAACGTCGAGAAGGTCGAGACCGACCGCACCTATTACAACGCCCGCGGCTTCGACATCACCAACTTCCAGGTCGACGGCATCGGCCTGCCGCTGATCTGGGGCATCCAGTTCGGCGACCTCGACACGGCGATCTTCGAGCGGGTCGACATCATCCGCGGGGCCAACGGCCTGATGACCGGGACCGGCAGCCCGTCGGCGACCATCAACTACATCCGCAAGCGCCCCACGGCCGAGTTCCAGGCCGATGTGTCGGCCTCGTACGGGAGCTGGGACGACGTGCGCCTCGAAGGCGATGTCTCCGGGCCGCTCAACGCCTCGGGGACCCTGCGCGGCCGGCTTGTCGCCGCCTACGAGGACACCGACTCCTACCTCGACTACTACGGCGTGAACCGGAACGTCCTCTACGGCGTGCTGGCCTGGGACGTGACCCCCGACTTCACCGTCACCGCCGGCTACTCGCGCCAGGACAACAACGCCGACGGCGTGCTCTGGGGCGCCCTGCCGCTGACCTATTCGGACGGCGCGCGGATCAACTACGACGTCTCGGCCAGCACCTCGGCTGACTGGACCTACTGGGACACGATCGACGAACAGGCCTTCATCGAGGGCCGCTACGCCCTCGCCGACGGCTGGACGCTGAAGGCGACCTACACCCACAAGACCTTCGAGGAGCGGGCCAAGCTTCTGTACGCCTACAACAACCCCGATCCGGTCACCGGTCTGGGCGTGCTGGGCATGAGCGGGCTGTATCCGTCGACCTACAAGCAGGACCTGTTCGACGCGAACCTCGTCGGGCCGCTGACCCTGTTCGGCCGGGAGCATCAGCTGACGCTCGGCGGCAGCGTGGCCAGGGGCACGGGCAAGGAGTGGGAAGACTTCTCCGCCGACACCGTGATCTATCCGGCGGTGCAGGACTGGGGGCGGGTGCCGATCATCGAGCCGACCTATCCGGGTGCGTATCTGGCGGCGGATGGCGAGGACCGCCTGACCCGCCTGTATGCGGCCGCGCATCTCGACCTGACCGACCGGCTCAAGGCCGTGGTCGGGGTCAACTTCATCGCGCTGAAGTCCAAGGGCTATTCCTACGGCAGCGACACCGCGCGGGACGAGCAGAAGGTCAGCCCCTATTTCGGCGGCGTCTACGACCTGAACGACAACGTCTCGCTCTATGCCAGCTACACCGACATCTTCAATCCGCAGTCCGAGATCGACATCAACCGCAACCCGCTGCCGGCGGTGCAGGGCAAGAGCTACGAAGCCGGCCTCAAGAGCGAGTGGTACGGGGGGCGGCTGTACGCCACCGCCGCGGTGTTCAAGTCCGAACAGCTCGGCCTGGCCGCCTATGTCGGCGAGATCCCGGGCACCTTCGACAGCTACTACGCGCCGATGGACACCTTCGCCGAGGGCTACGAGCTGGAGGTCAGCGGCCTGATCACCGATCGCTGGCAGATCGCCGGCGGCTGGACCCATCTGACCAGGCTCGAGGACGAGACCGGCGAAGACGCCCGCGAGTTCCTGCCGCGCAAGACGCTGAAGATCTCGACCACCTACAGCATCCCCGAAGTCCGCAATCTGAAGGTCGGCGCCGCGCTGCGCTGGCAGTCGAAGGTCGGCATGCAAGACCTGGTCTGGATCGAGCAGGGGTCCTACGCCGTGGTCGACGCGATGGTCGGCATCGACGTCACGCCCAACGTCCGGGCGACGCTGAACCTCAAGAACCTCTTCGACGAGAAGTACCTGAGCAGCCTGATGTGGAACCAGTCGTACTACGCGGCGCCGCGCAGCGCCTCACTCACGATCGGCTACCGCTTCTAGTCCACCGGAGACCTGGCGATGACGCAGCAGCAGAAGAGTCCGGCGCCGGTCCGCGAGGCGGCCACCGACCTCGAGGGCGGGGCCGCGCCGGCGCGAAGCTGGACGGCGATGCGGGCGAGGGCGTCCGTGCGGCCGTTCCTGACCTTCCTGCACCGCTGGGTCGGGTTGATCATCGCCGCCTTCCTGATCGTGTCCGGCGTCACCGGCGCGGTCATCTCCTGGGACCACGAGCTCGACGACGTTCTCAACCCGCACCTGATGGAGGCGCGGACCCCGGGCGCGGCGCTGCCGTCGCTGGATCTGGCAAGGGACATCGAGGCGCGGGATCCGCGGGCGATCGTGACCTTCGTGCCGCTGGCGCCGGAACCGGGCGACACGCTCAGCTTCGGCGTTTCAGGCAAGCACAACCCAGAGACCAGGAAGCACTTCGAGCTCGGCTACAACGAGGTCTTCATCGACCCGGCGACCGGGGTCGAGCAGGGCCGGCGGGAGTGGGGCGCGGTCTGGCCCATCACCACCGAGACCTTCGTCAGCTTCCTCTATGTGCTGCACTACACCCTGCACCTGCCCGAGCTGTGGGGCATCGACCGCTGGGGCCTGTGGCTCATGGGCGGGATCGCGATCCTGTGGACGCTGGACTGCTTCGTCGGCTTCTGGCTGACCCTGCCGCCGAGGCCGGCCACGGCGCGCGCGGCGAAGGCCGCCAAGGGCTTCTGGACCCGCTGGAAGCCGGCCTGGCTGATCAAGACCAGCGGCAGCGCCTATCGCATCAACTTCGACATCCATCGCGCCTTCGGCCTGTGGATGTGGGGCGTGCTGTTCACCGTGGCCTTCACCGGCTTCTCGCTGAACCTCTACACCGAGGTCTTCTACCCGGTGATGTCGAAGGTCTCGAAGGTGACGCCGGGCCCGTTCGATGTGCGCACGCCGGTCGACCACGATTATCCGATCATCCCGAAGCTCGGCTACGCGCCGATCATCGCCAACGCCAGGGCGGAGGCGACGCGCCGGGGCTGGACCGCGCCCGCGGGAGGGGCGTTCTACTCGCCCGACTTCGGCATCTACGGGGTCGGCTTCTACGAGCCCGGCGGCGACCACGGCGGCGGCGGGGTCGGCCCGCCGTACCTCTATTACGACGGCAATGACGGCCGCTATCTCGGCGATCAGCAGCCCTGGAAGGGCACCGCCGCCGACATATTCGTGCAGGCGCAGTTCCCGCTGCATTCCGGCCGCATCCTCGGCCTGCCCGGGCGGATCCTGATCTCGATCACCGGCCTCGTGGTCGCGGCGCTCAGCGTCACCGGCGTCATCATCTGGGCGAAGAAGCGCAAGGCGCGGGTGAAGCGGCGGCGGGCCCTGGCGACTTAGCGCGTGGCAGACATGCTCCCCAGGGTGCGTGTCCCGGTTACAGACAGGGGACACGTACCGCTTCGCGGAGCATGTCCCCGTCAGCAGATACGAAAACGCCCCCGGAGAGGGAGATCCCCGGGGGCGCCTTCAGGTCGGTAGTGTCAGTCTAGTTGAACATGCCGACCAGAACCGAGGCGACCACGCCGCTGGCGATCGCGGTCAGGACGACGTCGTTGCCGACCCGGTGATAGGCGTAGCCGCGCGGCGGGGGCGCCAGGCGATAGGCCCGGTAGTCGACCCGGTAGGCGTTGCTGCGATAGCTCGAGGGCAGGCGATCGCCGCGGTGCCAGCTGCGGGCCTGGTAGCCACGCGGGGCGTGGTAGCGGCCCGCGTTGTAGCGACGCTCGGCGCGACGTTCGTAGCGGTTTTCGGCGCGACGGTCGGCGCGGTCGTCACGACGGTCGTCGCGGCGGTCGGCGCGGTCATCCCGCCGATCGCTGCGGGCTTCGCGGCGGTCGTCACGGCGGTCGTCGCGGCGATCCTGGCCCTGCTCGTAGCGGGCGTCACGGCCCTGGTAGGGCTGGGCGCTGGCGACGCCGGCGGTGGCCAGAACCGACATCGCGATCGCGGCGGTCAGGAACTTCTTCATGGCGTGTCTCCGTAGACGGCGGCTCCAGGGACAATCCCGGTTCGCCGTCGTTGGAGTGGTTATGGGCCCCCGCCCTTGAGCCGTACCTGAACCGGGCTGATCACCCCCCGTTCATGTTGCGACTCACCCGCCGGACGCCGTGGAGGCACGCGCCGCGAGGCGGCGAAGCAGGGGGCCTGCCAGCGACCCGGCCCGTCGCGCGACGTCGCCATATGTAGCCTAGCCGACCAAGTAGGCGTCGAAATTCGACATAATAAATTCGATGGCGAAATCATAAATCGCTATCTGGCGTAAGGCAGTGTATATTGCAAATTACTTTCAATATTTGGTCAAAACCTCTCGCGATTATTCGCACCCAGCGCATAAGCCTTTCCGTGAATTCTCACGGTGGCGGAAGCAGTGATTTTCAGGAACTTCTTTCTATCCTCGCTCGACCGGGCCGACCTGGCAGTCCTGGGTCCTTCGCTGACCGAAGTTTCTCTTCCGCGCGGCAGCACCCTGTTCGAGGTCGGCGATACCGCGACGACGGTCTTCTTCCCCAGCACCGCGGTGGTGTCGGTGGTCACGGTGATGCGCGACGGCCGCTCGGTCGAGACCAGCACCATCGGCTGCGAGAGCGCGGTCGCGCTGCTTGACGCCGCAACCGACCATGTCGTCCGCAGCCGTATCTTCAGCCAGGTCGGCGGTGTCGGGCTCCGGCTGCCGGCCGCCGTGCTCCGTCACCGGCTGCGTGAAAGCCCAAGGCTGCTGCAGCTCTTCCTGCTGCATGTTCGGGCCAATGGCCTGCAGGCCGAACGCAACACCGCCTGCAACGTGCTCCACCCGATCGACTCGCGGCTGGCCCGCTGGCTGCTGATGACCTCCGATCGCGTCGGCGGCGACAGCTTCATGCTCACCCAGGACTACATGGCGGTGATGACCGGGTCGCAGCGGACCACGATCAGCGCCTCGGCGGCGACCCTGAAGGCGGCCGGACTGGTCAGCTACAGCCGCGGCAATGTCACCATCCGCGACCGCGCGGCGCTGACCGCCCGGGCCTGCGAATGCTACGCCGAAGTGCGCGACGAGTTCGACGGGCTGCGCCTGCTGCGCATCGGCTCGGACGTCGGCGGCGGCTATCCCGCGCGCGCCGCCGACGCCAGCTGATCGCCGCCCCTAGACCGGCAGGCGCTTGCGGGTCAGCAGGTGGAAGCGCGTGCACATGGCCAGCGCCGCCACCCCGAGCCCGAAGGCCAGGCCGATCCAGACGCCCAGCCCCTGCATGCCCAGGTAGACGCCGAGGAAGATGCACATCGGCGCCCCGAACAGCCAGTAGCTGACCCCGGCCAGGACCATCGGCATGCGGGCGTCCTTGAGTCCCCGCAGCGACATGGCGCCGACCACCTGCAGGGCGTCGACGATCTGGAACGCCGCCGCCACCTTCAGGAACAGGGCCGCCAGGGCGATCACCTGCAGGCCTTCCTCGGACCGGTCGCGGATGTACAGCCCGGCGATCCATTCGCCGCCGTAGAACATCAGTCCCCCGAACAGGCCGATCAGCCCGGCGCCGACGACCATGGCCGTGAAGCCGGCCCGGCGCGCGCCCTCGCGATCGCCCGCGCCGACGAAGCGGCCGACGCGCACGGTGGCGGCCATGGCCACCCCCATGGGGATCATGAAGGTCACCGAGGCGAAGTTCAGAGCCACCTGGTGCGCCGCCAGAGGCACGCCGCCGAACGTCCCGACCACCAGGGTCATGGCGTTGAACAGCATCGCCTCGAACAGCATCGTCACGCCGATCGGCATGCCCAGCAGCATGATCTCGCGCAGGCGCCGCCAGACCGGGCGGTTGAGCCGTCGCCAGACGCGGTAGGCGCGCAGCGACGGCGTCAGCCAGACGACCACGACCATGGCCACGAAGGCCCAGACCGCCGACAGCGAGGTGGCGATGCCGGCGCCGGTAAGGCCGAGCCTGGGGAAACCGAAGTGTCCGAAGATCAGCGTCCAGGCGGCGAGACCGTTGAAGAGGATCGACGACAGCATCACCCACAGGGCGGCGTTCGGCCGGTTCAGCGCCGTGGCGTAGTTCCTCAGCACCTGGAAGCCGAACGAGAACGGCAGGCCGAAGCAGAGCATGGCCGTGAACTGGCCCGCGCCCTGGGCCAGCATCGGGTCCTGGCCGAGATGCTCGAGGATGAAGCGGGTCGACAGCAGGATCGGGACCAGCGGGATCGACAGCAGCACCGCGCCCCACAGCCCCATGCGCACGATGCTGCGCACGCCGGCCTTGTCGCCGGGCCGGGCCCCCATCAGCTGGGCGACCATCGGCGAGACCGCCGAGGCCGGGCCGCTGCCGATCAGCCAGCAGAAGTAGTAGACCGTGTTGCCGATCGCCGCCGCCGCCAGCGCATGCGTCGACAGCCGACCGAGCAGGACGACGTCGGTGGCCAGCACCGCCATCTGCGCCAGCTGGGTGAAGACCAGCGGGCCGGCCAGGATCAGCAGGTCGCGCGCCTCGAGCACGAAGCGGTCGCGGCCCGCGCGGGCGTGTTCGGCGGGCGTGGCGGTCGCCGGGCGGGCGGCGAGAGGGGTGTTCAATTCGTCGATCATCGACCTGGGTCTTTGTTCTTGCCCGGACCCGAGGCTGGCGGCGGGTAAGAAAAACCCTCCGGAGCAGCGGGCTCGGGAGGGGTGTGGAAGGCCTGACGCGCGGGTGGCGGTCTAGGCGGTTCGAGCCTCGCGAGCAGTGACGATACGGCCACCGTCATGGACGGCGGACGGGATCGTCCGGCAGTCGATGAAAGAGGTGACGGTCACGGGTACAGGCTCGCTGATGCGGGTCCTCGCGGACCGGTTCGATGGAGATCGGGTACGCCCGGGGGCGGGCGGTGTCAACTTTGAGAGGTGTTCTCCCTCCCCTTCATGGGGAGGGACAGGCCGGCGCCAGCCAGCCAGGGTGGGGCTCCGCGGCCGCCGTACCCCACCCGTCTCGCTTCGCGAGACACCCTCCCCATAAAGGGGAGGGAGGGGTCAGATGGAGGCCAGAACCCCCGCCACCTCGTCCGCCTCATCCAGCGAATTGTACGCATGGAACGACAGCCGCAGCACCGGGCCGCGCCGGTCGAAGCGTGCGTCGATGGCCTTCAGCGCGGCCTCAAGCTCCGGGCCGGCCTCGATGGCCAGGGTGCCGCCGAAGCCCGCGCGATCGGGATTGAACCAGCGGTCGCCGACCCGCGCCACGATCCGGTCGGTCAGGGCGCGATTGTTGGCCAGCACCGCCTCGACGCCGATCCCGGCGATCGTCTCGATCGCGCCGGTGGCCAGCGCGTAGGGGGCGATCGATGGCGTGCCGCCCCAGAACCGGCGCGCGTCGGGCGCGTAGCGGAAGTCGCGGATGTCGAACTCGAAAGGGTTCTCGTGGCTGAACCAGCCGATCTCGATCGGCTCCGCGCGGGCGCAGAGGGCGGCGGAGGCCCACAGCCAGCCGGCGCCCGGCCCGCCGCACAGCCACTTCACGCAGGAGCCGACCGCCGCGTCGACGCCCCAGCCGGGAAGGTCGATGGGCAGGACGCCCGCCGACTGCGCGACGTCGGCGATGACCACCGCGCCGACGGCCTTGGCCAGGGCCGCGATCTCGCCTACCGGCGCGACCGCGCCGCTGTTGGAGTGGACGTGCATGACCACCACGGCGGCGGTGTCGGGCCCGATGGCGGAGGCCCAGGTCTTGAGGTCGGTCGGATCGCCCGCGACGAGCTTGAGCTGGAAGCCGAGCCGCTCAAGACCGGCCATGGCGAAGCCGATCGACGGGAAGCTCTGGTCCGAAGCCACGAGCACCGGCCGGCCGGCCGCGACGGGCAGGGCCGACAGCAGCCGGAACAGCCCGGCCGACAGGTTCGGCTGTGGGCAGTAGTCCGCCGCCTCGCCGCCGAGCAGGCCGGCCAGCGCGCCCCGGAAGCCGTCGATGGCGTCCAGCCAGTCGCCCCAGCCGTCCGAGCCCTTCTCGGCCCAGGGCGTCAGCACGGCGCTCTCCAGCCGGGTCAGCGCCTTGCGCGGCAGGGCGCCGACCGAATGGGCGAGCAGATAGGCGCCGCCGTCGGGGATCTTGAACAGGGCGCGGGCGGCGTCCGTCATGCCGGGACGGCGGCCGAGAGGCTGTCGCGGACGCGGCCGTACTCGCCGCCCCAGTCGTCGGTCATGGCGACGCGCACGTCCCACAGCTCGGGGAAGAAGCGGTGGCGGACGCCCGACTGCAGCAGCTCCGACGGCCGGCCCTTCAGCGACGAGGCGCCCATGCCGATCGAGCGCTGGATCAGGAACATGTGGTTCGCGCGGAACTTGCCGAACAACTCGTCGAACTCGATCAGCGCCTCGGCCACCGCATAGGCGGCGTCGTGGGCGTAGTCGTGGTCGTAGACCGAGCGGACGGTGCGGCCGTGCGGGGTCAGGTAGGTCGCGACATAGCTGTCCCACAGGTGCTGCGGCATCTTCAGAAGGGTGCGGAAGCCGGGCGACTCCTGCCCGCTGCCGTTGCCGAGCTGCAGGCGAATCTCCTGGTATTCCTTCGGCGACATGGTCTCGAGCATGTCGAGCTGCTCGATCATCAGCCGCACCAGCCGGTGGCAGCGGCCCATCAGGGTGACCACCCGGTGGCTCTCGCCAGCCTTCATGTACTCGTCGACGTCGAGCAGGGTGTAGGCGATGAGCTTCATCCACAGCTCCTCGACTTGGTGCACGATCTGGAACTGCAGCTCGTCGTGGTTGACGAGCGCCTCGTACGGCTTCTGGCAGCTGAGCAGCTTCTCGCTGCCGATGTAGAGCTCGTAGTCGAGCTCGGCCGGCGCCTGGATGCGGTCGTAGAAGGCCTTGCGGTCCATGTCGTGTCTCCCTTGCGCGGCAGTCTAGCGCGAGGGACGCGAAACATTGTCCGCGATCGGTGGGCAGGGCGCTGGTCTCGCGGCACGATTGTTCTATATTATTCGCCATGAAAGGACATTGTCCTTTGGATCGGCGTTACGGGAAGTCGCATGGACCAGATCGACCGCGAACTGCTCACCCTGCTCGAGCGCGATGCGCGGCAGTCGTTCGCCGAGCTCGCCGACCAGACCGGCCTGACCAAGTCGCCCTGCTGGAAGCGGGTGCAGACGCTCGAGGAGGCGAAGGTCATCCGCGGTTACCGCACGGTCATCGACCCGACGGCGCTCGGCTTGGCCACCCGCGCCTTCGTCAACGTCACCGTCGCGTTCGAGCAGCACGGCGAGTTCGAGGCGGCGGTGGTCCGCCATCCGACGATCCTCGCCTGTCACGCCACGGTCGGCGAAACCGACTACCAGCTGCAGGTGCTGTCGAAGGATCTCGCCGCGCTCGACGACTTCCTGCGCGGCCAGCTGTGGCGGCTGCCGGGCGTGCAGCGGTTCTCGACCACCATCGCCACCCGCGAGATCAAGGCCGACGGCGAGCTGATGGCCTGCGCGAAGGCGTGAGCGCGCTTGCGCCAAAATGACGGGGGTGTCAGCTTTCCTTCAAACGCCGAACACAGGCGTGAAGGAAACGCCGCCATGGACGACAAGCCGCTCCCCTCGATTCTCGAGCTGACTCCGCTGAACGAGGCCTATCGCGTCGATCCGCACGCGGTGCTGGACGACCTGCGCAGCCGCTGCCCGGTGCATCGCGACACGGTCTCCGGAAGCTTCGTGGTCAGCCGCTACAGCGACGTGCGCGCGATCGTGTCGGACCTCGAGATGTGGCGCGACCCGATCCGGGCCGAGGCCGGGGCGATGCTGCAGCGGCGGCTGGTTGACGGCGTCGACCCCAGCATCCCGCGCTCGAGCATCAGCAGCATCCTGACACTCGACGACCCCGACCACGCCCGCATCCGCAGGCCGCTGGCCCAGGCGCTCTACGCGCGGGTGGCGAAGTTCCGGCCCCAGGTCGAGCGCATCGTCGGCGAGACCCTCGATGCGCTGGAGGGGGAGGCGGCCTTCGACCTGATGGACCGGTTCTGCGTGCCGATCCCGATCGACGTGATCGCCGCCATCCTCGGCGTCGACCACGCGAGGCTGGTTGAATTCCGCGAATGGTCCGAGGGCCTGATCCAGGGGCTGAACCCGTTCCGCACCCCTGACGAGACCGTGTTCATGGAGCGGTCCAGCGCCGCCCTGACCGCCTATTTCACCCAGATCATGGCCGAGCGCCGGGCCGAGCCGCGCGACGACCTGATCACCGACATGGTCCGGCTGCAGGCCGAGGGCGCCGCTCTGAGCGACGACGAGCTGCGCATCAACCTCACCGCCCTGCTGGTCGGCGGCAACCTCACCACCACCGACCTGATCGGAAACGCGGTGCGGCTGCTGATCCTCAATCCGGACGAGCTGGCCAAGCTGAGGGCCGACCCCAAGCTGATCAACGGCCTGGTCGAGGAAGTGCTGCGATACGAGCCGCCGGTCGACATCACCGGCCGCATCGCCTCCAGCGACCTCGAGGTCGGCGGATGCCCGGTGAAGCAGAGCCAGTCGATGACCCTGTCACTGCGCGCCGCCAACCGCGACCCGGACGTCTACGACGACCCGCACCGCTTCGACGTCACCCGCAAGCACAAGCCGCACGTGGCCTTCGGCGGCGGCGCCCACATCTGCATCGGCGCGCCCCTGGCGCGGCTGGAGGCGCAGGTGGCGCTGTCGATGCTGTTCCAGCGCTTCCCGACCCTGACGCTGGCGCGGCCGGAAGAGACCCCCGCGTGGCGCAAGCTGCCGTTCTTCCGCGGGATGGAGCGGCTGGACGTGGTGGTGGGCTGACCACATCACCGCTCATCCCCGCGAAGGCGGGGACCCAGGCTTTTTACCTCCGGGCGGTTCTGACACGCTCAGCAGCCTTAAGCGCAGCTACGAAAAACACCTGGGTCCCCGCCTTCGCGGGGATGAGCGGAGTTTGAGGGTTGCGGCCCTCACTCCATCAGCAGCACCACCTTGATGCAGTCGCCGCGGTGCTGGGCCTCGATGGCCTCGTTGATCTGGCTGAACGGGAAGGTCTTGATCATCCGGTCGAAGGGCAGGCGGCCGGCCCGCCAGTGCTCCATCAGCTCGGGCAGGAAGACGTCGGGATCGCTGTCGCCCTCGATGATGCCCTTTATGGTGTGGCCGAAGGTCATGACCGTGTTGAGGTCGCCCGGCGTCGGCGTGCCCGGCGGGGAGATGCCGACGATGCCGAACACCCCCTTGGAAGCCAGGGTTCCGGGCACCGCCGCGAGCACCGCCGGCACGCCGGTGGTGTCGAAAGCGTAGTCGACGCCCTTGGGCAGGATCGCGCGCACGGCCGCGACCAGGTCGGTCGCCTCGGCCGGGTCGATGACGTGGGTGGCCCCGAACTCCAGCGCCAGGGCGCGGCGGCCGGCGTGCGGCTCGACGAGGATGATGGTGGCGCAGCCCTGGATCTTGCCGCCCATCACGGCGCTGAGGCCGACCGGACCGCCGCCGGTGATCAGCAGGCTGGAGCCCGCCTCGCAGGCCAGCGAGCGCATGACGCCGCCGGCGCCGGTCTGGATGCCGCAGCCCAGCGGGCCGATCAGCTCCAGCGGCAGGTCCTCGGGCACCTTCACCAGATTGCGCTCGTAGGTGATGGCGTGCGAGCCGAAGGACGACTGGCCGAAGAAACTTCCGGCGACCGGCGTCTCGCCGTCGTGCAGGTTCCTGGACCCGTCCGGCCGCATGCCGATGTAGTTCAGCATCGGCATGGTCTCGCAGTAGGCGGCGTCGCCGCGGTCGCAGCGCGAGCAGTGGCCGCAGGACCGGAAGGTCAGGGCGACGCGGTCGCCCACCGCCACCTTGGTGACCTTGGCGCCGATCTTCTCGACGATGCCCGAGCCCTCATGGCCGAGCACGGCGGGGGGCGGGATCGTCTGGCTTTCCTTGAAGACGATATCGGTGTGGCAGACCCCGACCCCGACGATGCGCACCAGCACCTCGTCGTCGCGCGGGTCGTCCAGTGTCAGGGTGCGAAGCTCGAAAGGCTTGCCGGCGCCGGTGGCGACCGCGGCCAGGATATCCATCACGTCTCTCCCTGGATCGTCGCCTGTGGCCGGCGACTCTACGTCGACTCAATGCGCCGTTGCCGTGGGGGCGGACAACAGGAAGTTGGCGTCAGGCGGGCAGGTCGGCCACCCGGCGGGCGCGGACCTTGCTGGCGCCGTCGGCGGTGAAGTCCCCGGCCACGCCCAGCCGTGCGTTGCAGGCGGGGCAGCGCACCTCGTCGGTCGGCGGCTCGCCGCCGGTCAGCACGACCACGGCGCCGCAGGGCTTGCACTTCCAGCGCGACCCGACCGGTTTCGGCTTGGGCGGGTTCTTCAGCTTCAGGATCGGTCGGCGGGGGGCGTCGGACATCGGTGGCCTCGTCACAGCACGATAGCGCGCGCGGTCGGCGTTTGATCCAGCAGCGGCGTCGCTTTGGCAAGGCGTTCGTGATCGGGACGCCGAGATCCTGTCGACCTGCCGGTCCCGGGCAGCCGCTGCCGCGACATCCGATGTGCTCGCGCTGGCCAGGACGCCTCGGCCGTTAAGCCCTCAGACCTCGACGGTCTCCGGCGCCTCGACGAGCTTCCCGTCGGCGCCCAGCGGGCGGTCGCCCTTGACCCAGAGCCGGTGCATCTCGCGGATGTACCTGGTGTCGTCGAACAGGGTGCCGGTGTGCAGCGTGCAGCGGTTGTCCCACATGAGCACATCCCCAACCCGCCATTTGTGGCGATAGATGAACTCTTCCTGGGTCGCGAAGGCGACGAGCTCGTCGACCAGGGTCGTGCCATCGGGCTCAGGCATGCCGATGACGCCCTTGACGGTGCCCGTCGAGACCCAGAGCGCGTTGCGCCCGTCCGAGGGGTGCTGCCGGATCAGGGGGTGGAAGACGTCCGGGTTCTCGAGGAACAGCTCGGGGCTGGTCTCCGCCTTGCCGTAGACGCGGTTCTCCATGAAGTGCCGGAAGCTGTGGTGGACGACCAGCGGATCGAGCTGCTCGCGGCGCGCCTCGGGCAGGGCCTTGTAGGCCGCGACGATGTCGGCCAGCAGGGTGTCGGCGCCCTCGGGCGGCACCTCGACGGCGTAGAGCATCGTGCCCATCACCGGCTCCTGACGGTAGCTGTAGTCGGTGTGCCAGACGACGCCGTCGTTGTGGGCGCCGATCGCTCGGCCCTCCACGACACGGTTCGACAGGATGTAGATGTTGGGGAAGCCGGGCAGGGTGTATTCCTGCAGCGTGTGGCCCTCGGGCTCGCCGAAGCGGCTGATCAGCGCCAGCAGGTCCGCCGGGCCCATCGTCTGGTCGCGGATCAGGATGGCGCCGCTGGCGTGGAAGGTCTCCACCACCGCGTCGAGCGTCGGCTCGTCGGCCTTGGCCAGATCGACCCCGAGAATTTCCGCGCCAAAGCCCGGTTTCAGGTCGCGCACCTCAAGTTCCACTACGGCCGTCATGGCGTCTCTTTCCCTTACCGATGCCGGTCGTGCGTGTGGTCACGCGCCTCGGCCCTGACGTTCGAACCCGAAACGCCGCCCTGTCCTGGAGCTGGGGAACGCAGACCGTCCCCCATGTCGTCGTCTGTTGTTGTCGCCGGCGAACGGTCTGTTCGCGAAAGCCTGTGCAGACTGATCGTCCGCGCGGTCCTGGTCTTGTGCTCCCGCGCACAATTGGTGGCTTGCGCCCAAGGCCGGTGTCGGGCGGAGCGGCGGGCCCCGCCCGAGAGCTCAGGCGACCCCCTCGGCGACGACGCCCGGCGCCGATCCGGCCGCGCTCGCGTGCAGCGCCTTGCGCACAGGATCGCGTACGATCAGCAGGCCCACCCCGATCGGCAGCAGCATCAGGGCCCCGGCCACGAAGGCCGGTCCGTAGGAGCCGAGGCCGTCGGCGACCATGCCCGCGCCGGCCGGCGCCAGCGAAGCGAACACGGTCAGCAGCCAGACCAGCGACATGCCGTCGCTGCCCGTCCGCGGGCCGAAGTACCTGATCATCAGCACGGTGATGGCGAGGTAGGCGGCGCCCCAGCCGACGCCGAAAGTGACGGCGAACACCCCGGCCAGCAGCGGCGTCGCCGCGATCGACAGCACGACGAAGCCGACGGCCTCGAGCGCGAGGCCCCCGACCAGCACCAGGCGCGGGTTGATGCGCTCGCCGACGGCGCCGGAGAGGCCCTTGGCCATGGCCGCCATCAGGGCCTGGAAGCCGAGCACGCCGGCCGCGAAGGCCGCCGGATGGCCGAGCATGTTGAAGTGGATCGCGGCGGCGCTGTGCATGACGGTGACGCAGGCCTGCGTAACGACCATGGCGGCGGCCAGCAGCGCGAACTGCGGCGTGCGCACGGCGTCCTTGTAGGACCAGTTCGCGGCGTCGGGACCGGTCTCCTGGATGGCGACCCCGGCCTCGTCCTCGGCCAGCGGGCGGTCGCGGATCAGGATCAGGCTGACCATGCTCATGGTGGTCGCGCCGACCGCCAGGATCATCCACCAGGACCGCCAGTCCATCGAGGCGACCAGGTCGGCGGCGAGCGGCGGTCCGACCACGCCCCCGGCGGCGCCGCACATGAAGTAGATGCCGATGATCCGCGCCGACTTCTCAGGGAACCAGCGCGCCAGCAGGTAGACGCCCGGAATGTTGGCGCAGAGCGCGAAGCCCACGCCCATCAGCCCGGTTCCGACGAGGAACAGCATCAGACCCTGGGTGACGAAGCCGAGCAGGAAGCCGGCGGCGAGCATCAGCGCCCCCAGGAACATGGTCCAGCGCGTGCCGATCCGCCGGACCAGCATCATCGGCAGCAGGCTGGCGAGGCAGCAGGCGAGGCCAAGCACGGAGAAAGTCGCGCCCGCCTCGGTCTGGGACCATTTCAGCTCGGCCATCATCGAAGGCAGCACCAGCCCGAGGGACATGAAGGTCGCGCTGCTGATGAAGAAGAACATCAGCGAGACCGCGACGAGGACCAGCCATCTACGTTCCAAGAGGAACTCCTGTTTACTGAAAGGGGAGGCCGCGGGCGCACGTCAGGAAAAGGAAGGCAAACCTGATGCGCGCCCGGGCCCTGTCGGCGGACTGGCTAGAAGGCGTAGCCCACCGTGAACACGACCTGCCGGGGAGCGATGTATTCGTTGCTCGTCTGGCCGCTGCCGTAGGGGTCGGTGAACCGGCCGCCGATGCCGTCCTCGTCGGTGAGGTTGGTCGCGCTCAGCGAGAAGCGCAGGCCTTCCACCGGCGGGATGTAATCGACGTAGAGGTTCAGGCTGCTGTAGGACGGCACCTGGTCCAGGGCCGAGCTGTCGAACACGCGGTAGATGAAGTCGCCGCGATAGACCCACTCGATCTTCGGAGTGATGGTGCCGCCAGCGGCGTCGAAGGTGTAGGCGGCGTTGATCGAGCCGGCCCACTTCGGCAGCTTGGGCGGCTTGCTGCCCTTGCTGTTCGCGGCGGCGGCGGCGACGGCCGCGATCGTCGCGTCATCGTACTCGCTGGCCCCCGGGTTGGCGGCGATGTAGGCCGCCCGGGCGGCGCTCGCCGACTGGGCGTCCAGGATGTAGTAGTCATCCTGCAGTTCCCCGCCCAGCGAGGTCAGGTTGCCGTTGATCCGCAGCCGGTTGTCGAGCGCGAGCCACGAGCCTTCCAGTTCCAGCCCCCAGATGCGCGCGTCGGGAATGTTGGCCGTGCCGTCCTGCCACATCACCGGGTCGGACGAGAGGTACTGCATGTCCTTGTAGACCGAGTAGAAGGCGGCGACGTTCAGGCGCAGCGTGCGGTCCAGGAACTCGTTCTTGGAGCCGATCTCGTAGGAGTCGACGGTCTCCTTGTTGAAGCCCTGTTCGACGATGATCGACGAGCCGTCATAGGCGTTGTTGATGCCGCCCGGCTTGTAGCCGCGCGTCCACGACGCGTAGACCATGCTGTCCGGCGCGACGTCGTATTCCAGCTCGAGCTTGCCGGTCGTGGTGCCTTCCGAGAAGTCCGGCACCGACGCGAGCGGCGAGTAGAAGAAGCTGGCCTTGCCCTTGTAGGAGTCGTGGTTGTAGCGGGCGCCGCCGGTGATCCGCAGGTCGTCGGTGAAGTGGTAGGTGGCCTGGAAGAAGGGCGCCCACGACCGACGTGTGATCTCCGAGTACTCCTCGTAGCCGAGATCTGCCGGTGTCGGGCCGCTGGGCGGCGGGATGTCGAGGCTGGCCGGGGGCGGCGTGTCGCCGCGGAATTCGGCGATGTACTGGTCGACCTTGCTCTCGATCAGGAAGACGCCGGCGATCCAGTCCAGCTTGCCGCCCGGGATCGAGACCAGGTTGATTTCCTGGCTCCAGGTCTCGGAGTTGGACTGCCAGAGCGCCTGGGCGTCCCAACGGCCGAGGATGTCGTAGGTCAGGCGATCGTTGTCGATCTGCTGATCGTTCTTCATCTTCTGGAAGCCGGTGATCGACTTCACCGTAAAGAGCGGCAGCTCCCAGACCAGGTTGGCGCTGTACATCTGGTAGGTCATGTTCAGCGCGGTCGGGAAGTCCTGCTGGACTTCGCGCGGGTCCTTGAGCGGGTCGAGGATGTTCTTCTGGGCCGCGCCGTTGGTGTCGGTCTCGTAGCTGCGGGCCATGAAGGTGGCAGAGAAGTCGTCGGTCGGCTTCCAGAGCAGCGAGACCTTGGCGTTGGTCTCCCCGGCTTCGTCGAGGTCGTAGCCGGGGATGGCGACGTTCCTGGCGAAGCCGTCGTGCGCGTAGTGCTGGACGGACGCGCGCAGGGCCAGGGTGTCGCTGAGCGGGATGTTGAGGCCCAGGAACTCGCGGTTGAGGTTGTAGTTGCCGTAGCTAAACGACGCGTCGCCGCCGAAGTCGCCGAGCACCGGCTGCTTGGAGACGATGCTGATGGCGCCCCCGGTCGAGGACTGGCCGAACAGGGTGCCCTGCGGACCGCGCAGGACCTCGACCCGGTCGAGGTCGAAGAAGCCCTGCAGAACGCCGAGTGAGGTCGGCACATAGAGGCCGTCGATGAACACCGACACGCCGGGCTGGCCGTAGATGTTCTGCGGCGTTTCCGAGCCGACGCCGCGGATGTTGATCATCAGCTCGGAGCCAGAGCTGCGCTGCGCCAGCAGGCCGGGGACATACCCGTTCAGGCCGGCGATATCGACGATGTTGGCCTTCTGGATGGTGTCGCCGGAGATGGCGCTGACCGAAAGCGCTTCGGCCTGCAGGTTGGCGGCGCGGCGCTGGGCGGTGACGGTGATCGTCTCCAGTTCGGTCGTCTCGGCGGCGTCGGCGTCCTCGCGCGCAAAGGCCGGTTGGACCCCGGCGACGGCGCCGAGGCTCAGCGCCGCGGCGGACGACAGGAGAATTTTTCTGAAGTATCGGCAGTTGCGCGACATGTCGCCCCCTCGATTGTGGCTCGTAAAATGCTGCTCAGCATCGAGATTGATGGTTGCCGGTCGAGGGCGGTCCGGGTCTTGCATGGCAACGAACAAATCTTGTATCGGGCAAGTACCTCTGCGATCGCGTCCTTCTTGCCACTCTTACAGATCGGATATTCAGTTTCGCTTGAACGCACGGTTTTAAACACGCGGCGATGCTTCGCCGAGCGTTGCTTGTATTGTCGCCTTGGTCGACGTGACTGGAGCGGCTCTGGCGCGGTCCCCTATCGCTTGGTCATGTCGGGCGTGTCGCAGAAGAGCGACTTGCGCAGCACCCCGTGGACACACCAGTTGCCGTTGACGACCTGGGTCACGCCGAAGTCGACCGCGACCGACATCAGCGAGATGGCCTCGTCCTCCGTCAGCCCCTTCGCGGTCATCAGGAAGCGGCGCATCTTGCGCACAGCGTCGCGCATCGCCGGATCGAGAGACGATCGCTTGTAGATCTCGCTCTGGGCGGTCTGACCCAGTTCGGCCAGATAGTTGGCGCTGGCGAAGCCATGGACGATCCAGGCGTCGGGCGTCTCCAGCAGCGGTGAGTCGAGGTCGGCGAAGGGCTTGCCGGCCTGGCCTTTCTTCTTGTGCAGCACCACTTGGATGACGCCGGTCATCGAGCACTCGATGGCCGTGCCGCCGATCTGGCCATCGCCCTGGGCGGCGTGCGGATTGCCCAGCGACAGCAGGCCGCCGGGCACGCTGACCGGCAGGTAGACCGTGGCGCCCTTGCCGGTGCGATGGTTGTCGGTGCTGCCGCCGAAGTAGGACGGCGGCGTCGAGTCGACGAGGTCCGCCTCGCGCGGCGCCAGGGCGATCAGGCCGAAGTGCGGGCGCAACGGGATGCGGATGTTCCTGAGCGCGTCATGGTTCTCGACCACGGTCGCGTGGTCGACGCAGACGCCGGGATAGTCGATGGTCCTGTGGACGACGCCGTAGGGGTCGGTCTGCGGCGTCCAAGGGAAGCTGTAGGCGGCCGTGGCGTATTCGCCGTCCTCGGCGCAGTCGATCTCGTAGATGGTCACCACTTCGCGCGGGCGCGGCTCGCCGAGCAGTTCCTTGTAGTGGAAGCCCCACCAGGCGGCGGCGTTGCTGCCGAAGGCGCGGTCGGCGTAGCGGGCGTTGGCGCAGGGACGCGGGCGGATGTCGAGGATCCGGACCTCGACGACGTCGCCGGGTTCGGCCCCGCGGATCGCGATCGGTCCGGTGCAGATCTGCACGCCGAAGCCCTCGCCGGCGCCGCGCTGGAAGATGTTGGCGCTCATCGGGCCGGCGCCGCGGCGGGCCACGGCCTTCTGGTCGGCGGTCCACTGGTAGACGCTCTCGGCCCCGGAATCGCCCTTGATCATCCGCTCGTAGTCGTCGCCACAATGGTGCGACAGGGTCTCGACGGTGATGTAGTCGCCGGACTCGACCTCGAGCGTCGGGGTCAGCGAATGGCTGAGATAGCCCCAGTGCACGGTCTTCTCGTTGGCCGGCAGATGGTGGTGCTTGAAGCCGTTGAAGGTCTGCACGCTCGGCGGCAGGGCGCCCGGAGCCGGGCGGGCCAGCGCCTCGCCATCGTCGGTCGCGCGGTTGAGGGCCTCGGCCGGGGCCTGCTCGTCGCGGGTCAGCTTGACGTAGGCGTCGTGGGTGATGTCGGGCCAGCCGCGGCTCATGTTCATGAGCAGGTTCTGGGCGAGCCGGCCGCTGACCTCGGTGCGATAGGCGCGCGGCGTCGTGGCGTACTGGTCGCGGAAGGCGCGGCTGAAATAGGAGGCGTCGCTGAAGCCCCAGCGGAAGGCGATGTCGGTGATCGACAGGTGCATGTAGAGCGGGTTGACGAGGTCCGCGCGGCACCGCTCCAGGCGTCGAAAGCGCAGGTATCGTCCGAAGTTGTCGTTGACGCCTTCAAACAGTTTTTGAGTATATCGAACGGAAACGCCCGCCTGATCGGCAATATTCGAGAGCGACAGATCGGGGTCGCTCAGCCGCGTCTCGATCAGCTGCGAAATCCTGTGCAGCGTGGCGGTCTGGCCGCTGGTGGCGCTGAGTTGGAGACTCTCGTTGCGCTGCTCGGACAGGCCGGCGGCGAGGAATTCGGGCAGGGCGATCTCGACCGACTGCAGCTGATCGGCGGTCAGGTCCTCGATCGCGCCGGCGAGCGCCGACAGCAGGCCGGTGAACAACGGGCCGCCGCCCGAGGTCCCGGACAGCACGCCCGCGCGCGGCGACAGCGGCGTCGCCAGACGCGACCGCAGCAGGTCCCGCGGGATCTTCACCAGCAGCTGGCGCACGTCGCTCAGCAGGCTGACCTCGCTTGAGGCGCCGCCCGGCACATAGACGATATCCCCAGGCTGCAGCACGGTTCGCACCGTGTCCGAGACCAGCGCGGCATCGCCTTCGAGATGGAGCAGCAGCGACATCGCGCCCGGCTTCGCGGTCAGGAAGGTCCAGTCCTGCGGGCCGCAGGCGACGCGGCCGAACACCACGCCCTGAGGCGACCGCGCCGAGGCGATGGTGCCGAACAGGCTGTCGAGCCGGTCGGGCCTCGAGACGCTGACGGAGAACTCGCCCAGCGCGTCGCGCCAGGCCGCGACGCGCGGCGAGGCAGGGTAGGCCAGGGTGGTGAAGTAGGAACCGCTCATCGGCGTTCGCCTTCAAGTATAAGCTTCGCGCCCCGCTCGAGCGAAAGTTTATCGGCAGGCCCGCGGGGGCTTCGCAACTCTGTGTTCTCCGACTTTGTCTACTCGGCCAACTCTCGATTGGTAGCAGACCGATGCTTGGAGACTCCGTGGAAAGGCGCGCGCGCCGCGCTGCGGCGCGACCTGCTCGCGACGCGGTCTTTCCGGCCCGGTTTGAGCGCCGGATGCCGCGTTTTTGCGCGTCGCGAACCTTCCGGGTTCCGCCCCGGCGGCCGACGCGGACGCCACCGGGTAATGGGCGCGAACAGTCAAGACCAAGACCTCGTCGCGACCCTAGCCTTGCCTCGCGCGACGCCTGTCGGCGCCGATGACCGGAGACCCCGCAGATGCCCACCACCCTATTCTCGGACGCCTTCTTCGAGGGGCTGGACAGTTCGGCCGCCGACGTCAGTCTGGCCGAGGCGCTGCCGCCCGCCTGCTACACCAGCGCCGACTTCTACGCGTTCGAGAAGGAGGCCGTGTTCGGCCACGAGTGGCTCTGCGTCGGCCGCGAGTCCTGGGCCGCCGAGCCGGGCGACTACTTCACCAGTCGTACGGTCGGCGAGCCGATCATCATCGCCCGCGGCAAGGACGGCGTGCTGCGCGCGATGTCGGCGGTCTGCCAGCATCGCGCGATGCTGGTCGCCGAGGGGCGGGGCAAGGCCAACGCCTTCGTCTGCCCGTACCATCGCTGGACCTACGGACTCGACGGCCGGCTGAAGGGCGCTCCGGCGATGGAGAAGACCTGCGACTTCGACCGAAACGCCTTCGGCCTGCCGAACCTGCAGCTCGAGGTCTGGCTCGGCTTTGTGTTCATCAACTTCGACGCCGAGGCGCCGCCGCTGGCGCCGCGCCTGGAACCGGTCGCGGCGGTCCTCGAGAACTGGAACACGGCCACGGCCGACGGACCGATCCCGGCCAAGGCCGAGCGCTATCCCTTCAACTGGAAGGTCATGCTCGAGAACAACAACGACGGCTACCACGCCAACAAACTCCACCAGGGTCCGCTGCACGACTTCGTGCCCAGCGCCCTGGCCACCTTCCCGGATCTGCCCGCCGACACCGGCGGCTACTACCGCTTCAACGGCACGCTGCATCCGGACGCCAGCTTCAACGTCACCCAGAAGGCGCTGATGCCGATCTTCCCGGGACTGACCGACGAGCAGCGGTCGCGGGTGATGTTCGCCAATGTCCCGCCGACCCTGTCGCTCGGCTTCACCAGCGACCTGATCATGTATTTCATCCTGAGACCCGACGGCCCCGAGAGCCATGAGATGGACTTCGGCCTGCTGTTCGCGCCGGGGGCGATGGACGAGCCGGCCTTCCCGCACCGCCTCGACGCCATCCAGCAGACGATGATGGCGATCACCGTTCAGGATCTGCATGTCGACGAACTTGTGCAGGTCGGGCTGCGCTCGAAATACGCGCGCCGCGGCCGCTATTCCTGGCAGGAAGGCGCCCAGCGACTGCTGAACGGCTGGCTGGTGCCGCGCTATCAGGCCGGTTGGGCGGCGATCAAGAAGGCGAGGGCCAGCTGAACGAAAAAAGGGCGGCGGCGTCTTGAGCCGCCGCCGCCCGGAGTTCGAAAGGCGGGGGGAGCGCCTAGGGACCGCGCGGAGTATCGCCGGCGATGGTGACCCGGAAGCCCGAGCGGACGTTCGGGTAGTAGTCGTAGATGGCGAAGTGCTGGGTGCAGCGGTTGTCCCAGAAGGCCACCGAGTGCGGCCGCCAGCGGAAGCGGACCTGGAAGTTGGGGTCCTGGCAGTGCTGGTAGAGATAGGCCAGCAGGGCGTCGCTTTCGGGCTCGGGCAGCTCGACGATCCGCGTCGTGTAGGACGGGTTGACGAAGATGGTCTTGCGGCCGGTCACCGGATGGATGCGCACCACCGGGTGCCGCGAGCAGGGATAGGTCTTGGTCGGGTCGTTGATGATCGGGCGATAGACGTGCTCGCCGTCGTGCAGCGCGGTCAGGCCCTCGATGTGGTCCTTCATCCGCGGCGAGAGCGCGTCATAGGCCGCGTACATGCTCGACCAGATGGTGTCGCCGCCGACCGGCGGCATGGTGTGCAGATAGAGGATGCTGCCGAGCGGCGGCTCGGGGTTCATGGTCAGGTCGGAGTGCCAGTTGTCGCCGGCGATGTACTTGGAGTTGGCGTCGGCGTGGATGGCGACGATCTCCGAGTGGCCGGGGATCGACGACACGCCGTTGTGCACGAACAGGTCGCCGAACCGGCGGCCGAACGCCTTGTGGCTCTCATGGTCGAGGTTCTGCTGGTCGCGGAAGAAGATCACCTGATAGTCGGCCAGCGCCTGCTTGAGCTCGTCGATCACCGCGTCCGAGAGGTCGTCGGTCAGGTCGACGCCGGAGATCTCGGCGCCGATGCGCTGGGTCAGCGGCGCGATCCCGATCAGGGAGGGGACGGCGGCGGTCATCAGGGGCGACTGGGCGGGCGGCATGAAACAACTCCATCGAACCTGACGACCTTCGTCGCTCGGCGGCGGACGGTCTTGATTCCGCGCGCCCAATTCGTGTCCTGACCGGTGATCAGACGATCGTGGCCTCGACCGGCTCCAGGCCCTCGACGGCGAACCGGTAGCGGGCGCCGGGCTCGGGGAAGGTGGTCGAGACGAAGCTGCCGGTCATGATCCACTGCCCGGGCCGGAGCGGCTGGCCGCGGCGCGCGAGATGGGCGCCGAGCCAGGCGATGATCTCCAGCGGGTCGCAGCCGATGTCCTGGCTCATGCCTTCCTCGCGCACCGCGCCGTCGATGCTGAGCACGCCCTTGCGGCCGCTGAGGACGCCGATCGCTGCGGCCGGCGATACCGGGCCGATCACCGCGCCGATGTTCCAGATGTTGTCGCGGATCAGCGACGCGGCCTCGATCAGCGACCAGTCGGCGTTGCGGTCGTCGGTGACCTCAAGCGCGGCGGCGACGCCGTCGAGCCGGGCCAGCACCTGGTCGCTGGGGATGGGGTCGGTCTCGGGAAAGGCGTGGCTGACGCGCACGGCGATCTCGCCCTCGAGGCCGAGGTGGGTGAAGTCGCCACGCGGCAGCTCGGCGCCGGAGGATCGCAGGCCGCTGGTCAGCATCGCCCCGGCGGCGGGCTCTCCGATGCCGGCGAGGGCCTGCATGGGCGCGGTGGTGAAGCCGATCTTCCAGCCGGCGACAGCGCCGGCGCCGTCCGCCTGGCGCAACTGGATCAGGCGGTCCTGGACGGCGTAGGCGAAGGCAAGGTCGCCGAGACGATGCCGTGGCAACGGCGCGAACCGCGTCCGCCCGCGGTGTTCCGCCGCCAGCGCCAGGGCTTCGAGCTCGATGGTCGCGTCGGTCATGGCCTCGCCCTCCAGGACCTTTGACGGTGCTGTCGTTGGCGGTCGGCTGTCTTGTGCGCAAGCGCACAATCCCTGTCGCGCCGCGCCCCTCAGGCCCGCGCCAGCACCGCCTCGACAGTCTCGCGGTATGGCGCCGAGGACGCCCCGCCCGCCGTCTGCACCGCCAGCGCCGCCGCGGCGTTGGCCCGCCGCAGCGCGGTGGAAGGGGCGTCGCCGAGAGCCAGGCCCGCCGCCAGATAGCCGCAGAAGCAGTCGCCGGCCCCGGTGGTGTCGACCACCGTCACGGGATGCGGCGGCAGCATCACGATCTCGCCGCCGATCCAGGCGCAGGCGCCGCGCCCGCCGAGGGTCGCGACGAGCATCCGCGCACCGTCGAGGCCGGGCCGCCGCGCCGCCGCGGCCAGTCCCGCGGCCGGATCGGCGGGGTCGAAGCCGCCTTCGGAGAGCAGGCCCCATTCGGTCTCGTTGGCGACGATGACATCCGACAGCGCGGCCGGGCCGGCCATCATCGCCAGTATGGCCGGGGCCGGGTTGAACAGGGTGATGGCGCCGCGCTCGCGGGCGCGGCGGAAGCCGGCCAGCAGCGCCGCCTCGCTGGTCTCGAGCTGGCCGACGCAGACGTCGCCGGGCGACAGCGCGATGGCCCCCGTGCGCGCCGGGTCCAGCCGCGCGTTAGCGCCGGCGACGACGACGATCAGGTTGTCGCCGCCGCCGACGATGACATGGGCCACGCCCGTCGGTCCTGGGATCACCTCGACCTCGGCGGTGTCGAGGCCGGCGGCGCGGAGCTGCGCCAGCACGGTCTCGGCGGCGCCGTCGTCGCCGACCGCGCCGAACAGCCGGGTGCGGGCGCCGGCGCGGTGCGCGGCCACCGCCTGGTTGGCGCCCTTGCCGCCGAGCAGGGCGCCGCCGGACCGTCCAGCCACGGTCTCCCCGCCCTCCGGCAGCCGCTCGACGAGCGCCACCAGATCGAGATTGATGCTGCCCACAACGACGACTTCGCCCATCCGCTCCGGGTCCTCCGCTGATCCGGCCGGGACTGTCGCGACGATCGCGGGTCCGGTCCAGAGCAAGGGTGCGGGCTGCAAAGCTTCTGGGCGGCTGGGGGCAAGCCACGCGGCCCCGCGCCGCCGAGATTGCAGCCTGTCGGCGCGCTCGCGACCGGTCACACGCGCCTTCGCAAAGGACCCGAGATGCCCGACCGTCTGTCAGACCCCGGTCTCGACCAGCTGTTCCGCACCGCCCGCAGCCGCAACGGATGGTCGCCGAAGGCGGTGTCCGAGGCGCTGATCCGCGAGATCTACGAGCTGGCCGAACTCGGGCCGACCTCGGGCAACTGCCTGCCGGGCCGATTCCTGTTCCTGACCAGCGACGCGGCCAAGGCGCGGCTGGCGCCGTTCATGTCGTCGAGCAACCGCGCCAAGGTCCTGGCCGCGCCGGTCAATGTGATCATGGCCTACGACCTCGACTTCGCCGACCGGCTGCCCGAGCTGTTCCCGCACAATCCGGCGGCGAAGGACTGGTTCACCGCCAACGCGGCGCTGACCCGCGAGACCGCCTTCCGCAACGGGTCGCTGCAGGCGGCCTACATGATGCTGGCGGCGCGGTCGCTCGGCCTCGACTGCGGGCCGATGTCCGGATTCAAGACCGACGGGGTCAACGCCGAGTTCTTCGCCGGCACGCGCTGGGAGGCCAACCTGGTCTGCAGCATCGGCTACGGCACCGACGAGAACCTGTTCCCGCGCCTGCCCCGCCTGGCCTTCGAGGAGGCCTGCGCGATCCTCTGAGCCTCCAGCCTTCCCACCGAGAGCAGCACCACATGCCACCGACGCCCACAGCGCTCCTTGGACTGCGGATCACGACCCTGGACGGCGTCGGCGACCCGGCCTGGCTGGACGGGTTCGACTTCGTGCAGCTCGGCGACGAGGGCGGCGACAACCGCGTCGGCGAGGACCCGCTGTCGATCGCCGGCTGGCTGGTGGCCAGGACGCGGACGGTGGGCGTGGTCCCGGTGGTGTCCAGCGACTGGGCGCCATTCCATGTCGCGCGGGCGCTGGCCTCGCTCGACCTGCTGTCGGCGGGCCGGGCCGGCTGGCGGTCCCTGCCGACGACCAATCCAGCGCGCGACGCCGAGCATCTCGATGTGGTGCTGAAGCTGTTCGACAGCTGGGACCACGACGCGCTGGTGTTCGACAAGGCGCGGTCCGTGTTCGCCGACCGCGACAAGGTCCGCCGCATCCGGCACGAGGGCGCCTACTACACCGTGGACGGTCCGCTGAACGCGCCGAGGCCGCCGCAGGGCTGGCCGGTGAAGCTCGGCGACGCGGCCAGCACCGATCCGCGCGACGACCTGCTGGTCGGCGCGCTGGCTGTCGTTGCGGCCCTGGAGAGCCGGGCCGGAATTCGCCGGCTGGCCGAGTGGCCGGTCGACCTCACCGCCGAGCCGGACGGGGTCGCCTCGGCGATCGGCGCGGCCATCTCGGCGGGACAGTGCGACGGCGTGATGCTCCGGCCCGCGGGCGGCGCCGAGGTCGCGGCGATCCGCGACGAGCTGCTGCCCCTGCTGCGGCCTGACGGCGGCGCGCGGCCGGGCGCCGACCTGCGCGCGCGCCTGGGCGTCGGCCGGCCGGTCGCGATCTCGGGAGCCGCCGCATGAGCCTCGACCCCGACGCGCCCGGCGGAGAATTGCACCTGGGCCTGTGGATGCTGACCACGGGCGGCCATGTCGCGTCGTGGCTGCACCCGCAGACGCGGCCCGAGGCGTCGGTGACGCTCGAGCACTACGCCCAGGCCGCCCAGCTGGCGGCGCGCGGCAAGTTCGACATGGTCTTCTTCGAGGACACCCTGGCCGCGCGGGAGCGCACCGGCGGCGTCCTCGGGGAGGCCTCGATCAATTCGCTCGATCCGCTGGTCCAGATCGCCGCCCTGGCCGGGGCGACCAGCGACATCGGCCTCGCCGCCAGCTTCTCGACCACCTATCACCCGCCGCGGGTGCTGGCCGACAAGTTCGCCACCGTCGACCGGCTGAGCGGCGGCCGCGCGGGCTGGAACATGGTCACCTCGGGCTCGGCGGCCGGGCGCAACTTCGGTTCCGGCAAGCATCCAGAACACGCCGTCCGCTACAGCCAGGCCCATGAGGCGCTGGACGAGGTCAAGGCGCTGTGGGCCGCCGCGCCGCCGTCGCCGCAGGGCCATCCGGTGCTGATCCAGGCCGGTATGTCGCAGTGGGGGCTCGACTTCGCCTCGGCCCATGGCGAGGCCATCTTCGCCGGCTTCAAGGACCTCGAGGGCGGCCGCGCCTTTCGCGCCAACTTGCGGCGGCTGGCGCTGGCCAAGGGCCGCTCTCCGGACGCGCTGAAGGTGCTGCCCGGGCTGATGCCGCTCGTCGCCTCCACCGAGGCCGAGGTGAAGCACAAGCGCGACTTCTATCGCGACCTGACCCATCCGGCGCTTGTGCGCGGCCTGCTCGGTGAGCGGTTCAACTACGACTTCACCGACTATCCGTTCGACAAGCCGTTCCCGCTCGACGAGATCCTGCCGACGCTCGAGGACCGTCCGATGATCGGCGGCGACCGCGCGCGCTTCGTGAAGGAGATCCGCGACGGCGAGACCGTCGGCGCCTATGCCGCGCGGATGGCCGACAAGCTGTCCGGACACCTGACCATCGAGGGCACGCCGGAACAGGTCGCCGACTTCATGCAGGCATGGCTGTGGGGCGGCGGCTGCGACGGCTTCGTCATGCAGACGCTGCAGATGCCGGTCGAGCTGGAGATCTTCGTCGACCAGGTCGTGCCGATCCTGCAGCGGCGCGGCCTGTTCCGCCGCGACTACGCCGGCGACACCTTCCGCAGCCATCTGGGGCTGCCGACGCCGGTCAGGGCCTGAGCACGATCCGGAACCGCGCCTGGCCCGCCAGCATGCGCTCGTAGGCCTCAGCGGCCCGCTCCAGCGGCAGGGTCTCGATCAGCGGCCGCACGCCCTGGGCGGCGGCGAAGCGCATGGCGTCCTGCGACTCGATGCCGACGCCGCCGGCGCTGCCGGTGATCGTGCGGCCGTAGAGCAGCTGCCAGGCATGGACCGGGAACGTCTCGCCCGGCACGCCGACGATGATCAACTTGCCGTCGATGGTCAGGCCGTTGATCACCGCGCCGATCGCGTCGGCGGCGGTCACGGTGGCGACGATGGCCTGGGCGCCGCCGAGGGCCTGCAGCGCGGCGGCGACGTCCTCGCTCGTGCTGTCGATGTAGTGGGCCGCGCCGAACGCGTGGGCGGCCTGCGCCTTCTCGGCCCCCCGGGCGATGGCGACGGTCTCGTAGCCCATGCGCCGCGCGAACTGCACGGCGAGGTGGCCGAGGCCGCCGAGGCCTAGCACCGCGACCACGGCCCCGGGCCGGGCGCCGCAGCGGGCGAGGGCGTTGTAGACGGTGACGCCCGCGCACAGCATCGGCGCGGCCTCGACGCTGGCCATGTCGTTCGGGATCAGCGCCAGGGCGTCGGTCGCGGCGACGACCGCCTCGGCATAGCCGCCGTCGCGGGTCACGCCGTGGATCGCGCGGTTCGTGCAGCTCATGAAGTCGCCGCGCCGGCAGCGCTCGCAGCGGCCGCACTGGCCGCCGAACCAGCCGGCGCCGACGCGCTGGCCGAGCCGCCAGTCGACGACGCCGGGGCCCAGCGCCTCGATGACGCCGGCGATCTCGTGGCCGGGAATGATCGGCCAGAGGTGGCCGGGCATACCGCCTTCCTTCGAGGAGACGTCGCTGTGGCAGACGCCGCAGGCCTCGACGCGGATGCGCACCTCGCCCGGCCCGGGTTCGGGCAGCGGGCGCTCGACCAGCTCGAACGGCCCACCGGGATGGGACACCTGGATCGCGCGCATGGTCGCGCTCATCGCGCGAGCGCCGCCGTCTCGGCCGCGCAGTCGGGGCGCGGCGCCACCTTGCGCGCGGCGGCCAGTTCAGCGCGGGCGCGGTCAAGGTCGGCCTGGAAGTCCGGGCGCGACTGTAGGACCGCGACCAGCGCCGCGCCGGTCTGGCGGCCGGCCTCGACATCGCTCGGATAGTGGACGCCGCAGATCACGCGGCTGTCGCCGAAGGCGGCGCCGCGGGCAAGGACCGGCGCGGCGCGGTCGGGGGCCAGCTGCGCCAGGATCAGCGCCCAGGCCCAGCCGGTGGCTGAGTGGCCGGAGGGGTAGGAGCCGCTCGGTCGCAGCCACGGCTCTTCCGGCACGCAGATGGGGCCGCCCAGAGCCACGAACGGACGCTTGCGGCCGTAGTGCTTCTTGGCGCCGGCCTGAAGACTGTCGATGTCGGTCGGCAGGCGCCCGAGCAGGCGCGCGAGCGCCGGGGTCGTGGCTGGTCGAATGTCGGCGTCCAGGGCGCAGGCGAAGGCGCTCAGCGCCGCGTCGGGGGTGTAGACCTCGGCGTCGCGGGCGGCGAGGCTCCAGCGTGGGCCGTCCTTCAGGGCGCGGGTCGCGCTGAAGGCGAAGGCGTCGGCAAGGCCGCGCGGTGAGGCAGGGTCGGGCGGCGGCGGCAACCAGGCCAGCGCCACCGGCCCTTCTCCGGCGGCGAGATAGCCCGGCGGGTGGTCCGCGTAGCCCTTCCACAGCGCCGTCGTCGTCGCCGAGCTGGCGCAGGCTGTCAGCAGGACGGCGAGGCTCGCCACGACGATCGTCCGGGCGCGCGGCATAGGGGGCATGCGGATCATCCCGGGTTTCGGAGCCCCGCCACACTGCGATGTCCGCCGCGGCCCTTCTTTCACCCGTGACGTCGGATTGTTGTCGTCAGCCGCCCACTTCAACCCGCTCATCCCCGCGAAGGCGGGGACCCAGGCTTTTTGTTTCCGGTGTGGTTCTGACGGGCTGCGATGGTTGGGAGGTCGCTACGAAAAACACCTGGGTCCCCGCCTTCGCGGGGATGAGCGGAGTCTTAAGCGGCTAGCCTTTGAAATTACCCAGAAAATTGAATCTAGCGCTACGCCGCCGCGGCCTTGCGGTGCTCGCGCGGGGAGAGGCCGAAGCGGTCGCGGAAGGCGCGGCTGAAGTGGGCCGAGCCGTTGAAGCCCCAGCGGAAGCAGATCTGCGAGATCGACAGCTGCGCGCACATCGGGTTGGCGAGGTCGGCGCGGCAGCGCTCAAGCCGGCGGGCGAGGATGTAGTGGCTGAAGGTCTCGTCCCCGGACTTGAACAACTTCTGCAGGTAACGCGGCGAGATCCGGTGCGCGGCGGCGATGTCCTCGAGCGAGACCTCTGGATCGCTGAGGCTGGCCTCGATGGTCTGGCGGATGCGGTTCAGCTGCGAGGCGCGGGCGCCGGCCGCGCCGCCCCGGGCCGAGGTCCCGCCCTGGTCGGCGAGGCAGGCGACCAGGAATTCCGTCACCGCCATCTCGACGGGCCGTAGCTGCTCGGGCCGCAGGTCGTCCATCGCCGCCGCCGCCGCCTCCATGATCGCGAACAGCATCCTGGTGGAGCCGTTCTCCGGATCGAGCCGGCCGACCTTCAGGCCAGACGGGGCCAGCAGGCGCGGGTGGATGGTGGCGTGCTGAAGCTTCACGAACAGCTGCCGGAAGGAGGTGTGGTACTTGACCGCCGCCGCGGCGCCGGTGGGGCCGTAGAGGATGGCGCCGGGGGCCATGGCATGACGCTCGCCGTCGACCTCAAGCTCGGCCTCGCCTTCAATCAGGGCGCTGAGCCAGACGCCGTTCGACTGTTTCGGATAGCGGCCGGCGATGGTCTGCGGGGTGGCGTCGATGCGGGTGAACTCGGTGCCGCCTTCCGAAGCCATCCACAACACCTGGCCGCGCGGGGTGGATGGCTCACGGCCGGTCTCGACATAGGGCAGGCAGATTCTGTCCATGACCGATCGCCAGGCCTCGCGCGGCTGCGGACCGGTCTCGACGCCGGCGACATGTCGCCAGATGCCGGCCTGAGGCGGCGGCGCCGGATGGGCGGGGGCGGTGGGACGGACAAGCGCGGCGACGGCCATGAATCGGAGCCTCCTGGGTACGAGGCTCACTCTAACATTTCAGATGGCGGCGGCGGGGCCGGCGTGGTCGCCGAGGCGGATTCCCTTCCCGCCGCCTGAAACCTGTGCAGTGGTCAGCTCTTGGGCGGGAAGATGCCCCGGGGGATGCGCACATGGCAGCCCTGGCGGCCGTCGACCACCTGGGTGACCGCGAAGTCGGAGGCCACGCTCATCAGCGAATAGGCGTCGTTCTTCGACAGGCCGACATGGTCGTGGAGCAGGCCCAGCATGTTGAGCGACGCCTCGCGCATGGCCAGGTTCAGGTCCTCGTTGAAGCCGTGGACGATCCAGAAGTTCGGCGTCTCCAGCAGCGGCCCGGTGACCTCGAAGTCCTTGCGCAGCACGATCTGCATCAGCACGTTCAGCGACGCCTCGATCGCGGTGCCGGATATCTCGCCATCGCCCTGGCTGACGTGCGGGTCGCCGATCGAGAACAGCGCCCCCTCGACCTGCACCGGATAGTACATCGTCGCCCCGGCGCCGATGCGCCAGTTGTCGATGTTGCCGCCGTGCAGGCCGGGCGGGATGGTGCTGGTGCGGCCGTCGATGGCCGGCGCGACGCCGGCGGTGCCAAGGTGCGGCCGGGCCGGCACGCGGATGCCCTTCAGGGCGTCCTGGCGATCGCAGACCGGGCAGTTGGTGATCGTCCCGGGGACCAGGTACTTGCCAGGAAAGTCGTAGGCGTAGAGCGCGCTGGCGGTGTTCGCGTTCTGGTCCAGCTCATAGATCGTGACCCGCTCCTTCTCGCCGAACTCCTTGTAGAGATAGCCCCAGTTGGCGGCGAGGTTGGAGCCGTAGTTGCAGCGCGGCGTCATTCGCAGATAGCGGACCTCGAGCATGTCGCCGGGCATCGCGCCCTCGACCCATATCGGCCCGGTCATGATGTGGACGCCGGGGTTGCGGTCCTCCTCGGGGATTTCCTTGAAGAGCCGGGTGACGGTCTCGTCCATCATCAGCTCCGGCGCGTCGCCGGCATGGTGGGTGATGGCCTCGGCCTGGACCAGGTCGCCGCTCTTGATCTTCAGCGACGGGCCGATCGAAGGGTCGAAGTAGCCCCAGTGCACGTTCTCCGGCGTGGCGCGCAGGGTATGCAGCGCGCCGGGCTCGGTGTCGGGCCGCGTGTCGCCGGGTTCACAGATAAAGGCCATCAACAGCTCCGAGGGTCAGGCGGCGGCGAGGGTCACGCTCGTCATGCTGAGCGAGCCGTGTTCGATATGGTCGGGGGAGAAGACCGGCCGGTCGCCAGGCAGGCGGGCGCCCAGCACGTAGAGCAGCGGCCAGTAGTGGTCGGGGGAGGGCACCGACAGCGCCGCGTCCTGGCCGACGGCTTCGTAGTCGATCACCCGCTGGGGGACGTCCTCGACGATGGCCTGGCGGATGTAGTCGTTGAAGCGCTCGGCCCAGTCGAAAGGCGCGCAGTCGCGGGCGCTCCAGTTCATGGCCGGCAGGTTGTGGACGATGTTGCCGGTGCCCATGATCAGCACGCCCTCGTCGCGCAGGGCTGCAAGCTTGCGGCCGAGCTCGAAGTGGAAGGCGGGCGGCTGGGTGGCGTCGATGCTCAATTGGACGACCGGCACGTCGGCGTCGGGGTAGGCTTTGACCAGCACCGACCAGGTCCCATGGTCGAAGCCCCAGCCCGTCTCGTCCATCGCCACCGGCATCGGCGAAAGCAGCTCCCTGACCCGCGCGGCCAGGCCGGGATCGCCCGGGGCCGGGTATTGGACATCGAACAGAGCCTGAGGAAAGGCGCCGAAGTCGTGGATCGTCCGGGGCTTGTCCATCGCCAGGACCGCCGTACCGCGGGTCAGCCAGTGCGCCGAGATGCAGAGGATCGCCTTCGGCTTGCCAATGGCCTTCGCCATCTCCGCCCAGGTCCGGGTGGTGTCGTTGGTCTCCAGCGCGATCATCGGGCTGCCGTGGCCGAAGAAGATCGCCGGCAGTCGTTTGCTGTCGTTCATGCCCGTGTCGTCCCGGCGGCTTTCATGGCGGCCCAGGCGGCGCGGTAGCGCGGGACCAGCCATCGGTTGAACTGGCTCTGGGCGCCTTCCTGCCAGGAATAGCGACCGCGGATGGCGAAGCGGGACTTGAGGCCGACCTGGACCAGCTCGTCGACGTGCATGTCCTGGGCGATGATCTTGCCGGCGCTGGTCATCAGCATCTCGAGGCGTTCCTCGAAGCCGGGCTCGTCCATGGCGCCGGGCGCGACCAGCAGACCCGTGTCCTGCTCCATTGTGTCGGCCCCGGTCGGGCGCAGGATCAGGTAGATGACGAGGTCGCTGGTCATCACCAGGGACAGGGTGGGCGGCACGTTGGCGAAGGTCATCCGCCCGCGATCGGTCTCGGTCAGCTTCGGGAACACCGGCAGCACCGCGCGCTGGGTGGCGTTGAAGCTGGCGTCCGGGTGCAGGGTGCCATTGTAGCGCAGGAAGCCGGCGTCGCCGGGCTCGGCCTCGGGGAAGGTCGCCAGCTCGCTCGGCACGAAGTCGTGCAGCGGGCCGCGGTGCAGCTTGCTGGCGTGATAGCCGTCGTTGTTGTTCTCGAACATCACCTTCCAGTTCCAGGCGAACTTGCCGGTCATGGGTTCGAGGTCGATGGCGGCGGCGAGGTCGTAGTTGGCGACGGCGTCCTCGACCGCGGTCAGGCGTGGCGCCAGCGGCGCGGCGTCCGGGTCGAAGTTGATGAAGATGAAGCCCAGCCAGATCTCGACCTTGAAGGACGGCAGCTTGATCGCCTTCTTGTCGAAGTCGCAGGTGCGGTCCATCGCCGGCGCGTTCACCAGGTCGCCGTTCAGCGAATAGACCCAGTGGTGGTACGGGCAAACGAAGCCGCGCGTGTTGCCCTTGCCCTCCGCCACCAGCATCGCGCGATGCTGGCACACCGACGACATGGCGCGGATCTCGCCGTCGCGGTTGCGGGTGACGACGATCGGCTCGCCGGCGATCTGGGTGGTGAAGAAGTCGCCTTTCTCCTTCACCCAGTCGACGCGGCCGACGCACAGCCACTCCTTCGCGAACAGGGCTTCCTTCTCGAACTCGTAGAAGCCCTCGTCGGTGTAGCAGGCGGGCGGCAGCGTCTCGGCGCTGCCGATGTCGACGACCGACCGCTCGAAGCCGTCGAAGAAGCCGTCCGTGAAAATGTCCTGGCGCATGTCGGCGCGTCTCCCCGAGGATCGCCTGTCGAACTGAAAGCTAGCGGTCGGCCCGCGCCGGCGTCTTGCACCAGCGCGCACGGAGAGTTGGCCGTCAGCAGGAGGGGGCGGCGATCCAGCCAAACCTGCGGGCGCGCTCAGGCAAGATCGCGCGGGGCTGGAGACTTAAGGTCGCCGGAAATCAGGACAGGAAACCCCCGCGATGTCGCAGATCGCCGAAATCGCCACCCGCCCGCTCAAGGACGGATTCGGCGCCGAAATTCTCGACGTGGACCTCGCGTCCGCCTCGGAAGAGGAGATGGCGGCGGTGGTCGACGCCTTCCACCGCAACGGCGCCATCCTGCTGCGGGGGCAGACGCTTGAGCCGGCGCAGCTGGTCGGCTTCGTCGCGCGGTTCGGTGAGCCGGAGGGCCACACCCTGGCCGACTTCACCCTGCCCGGGTTCCCGAACATCTACATCCTGTCCAACCGCGAAGTGGACGGCAAGCCGATCGGCGCCCACAACGACGGCGTCGGCTGGCACACCGACTACAGCTACAAGGCCGAGCCGGTCATGTGCACGATGCTGTACGCGGTCGAGGTGCCGGACGAGGGTTCCGACACCCTGCTGGCCGACGGTGTCGCCGCGTGGAACGCGCTGCCGCCCGAGCGCCAGGCCGAGCTCGACGGCCTGAAGCTTCACCACAGCTACGCCCACTTCATGGCCACCCGCGAATGGGGCAGCCGCGAGCTGACCGAGGAACAGAAGGCGGCGACGCCGGACGTGATCCACCCGCTGATCCGCACCCACCCGGCCGACGGCCGCAAGGCGCTGTGGCCGTCGACCGGCACCGTGGTCGAGGTCGTCGGCATGCCGGGCGAGGACGGCCTTGCGATGCTCGATGAGCTGGTCGAGTTCATGACCCAGGAGCAGTTCGTCCATACCCACAAGTGGCAGGTCGGCGACGTGCTGATGTGGGACAACCGCTGCACCCTGCACACCGGCACCCTGTACGACGACAAGAAGTACTTCCGGACCATGCATCGGCTGTGGGCCAAGGGCGACAAGCCCTACTGATGGCCAGGACCTGGCTGATCACCGGCGTCAGCGCCGGCCTCGGACGCGCGCTGGCCAAGGCGGCGCTGGCGCAAGGCGACGTTGTCGCCGGCACGGTTCGCAATGACGCCGCCGGCGCCGCGTTCGAGGCGCTGGGACCGGGCCGCGCCCACGCCGTCCTGATGGACGTCACCGACGCCGCCGCCGTGCTCTGCGCTGTCGCTGACGTGGAAGAACGCCTCGGCGTCATCGACGTGGTCGTCAACAACGCCGGCTACGGCCTGGTCGGGGCGGTCGAGGAAGCCTCCTTCGAAGAGGTCCGCGCCCAGTTCGAGACCAACGTCTTCGGGCCGCTGGCGGTGCTCAAGGCGGTGCTGCCGGCGATGCGCGCCCGGCGCGGCGGCACGGTGGTCAACGTCACCTCGGTGAGCGGCCTGGCGACCTGGGCCGGGACCGGCGTCTATTGCGCCAGCAAGTTCGCGCTGACGGCCCTGACCCAGACGCTGGCCGCCGAGCTGGCCGAGCTCGGGGTCACCGTCATCAACGCCGCGCCCGGGGGCATGCGCACCGACTTCGCCGGCCGCTCGCAGCATGTGGTGGCGGAGAAGTTCGCCGACTACGACGGCCTCGCCCGCGACGCCGAGCGGATACTCGCCGATCATGCCGGCCAGGAGCCCGGCGATCCCGACCGGATGGCGGCGGCGATCCTCAAGGCCGTCGAGTCCGAGAAGCCGCCGCTGCACCTGTTGCTCGGCGAGGATGCGCTCAAGTACGCCGGCTACGGCCGCGACGCGCTGTGGGCCGACGTCGAGGCCTGGCGGGAGACGACGCTGTCGACCGCCTTCGAAGACTGACACCCCCTCCAGGAGCGTAACCCGTGGCCAAGCCCAACACCCTGATCTTCGTCGACCTGGCCTCGGAGGATCCGTCCGCCGCCGGCCGGTTCTACGCCGAGGTGTTCGGCTGGGAGAACGACGCGCGGCCGGAGGGGATCTATCACCGCATGGTCCCTGGCGGTTACTTCCCCAAGCCGGACGGCGAGCCGAGCGAGATCGGCAACCTGCACCTGGGCATCTTCGACGCGAGCAACGCGCGGCCCCATCCTGTGGCCGACGGCGTCGAGCCGAGGACCCTCGCCGGCGACGGCGGCCGCAAGGCGCGGATCTGGATCCTGATCAGCGACGACGACACCCCCGAGCGCATCCTCGAGACGGCGGTGACGCTCGGCGCGACCGAGCTGTGGCGCGACCACTACTGGGCCGAGTTCAACGGCTACAACCACGCCTTCCGCGACCCGTGGGGCAACGAGATCCTGCTCTGGGGCAAGGCCGGCCCGAACCCGGCGATCCCGGAGAGCT
>JAZJXN010000175.1:0-5948 GCA_040390885.1 Pseudomonadota bacterium | reverse complement strand
GTTGGGTCGCGCCATCAGCGGCTTGTCCGCAACACCTCGGCTACACCACCATCGCCGGCCCTTCCCCCATCGAGGAGTAAGGGGGAAGATATCGGACGGTTGTGATCGGTCTGACCTAGACCGGCCGCTCGCCCGCTACGGTGACGCGATACCCCGTCCGCGTGTCCGGGAAGTAGTCCCAGATCGCCTGGTGCCAGGTGCAGCGGTTGTCCCAGAAAGCCACCGACTTCGGCCGCCAGCGGAAGCGCACCTGGAAGTCCGGGTTGGCGCAGTGCTGGTAGAGGAAGTTCATGATCGTCTGGCTCTCCAGCTTGGACAGCCCGACGATGTGGGTGACGTAGGACGGGTTGATGAAGACGCTCTTCTTCCCGCTCACCGGATGGGTGCGGATGATCGGGTGGGTCGAGCAGTTGTAGGTGCGGTCCAGCTCCGGAAACAGCGCCTTGTAGACCGGGTTGGCGTCGTGCACCGCGTGCAGGCCTTCAAGGTAGACCTTCATCCTCTCCGACAGGGTGTCGTACGCCGCGTACATGCTGGCGAAGGCGGTATCGCCGCCGTCCTCGGGCACGACATGCATGTGCAGAATACTGCCCATCGGCGGTTCGGGATCGCAGGTCAGGTCCGAGTGCCAGTTCTCGCCGGCGACGTTCTTCGAGGTCTCGTCGGCGTGGATCTTCACCACCTCCGGGTGGTCGGGCAGGCCGGCGACGCCGGAGTGGATCGCCAGCTGGCCGAAGTGGCGGCCAAACGCCTTGTGGGCGTCAAAGGTCATTTCCTGATCGCGGAAGAACAGCACCTGGTACTGGGTAAGCGCCGCCTGCAGCTCATGCACCTGGGCGTTCGACAGCGGCTGGCCGATATCGACTCCGAAGATCTCCGCGCCGATCCGGCGGGTCATCGGTTTCACGTCGAGCACGGAATAGGACATCGCAGGGCTCTTCTACTGGGTCGGCGCCGCGCTGAGGCGGCCTCTGGCGTGGACCAGCGGCGCGGCCGCCGGATCCACGGAAATGCGGAGGGGCCGGCCGACGAGGATGTCGTGATCCCCGCCCGCGAAGGTGTCGTGCACCGCGCACTCGACCGTCGCCGCGCAGCCGGCCAGCACCGGATCGCCCTCCAGCCCCGGCGCGAAATCGGTCTGGTCGAAGCGGTCGTTGGCCCCTGACCTGGCGAAGGCGTAGGCGAGCGCCTCCTGGCCCTCGGCGAGGATGTTGACGCAGAAACGGCCAGTCCGGGCGACGTCCTGCAGGGTGCGGCTGGTCCTGGCCAGGCAGACCAGCACCAGCGGCGGATCGAGCGACAGGGAGCTGAAGGCGCTGACCGTCGTGCCGCTCGGTTTGCCGTCCACGGCGGTGGTGATGATCGTCACCCCGGCCGGGAAGCTGGCCATGGCGCCGCGGAACAGCGCCGGATCGACGGCGGGCGACCGCTCCAGGACCGACGCCTCCATCAGTCCGATCCGAACGGGTTGTCGCCATAGACCGGCGCCGCCTTCGCCTCGGTCTCGGCGACCTCGGCCCGGCCGCAGATGGCCAGGGCGGTGAGGGCGTAGATCAGGGCGCTGTCGACCAGGTCCTGCGGCGTCGGCCGCCAGCGCTTGAAGCCCGTGGTGATGGCCGGGATGCGGTGCATGTTGAAGACGTTGTGGTCGCGCCACATGCTCGAGTAGACCGGCGCCGCGAGCTGCACCGGATGGCCGAGGCCAAGCTGGGTGGCCATGTCCACGGCGCTGACCAGCGGGCCGACCTCCTGGGCGTCGGCCTCGAAGCCGTGGCGCACCACCATCGGCTCGATCTCGACCCCGGTCAGGCCGGCTTCCAGCACCATCGCCTCGAGCGCGTGCTGGATGTCGGCGACCTTCTGTTTCGGGCTGAGGCCGACCTCGAGATAGACGTTGACCAGCTCGGTGCCGGCGCCGAAGGCGTGCGGGATGCCGCCGCGGATCGAGGCGATCTGCGACTTCGGCAGGGCGACGCCGCCCGCCGACTCATAGCGGCTCTTCTCGGCCCAGGCGCCGCTCCAGGCATGGATGGCGTCGACCAGCTTGCCGACGCGGTAGATCGGGTTGGGATGGCTGTCGGCGGTGGCGGGATGCTCGAGCAGCGGCGTGAACACCCCTTCACCCCAGAGCCGGATGCGGAACACCGAGTAGCCGCAGCCGACCCAGGTCAGGCCGAAATCGCAGCCCTCGGCCGCGATCGCGTAGTCGGGCGCCACGCCGCCGTGGTGGAACAGGTAGTGGGCGCCGATGTCCTTGCCGAGATAGGCGACGCCGCGATGCTCCTCGATCGGCTCGGGGCCGATCTCGCCCGGGCAGGCGGTCAGGTACATCTTGCCGGAGAGGTCGTAGCCCGCCTTCTTCAGCGCCTTGGCGGCGATCAGGAAGCAGGTCATCGGCCCGCGGTCGTTGGCGATCGGGTAGCCGTAGAGCTTGCCGTCCTCCAGCCAGCACTTCTCCCACTCGGGATTGGCCAGGGTGTCGGCGCTGTATTTGTAGGCGTCGAGGTCAGGGTCCCAGGTCGGGGACTCGGTGTCGAGGTGGGCGGTGAACAGCAGGTTCTTGCCCGGTCCCTTGCCGCCCCAGGTTCCGATGATGTTGTTGCGCTCGGGCGTCGCTCCGACCTTCCGGGGCTTGAACCCCTCCTTCAGCATCCAGTCGTAGACGTAGTCGCCGGCCGCCTTCTCGTGGCCCGCCGGGCTGGGGATGTTGCCGAGGGCGAGGGCCAACTCGACCATCTCGTTTTCATCGATCGCCGCGGCTATCGCGGCGCGATCTTCGTCGGTGACGGTATAGGGCGCCTGGGCGCCGAGCATCGGAAATCCGTCGGCCATGCGCTTACGCCTTCTCCCACACCGATCCGACCATCGCAGTGTCGGTCAGGATCGCACAATTCAGTTCCAGGCTCTTCAGAGCGCCCTGGTGGATGTCGTCTTCGTACGCCCCGCACGCGTCCACGGGGATGAAGACATGGTAGTCGAGGTGGAAGGCGTCGCGCACGGTGCAGTCGATGCAGCACTCCGTGGTCAGCCCCGCCACCACCAGAGTGTCGACGCCCAGCGCCTTCAGCCGAGCGTCGAAGTCGGTGCCGACGAAGGCGCTGTATCGGGCCTTCTCAAGGATCATCTCGCCAGGCAGCGGCTGCGGGCCGTAGAACGCGGAGCCGACCTCGCCGATGCGGCAGACGTGGCTGTCGGACTCCGGATCGCCGCCCCGGCGCGCCATCCGTTGCTTCCAGGCCGGAGAATCCGTCTCCGGGCTGGTGAACAGGCCGACGAAGATCACCGGCACGCCGGCGGCCCGCGCTGCGTCGGTGAGCGTCTGGGACTTTTCCAGCACCGCCGGCACGCCGGACATGTCGAGGCCGTAGCCGGCCAGCAGACCGTCGGGCGAAGCGAAGTCGACCTGCATGTCGATCAGGACGAGCGCGGTCCGTTTCGGCGCGATCCAGTCGGCGAGGCCGCCGACCGGTGTGGTCGTTGTTGACGTGATCTGGTTCACGAATACACCGCCCGCAGCCCGCCGAGGATCTCCGAGCCGAACATCGTCAGGCCCTCGACATAGTCGGGGAAGATCAGCATCAGCCCGTCGAGCTGGGCGTCGTCGACGAAGGCCTGGATCTTCTCGCCGCAGGTGGCGGGCGAGCCGATCGCGGTCTGGGTCATGAACGCGCCCTGCGACAGGGCCTTGGTGCGCAGGTCGCCGCCGCCCATGCCCCAGCTGGTCATCATGTTGACGACCGCGTCGAGATCCGCTCCCTCGTCGTAGCGCTTGGCCCGGGCCTCGGCGGCCGCGTCGGTCTCGCCGTGGACCACGGTGCACATGGCGTAGGTGCGGATCGTCGTGCCCATCCGCTCGGCCGCCGCCTTGGCCCGCAGGCTGGCGTCGCGGCGCTCTTCCGGGGTGCGACCGCCGATGAAGACGGCGTCGGCCTCGCGCACCGAGAACTGGAAGCCGCGCTCGCTCATGCCCGCGCAGATGATGTCCGGACGCGGCTTGGACAGCGGCTTGGGATCGGACTTGCAGTCCTTCATGGTGAAGAACTCGCCCGCGAAATCGACGCTCGGCTCGGTCCACAGCCGCTTGACGATCGTCGTCCACTCCTCGGTCAGGCGATAGCGGCCATCGTGGTCGAGGGTGTCGTCCCAGGCGCCCATCTGCTCGAACTCGCCCTTGTAGGCGCCGGCGACGATGTTGAGGCCGGCGCGGCCGCCGCTGATGTGGTCCAGGGTGGCGATCAGCTTGGCGGCCACGGCCGGGTTCTGCAGCAGCGGATGAATGGTGGCCCAGATGCGGACGTTCTTGGTCGCCTCGGCGAGGGCGGCCATCATCGTCACCGACTCCAGGGTCACGCCCCAGTGGTTGGTCTCGCCGCCGAAGCCGCGGAACTTGCCCATGGCCATGATGAAGTCGAGGCCGATCTCATCGGCCAGAACCGCGGCGGCGCGGTTCTGCGGGTAAAGGCCGTCGAGAACCGGGGCGTTCTTGGAGATGATCCAGCCGCCGTTGGCCATCGGCATGAAGATGCCGAAATCCTTGTGCTTGGAAGGGCTGTGATACATGGCCGGAGGTCTCCGTATCGGATGGGGCTGCTGTCGAGGAAGGCGGGGCAGGGGCTATTCGGCGGCCTGAAGGGTCTGCGCGGACGCGGGCGCCGGGCGGCGATCGACGGCGTCGACTTCCGCCGGATGGCGCGGCGGCCGCATCACCACCGCGGCCAGGCAGACGACCACCGACACGCCGGAGAACAGCTGGAAGGTCGGGGCGAAGGAGCCGAAGTTGTCGCGGATCAGGCCGCCGATGAACGGGCCCAGGGCCGAGACCGCGCCGATCATGCAGGTCAGGGAGAACAGCTCGAGGTAGTTCTTCCGGCCGTAGTAGTTCATCAGCAGCATGGTCACGGCGAGCACGGTGCCGCCGAAGCCGAAGCCGGTGCCGACCGCGTAGAGCAGCTGCAGCAGCAGCGAGCCGCCGGCGATGCTGAGCACCGCCAGGCCGACGGCCATCACCGCCTGGGTGCCGATCAGCACATGGCGCGGATCGACCTTCTCGCCGAAGACGCCGCCGAGGATGCGGCTGGCGGTGGAGGCGAACGACTCGAAGCTGAGCAGCGTGCCCGCCACCGCGGCGGCGACGCCGATCTGGGTGAGGTGGGCGACCGACAGGCTGGCGACGGTCACCGCCCCCAGCAGATGCATGAAGTAGGCGGCCATCAGGATGTAGAACTGCGGCGTGCGCACCGCCTCCTTGACCGTCCAGTCGCGCGTGGTGCGGTAGAAGCGCGGCGCGGTATCGGGCTTGGCGTTGTCGGCGGCGATCTCGGCGTCCATGTCCTCGGCCGCCTTGGCCAGCCACTCGCGGCCGCCGACGAGGGCTGCGCAGACGAGGCCGACGGCGATCGAGGCGACGGCCATGACTATCCAGAAGAGGCGCCACTGGTCGCCCGTCTGGGCCATCACGCCGAGCACCATGAACGGGCCGGCGATGCCGCCGAGCGAGCCCGAGGTGAAGTAGATGCTGAAGACGCGGGCGCGGCCCTTGAAGAGGGCGCCGAGCACATGCGTGCCCGGGATCAGCGCCATGGCCTGATAGCCGACGCCGAGCAGGGCGGCGCCGACGAAATAGAGCGGCAGCCCATGGGTCGTGGCGAGGCAGGCGAAGCCCGCGACCATCACCGCCGAGCCCAGCAGGATGGTGGCCCGAACCCCCACCTTGCGGATCAGGTAGGCGGGCAGGAACGACGAGGCGCCGCAGCAGGCGCCCAGCAGGGTGAAGCCGAGGCCGGCGGAGGCCCAGCTCCAGTTCATCTCCTGAACCATGTGCGGCAGGACCACGCCCAGCGACGAATAGGTCACCGCGGTGATCAGGAACAGCAGAACGCTGAAGCCCGCCAGGGAAAGCCAGGACCGCAGCTCGTCGAGGTTCATCGCATCCTAGAATGTTCGCTTCA
>JAZJXN010000174.1:0-2276 GCA_040390885.1 Pseudomonadota bacterium | reverse complement strand
CGGCGAACAGCAGGACTTCCACCACATCAGCGGCCTGGCCCAGCTGGCGACCATCTCCGGCGCGACCCAGGAGTTCATCGTCGTCGGCATCGAGACCACCGACCGCACGAACGAGCTCACCTACCCCGCCACCGATCCCCGCTATGTCAAGAAATGGCCGACGCTCGGCGGCGCGCCGGCGTTCCGCCGGTTCATCGCGCAGGAGGTCCAGCCCTTCGTCGACGACCGCTACAGGACCAGCGGCGAGACGGCGTTGATGGGCGAATCCCTGGCCGGTCTGTTCGTGGTCGACACGTTCCTCCGCCAGCCCGGCCTGGTCGATCGCTATGTCGCCGTCAGCCCGAGCCTGTGGTGGGACAGCGGCTCGCTGGCCACGCAGGCCCCGGCCCTGCTGGCGGCGCAGGACGGCGCCGACCGCACCCTGTGGCTGACCATCGCCGATGAGGGCGGCTCGATGCAGACAGCGACCGACCGGCTGGTCGCGGCGCTGAAGGCTGCGCCGCCAAAGGGGCTCAAGTGGAGCTACGCTGCGCGACCGACCGAGACCCACGCCAGCATCTATCACGGCGCCGCCCTGGACGCCCTGCGCAGCCTATGGGGGCTCGATACACACTATGGAGACGGGTCCACGCCCTGGTGGCTCGAGGACGCCCCGGAGGCCGCGAAATAAATCGTCGCGGAGAGAGCCCTTAAGGGCTCCACAGCGCCGTTCGTGGCCAAAACGCCCTCGTCGGAAGGGGCTCCGTTGACATTGCCCCTGCCCCGCCCCCACTTTCCGGCCTCGCTCGGCAGGCGATTTCGCTCGCCGACCCTCCCCTTCTTCCCTGGAATTTCATGCACGTCGTCGTCGTCGAGAGCCCGGCCAAGGCCAAGACCATCAACAAATACCTGGGCTCGGACTACAAGGTTCTGGCGTCCTACGGCCACGTCCGCGACCTCCCGTCGAAGGACGGATCGGTCAAGCCGGACGACGACTTCTCGATGAGCTGGGAGGTGGACGCCAAGTCCGCCAAGCGGATCAGCGACATCGTCGACGCCGTCAAAGGCGCCGATACGCTCTATCTCGCAACCGACCCCGACCGCGAAGGCGAAGCGATCAGCTGGCACCTTCTGGAGGTGCTGCAGAAGAAGAAGGCGCTGAAGGACGTGAAGGTCCAGCGCGCCACCTTCAACGCCATCACCAAGACCGCGGTGCTCGACGCCATCGCCCACCCGCGCCAGATCGACATGGAGCTGGTCGAGGCCTACCTGGCCCGCCGCGCGCTGGACTATCTGGTCGGTTTCACCCTTTCGCCGGTGCTGTGGCGCAAACTGCCGGGCAGCCGCTCGGCCGGCCGCGTGCAGTCTGTCAGCCTGCGCCTGATCGTCGATCGCGAACTGGAGATCGAGCGCTTCCGGACCCAGGAATACTGGACCGTCGAGGCCGACGTCGCCGCCGGCGCCGATCCGTTCACCGCCCGCCTGGCCAAGCACGAAGGCAAGAAGCTCACCAAGTTCGACCTCGGCAACGAGGCCTCGGCCCAGGCCGCCCAGGCCGCGGTTCAGGCCGCGACCTTCAAGGTTCACTCGGTCGAGAAGAAGCCGGCCAGGCGCACCCCGCCGCCGCCTTTCACCACCTCGACCCTGCAGCAGGAAGCCTCGCGCAAGCTCGGCTTCTCGGCCCAGCGCACCATGCAGGCGGCCCAGAAGCTGTACGAGGGCATCGACATCGGCGGCGAGACCGTCGGCCTGATCACCTACATGCGGACCGACGGCGTACAGTCGGCGCCCGAAGCGCTGGACGAGGCTCGCAAGGTCATCGCTGGCCTGTACGGCAAGGAGTATGTCCCCGAGACGGCCCGCCACTACAAGACCAAGGCCAAGAACGCCCAGGAGGCGCACGAAGCCATCCGCCCGACCTCGATGGACCGCAACCCCGGCTCGCTGAAGCTCGAGAGCGACCTCGGCCGGCTCTACGAGCTGGTCTGGAAGCGGATGATGGCCTCGCAGATGGAAGCGGCGCGCATCGAGAAGACCACGGTCGAGATTGAAAGCAGCGACGGCCAGACCGGACTGCGCGCGACCGGACAGGTGATCCAGTTCCCCGGCTACCTCGCCGTCTACGAGGAAGGCCGCGACGACGCCGAGGACGAGGACAGCGCCCGCCTGCCCGTCATCAACGAAGGCGCCGACGCCCGCGTGCTCCGCGCCCGGGCCGACCAGCACTTCACCGAACCGCCCCCCCGCTATTCGGAAGCCAGCCTGGTCAAGAAGATGGAAGAGCTCGGCATCGGCCG
>JAZJXN010000173.1:0-17612 GCA_040390885.1 Pseudomonadota bacterium | reverse complement strand
CCTCGATCGAATAGATGTCGTGGTGCGGCGGCGGGCTGATCAGCATCACCCCGGGGGTGGCGTGCCGCAGCCGGGCGATCATCTCGGTGACCTTGAAGCCGGGCAGCTGGCCGCCCTCGCCGGGCTTGGCGCCCTGGGCGACCTTGATCTCGATCTCGCGGCACTCGTTCAGGTACTCGGCGGTGACGCCGAACCGGCCCGAGGCGATCTGCTTGACGGCGCTGTTGGGGTTGTCGCCGTTGGGCAGCGGGCGGTAGCGGGCGCGGTCCTCGCCGCCCTCGCCGCTGACGCTCTTGGCCCCGATGCGGTTCATGGCGATGTTCAGCGCGCCGTGCGCCTCCGGGCCCAGGGCGCCGAGGCTCATGCCGGGGGTCAGGAAGCGCTTGCGGATCTCGTTGACGCTCTCGACCTCGTCGGCCTCGATCGGCTTGCGGTCGCTGCGCCAGTCGAGCAGGTCGCGCAGCTGGATCTGCGGCAGGGTCCGCATGCCCTCGCTGAAGCGCTTGTAGCTCTCGTAGTCACCGGTGTTGCAGGCGTGCTGCAGCGTATGGATCATCCTGGCTTCAAAGGCGTGCGCCTCGCCGGACTTGCGGGCCTTGTAGAAGCCGCCGACCGGCAGGGCCACGAAGGCGGGATCCCAGGCGCGGCGATGCAGCTCGACGGCGCGCTTTTCCAGACCGGCGAGGCCGATGCCCGAGATGCGCGACGGCATGCCGGGGAAGAACTCGGCGACCAGCGCGCGGCTCAGGCCCACAGCCTCGAAGTTGTAGCCGCCGCGGTAGGACGAGATCACCGCGATGCCCATCTTGGAGATGATCTTGAGCAGTCCCTGCTCGATCGACGTCTTGTAGTTGACGCAGACGTCGCGGAGCGAGACCTCGCCCAGCAGGCCGCGATCAAGGCGGTCCTGGAAGCTTTCCTGGGCCAGCCAGGCGTTGACCGCCGTGGCCCCGACCCCGACCAGCACCGCGAAGTAGTGGGTGTCCATGCACTCGGCCGAGCGCACGATGATCGAGACGTAGGAGCGCAGCCCCTTGGCCACGAGGTGCGCGTGCACCCCGCCGGTCGCCAGGATCATCGGCATGGCGACGCGGTCCGGCGCGATGGTCTCGTCGGTCAGGACGATGGTCGAGCAGCCGCGCAGGGCGGCGTCCTCGGCCTCGGCGCGGATACGATCGAGGTTGGCGCGCAGGGCGTCGCCGGGGCGCGCCTCCGACACCGGGATCGGCATGGTGCAGTCGATGACGCCGAGGTTCTTCTCGCCGATGACGCCGAGGATACGCTCGTACATGCCGGTCGTCAGAACGGGGCTTTCGGCGACATAGACGTCGGTCTGGGCCTCATCCTCGACGAGGATGTTGCCGAGGTTCTTGAAGCGCGTTTTCAGGCTCATCACCCCGGTCTCGCGGAGCGGGTCGATGGGCGGGTTGGTCACCTGGCTGAAGTTCTGGCGGAAGAAGTGGCTGAGCGGACGGTAGCTGTCGCTGAGCACGGCCAAGGGGGTGTCGTCGCCCATCGAGCCGACGGCTTCCTTGCCGTCCTCGACCATCGGCGCGAGAACCATCTCGAGGTCTTCCAGGGTCATGCCGGCGGCGGCCTGGCGGCGGGCCAGATCTTCCCCGGCATAGCGGCGAAGCTCGGGTCCCGGGCCGATCTTCTCCTCGAGATTGACCATGTTGCCGAGCCACTCGGTGTAGGGATGGGCCCCGGCGAGACGGTCGATGATCGCCTCCTCGTCGTAGAGGCGGCCCTCGACCAGATCGATGGCGATCATCCGGCCGGGCGAGATGTTCAGCTTACGGACGATCCGGTGCTCGGCGACGCCGCACATGCCGGCTTCCGAGCCCATGATGACCAGGCCGTCGTCGGTATAGGCCACGCGCAGCGGGCGCAGGCCGTTGCGGTCCTTGCCGGCCACGACCCAGCGGCCGTCGGTGGCGCAGAGGGCGGCGGGACCGTCCCAGGGCTCCATGACCGCGTTGCAGTAGCTGTAGAGCGCCCGGTGCTCGGGCTTCATCTGGTCGTCGGTCTTGCTGTTCCAGGCTTCCGGGATCAGCAGCGCCTTGGCCATCGGCGCGTCGCGCCCCGCCCGGACCAGGATCTCGAAGGTGTTGTCGAGCGCCGCGGAGTCGGAGCCGCCGGCCTGGATGACCGGCTTCACGTCCTCGCCAAACTCCCCGAAGGCCTGGGCGGCCATGCGGATCTCATGGCTCTTCATCCAGTTGGTGTTGGCCTTGACGGTGTTGATCTCGCCGTTGTGGGCCAGCATCCGGAACGGCTGGGCCAGCCGCCACTGCGGGAAGGTGTTGGTCGAGTAGCGCTGGTGGAAGATCGCCACCGCCGCCGAGAACCGCTCGTCCTGCAGGTCGGGATAGAAGGCGTCGATGCTCTCGGCCAGGAACATGCCCTTGTAGATCAGCGAGCGCGCCGACAGGGAGCACATGTAGAACTCGTTGATCGCCGAGGCGGCGATCCGCTTCTCGATGCGCTTGCGGCACAGGTACAGCGCGCGCTCGAGCGCGGCGCCGTCCATGCCCGCCGGCGGCGAGAGCATGATCTGCTCGATTTCGGGGCGGGTGGCGTTGGCCTTCTCGCCGATCACCGAGGTGTCGACCGGCACCTGGCGCCAGCCGTAGATATAGAAGCCGAAGCGCAGGGCTTCGCTCTCGACGATGGTTCGGGCGGCTTCCTGGGCGCCAAGATCGGTGCGCGGCAGGAACACCTGGCCGACGGCGATCGGACCCGGGCGCAGCTTGTGGCCGGTGTTCTTCACCTGGTCGGCGAAGAAGTCCTGCGGCACCGACAGCAAGATGCCGGCGCCGTCGCCGGTCTTGCCGTCGGCGTCGACGGCGCCCCGGTGCCAGACAGCCTTCAGGGCCTTGATCGCCAGTTCGACGACTTCGCGGCGCGGCTTGCCGTCGATGGCGCAGACCAGGCCGACGCCGCAGTTGTCGCGCTCGCTGGACGGATCGTAGGCATGGCCGTCGATCAGCAGCTGGCGGTTGGCAAGGTAACGGTCGAGTTCGGTGCTCATGGCGATCACTCGGCGGCGACCAGGGCCGGGGCTTCGGCCTTGGTCTGCAGGTAGCTGTGGATGGAGGCGGCGGCGTCGCGGCCGTCGCGGATGGCCCAGACGACAAGCGAGGCGCCGCGGGCGATGTCGCCGGCGGCGAACACGCCGTCCAGGTTGGCCGCCTGGGTGCGGCGGTCGATCTTCACCGTGCCCCAGCGGCTGACCGCCAGGTCGGCGGCGCCCAGGGTCTCGGGCAGGTCCTCGGGGTCGAAGCCGAGGGCGGTGATCACCAGCTGGGCCGGCAGGTCGAATTCGGAGCCGTCGACGGGCTCGGGCGCGCGGCGGCCGGAACTGTCGGGCGGGCCAAGCCGCATGCGCACGGCGCGGACGCCGGCCACTTCGCTGGCGTCGCCGAGCAGGCCACGCGGGGCGGCCAGCCATTCGAAGACCACACCCTCTTCCTCGGCGTTGGAGACCTCGCGCATCGAGCCAGGCATGTTCTCCTTGTCCCGCCGGTAGAGGCAGGTGACCGACTTCGCGCCCTGGCGGACGGCGGTGCGGACGCAGTCCATGGCGGTGTCGCCGCCGCCGACCACGACCACGTCCTTGCCCTGGGCATTCAGGTCGCCGCTGTCGAAGGCCGGCACGGTGTCGCCGAGGCCGATGCGGTTGGAGGCGATCAGATAGTCGAGGGCGGCGATCACGCCCTCGGATCCAGCGCCAGGCAGCTCCAGGTCGCGGGCCGCGTAGACGCCGGTGGCCAGCAGCACGGCGTCGTGACGCTCGCGCAGTTGCGGCAGGGTCGCGTCGCGGCCGACCTCGAAGCTCATATGGAAGGCGACGCCGCCGTCGGCCAGGCGCCGGGTGCGGCGCTCGACAACGTCCTTTTCCAGCTTGAAGCCGGGGATGCCGTAGATCAGCAGGCCGCCGGCGCGGTCGTGGCGGTCGTAGACGGTGACGGCATAGCCCTGCTCGCGCAGCTGTTCGGCGGCGGCGAGACCCGCCGGGCCGGCGCCGACAATGCCGACCGACTGGCCGCGCTCACCGAGGGTCTGCAGCGGCTTCACCCAGCCCTCTTCCCAGGCGCGATCGCTCAGATAGCGCTCGACGGCGCCGATGGTCACCGTGCCGTGGCCGGACTGCTCGATCACGCAGTTGCCTTCGCACAGTCGGTCCTGCGGGCAGATGCGGCCGCAGATCTCGGGCATGTTGTTGGTCGCCTGCGACAGGCGGTAGGCCTCTTCGACCCGCCCGGCCGCGGTCAGGCGCAGCCAGTCGGGGATGTTGTTGTGCAGCGGGCAATGGGTCTGGCAGAAGGGGACGCCGCACTGCGAGCAGCGCGAGGCCTGTTCCGTGGCCTTGGCGTCAACGAAGTCGGCGTAGATTTCAAGGAAGTCCCGGTCGCGCGCCTGCGCGTCCCGCTTCTCGGGGGTGCGGCGTTCAATGGTCGTGAACTTCAACATCCGCTCGGCCATGCCCAGCTCCGGTCGTCTCGAGGAAAATGCTTGCGCAGCCGGGCTTCTAAAGCGCCAAAACCGCACGAAAAACGTGGTGGTAAATTTCGTTGACCACTATCGCGGCCGTTGCGAGTCGTTTGCACAGGCCGCGCGACCATCCCGTGGGGATATGGTCCACTATGTAGACTTCAAGGAATCCGGGGTGTCATCTTGAACGATTATCTGGCGGCCGTGATCCTCGGCCTGGTCGAGGGTCTGACCGAGTTCATCCCGGTCTCCTCGACCGGCCACCTGCTGCTGACCAAGCTGGCGCTGGGGCTGACGGGCCCGTCGTGGGACAGCTTCATCGTGCTGATCCAGCTGGGCGCGATCCTGGCGGTCGTGGCGCTCTACTTCCGCCGGCTGTGGCAGGTGCTGATCGGCCTGCCGACCGACCCCTCGGCGCGTCGCTTCGCGCTGAGCGTGCTGATCGCCTTCCTGCCGGCGGTGGTGATGGGCTTCCTGATCTACGACTTCATCAAGCAGGTGCTGTTCCACAGCCCGGAGCTGATCTGCTGGTCGCTGATCGTCGGCGGCGTCGTGCTGCTGGCCCTCGATCGCTGGAGCCCCAAGCCGCGCCACGAGGACGCCATGAAGCTGCCGCTGCTGACCTCGCTGGGCGTCGGGGTGATCCAGTGCCTGTCGATGATCCCCGGCGTGTCCCGCTCGGGCGCGACCATCGTCGGCGGGGTTCTGCTGGGCGTCGACAAGCGGGCGGCGGCGGAATTCAGCTTCTTCCTCGCCATCCCGACCATGATCGGGGCCTTCGCCAAGGATTTCTGGGAAAGCCGCGACAGCCTGATGGTCGGCGACAATCTCGGCCTGCTGGCGGTCGGCTTCGTCGTCTCGTTCCTGTCCGGCCTGGTGGTGGTGAAGGTGCTGCTCGACTTCGTCAGCAAGCGCGGCCTGTCGCCGTTCGGCTGGTGGCGGATCGTGGTCGGCGCGGTCGGGCTGGGCGTGATCTACCTGACCTAGCCTCCACGCTGTCATTCCGGACGCCGCAGGCGATCCGGGTCCCAGGGCCGCCGTAGCGAAGGCCGGGTCCCGGCGCTTCGCTACGGCCGGGATGACAATGGAGAGGCTAGAACGCCCCTTCCGGCGTGGCCGCGTACTGGCCGCCCTTGCGATAGCGGTAGAGGTAGGTCGGCACGATCGCCTCGACGGTCTTGGGCTCGATGCCGAGGTCGGCGAAGCCGAGGGCGCCGGCGGTGACGACGTTGTCGGCCTTCAGCATCTCGACCTGGTCGGAGGTCAGCAGCGGCGGGATCGCGCCAAGCAGCGAGGCCTGCAGGTCGCCGACCTGGCCGATCAGCTTCGCCGCGAACCACGGCACGGGAAGCAGCACGCGGGTGCGGCCGGTCTCGCGCATCAGGAACTGCATCATGTCCTTGAAGCTGTAGACGGCGGGCCCGCCCAGCTCATAGGTCTGGCCCACCGCTTCGGGCAGGCTGACAACCTTGGCGATGGCGGCGGCCACGTCGGTGACGAACACCGGCTGGAAGCGGGTCTCTCCGCCGCCGACCAGCGGCAGGACGGGGCTGACGCCGGCCAGGGCGGCGAAGCGATTATAGAGGCTGTCTTCCGGTCCGAAGACCACGGACGGCCGCACGACAGTGGCGGTCGGGATCAGCTCGCGCACCGCCTGCTCGCCCATCGCCTTGGTGCGGGCGTACTTGGCCTCCGAGTCGATATCCGCGCCCAGCGCCGACATCTGCACGAAGCGGGTGACGCCGCGCGCCGCCGCGGCCTCGGCCACCACCCTTGCGCCCATGGCGTGGACGGTCTGGAAGCGCTGGCGGCCGGTCTCGAAGAGAATGCCGACCAGGTTCACGCAGGCCTCGGCGCCGTCCAGCGCCCGGCCGACCGAGGCCGGGTTGCGCAGGTTGGCCTGGACCACCTCGATCTGGCCGACGTCGCCCAGCATCCGCAGCCGATAGCCGCGGCCGACGTTGCGGGCGGCCACCCGTACGCGCCAGCCCTGCTTGGCCAGCGACCGGACGACCTGACGGCCGACAAAGCCGGTTCCTCCGAAAACGGTGACGAGCCCACGCATGCTGCGGCCTTTGGATTACCAGTAGGAATGCGCCCGGATAGACGTTGTGGGGGCTGGGCGCAATGCAGCGTTGACGACCCCATTGAGGCGCCCTAAGAGGCACGCCTTCGCGCCGGTCGGGCTTCCGAACGGTATGCGAGCCCAGGTGGCGGAATTGGTAGACGCGCTGGCTTCAGGTGCCAGTGACCGAAAGGTCGTGGAGGTTCGAGTCCTCTCCTGGGCACCATCCTTGCCAAAGGATGCGCCCGAGCTCCCCGGCGGCGGAGCCCCCCAACCCCGAAGACGTCCAGGTCGGTGATCGCCTTTTCGCGCGCAGTGGGCGCCGGGGCTTGTCATGGAGTATGACGGGCGAAGCACATTGATCCTCGAAGGCGACCGCGTTGACCAACCACCTGCATGAAGGCGATCTGCCGGCCGGCGTATTCGCCGGCGCGACCTCGGTCGCGGTCGATTCCGAGACCATGGGGCTGAGCCTTCAGCGCGACCCGCTCTGCGTGGTCCAGATCTCCGCCGGCGACGGCAACGCCCACATCGTGCGGCTGAACCGGCCCGCCTACGACTGCCCCAATCTCAAGGCGCTGCTGACCGATCCGGCGGTGCTGAAGATTTTTCACTTCGGACGCTTTGATATCGCCATGTTCGAACGCCATCTGGGGGTTTCGACCAACCCAGTGTGGTGCACGAAGATCGGCTCCAAGCTCGCCCGGACCTATACCGACCGCCACGGCCTCAAGGACGTGGTCAAGGAACTCATGGGCGTCGACCTGAGCAAGGCGCAGCAGAGCTCCGACTGGGGCGCGCCGACACTGAGCCCCGAGCAGCTTGCCTACGCCGCGTCCGACGTCCTGCACCTGCACGGCGTGAAGGCCAAGCTCGAGACCATGCTGATCCGCGAGAATCGCCAGGACCTGGCCCAGGCCGCCTTCGACTTCCTGCCCATGCGCGCGCGGCTCGACCTGCGCGGCTGGGAAGACATCGACATCTTCGCGCACAGCTGATGACCGACGCCGCCCATCCTCGAGGCACCCCGATCGACCGCGACGCGGCGTTCGGACGCTGGGAACGGCGGCGGCGGCTGATCGCGCGCATGCGGCTGGGGCTGCCGGCGGCGATGGCCGCCATCGCTCTGACCCTGATCGGCCTCGTTGGCGCCAGCGCCCTGCGGGCGCCCAAGCCGCTCAAGGTCGACGATCCCATCATCCGCATGGTCGGGGCCCGCTTCCAAGGCCGGGTTGAGGATGGCCGCAGCTTCCTGATCGGAGCCCAGCAGGCGGTGCGCGACGAACGCGCGCCCAGCCAGGTGGCCCTGCTGGAGCCGATCATGGTCGTCGGGGCCGAGACCGCCACGCCGCGCCGGATCATGGCCCGCAAGGGTTCCTACGATGAAAAGACCCGCATGCTGCGGCTGACCGGCGACGTCCGCATCGACGACGGCGCCGGCAACCGCGTGGCCACCGAAGACACCACCATCGACACCCGCACCGGCCTCGCTGTCGGTCAGCAGGGCATCGAGGGCGACGGCCCCGTTGGCCAGGTCTCGGCGGACAGCTACGAGGTCAAGGACAAGGGCGACCGCATCGAGTTTCGAGGCAGGGTTCGCACGCGCGTCAATCCGGAATAAGACGGGTCATGGTCAAGTCGGGAGCGCGCATGCAGAGCGCGAATAGGAAATTCGGGCTCGCGGGCGTCATCGCCGCGGGGATGCTGCTGTCAGCGGGCTCCGCGCTCGCCCAGCTGGATCCCGGCGCGCCGATCGACATCACGGCGGACTCGTCGGAAGTGGTCAACAGCCAGTGCCTGTCGACCTGGAGCGGCTCGGTCGAGGCGCTGCAGGCGCGGACCCGGCTGCGGGCCGAGACGGTGCGGCTGTACGCCAGGAAGTCCGGCGACGGCTGCGGCGCCAGCGACCGCATGGAGGCCCATGGCCAGGTCTATTTCGTCACCCCCGAGCGCACCGTGCGCGCGGATGACGCCGTCTACGCCTTCGCCAGCGAGACCATCACCCTGACCGGCAATGTCATCGTCGTGCAGGGCAAGAGCGTCGTGCGCGGCGACCGCATGGTGATCAACACCAAGACCGGCCAGGCCAACATGACCTCCAACACGAAGGGCCGCGCCAAGGCCGGCCGGGTGCGCGGCGTGTTCTATCCGAACCAGGGGACGTCGCGTTAGGTGCCCACGGCTTCCGATCAAGGCACGGGCGGCGGACTCATCGTCGAAGGGCTGACCAAGTCGTTCGGCGAGCGTCAGGTCGTGCGCGGCGTCAGCCTCAAGCTGGCGCGGGGCGAGGTCGCCGGCCTGCTGGGCCCCAATGGCGCCGGCAAGACCACCTGCTTCTACATGATCACCGGCCTGATCCCCGTCGACCGGGGCTCGATCGTGCTGGACGGCCGCGACATCACCAGCCTGCCGATGTACCAGCGCGCCCGCATGGGCGTCGGCTACCTGCCGCAGGAAGCCTCGATCTTCCGCGGCATGACGGTCGAGGAGAACGTGCTGGCCGTGGTCGAGATGCGCGAGCGCGATCCGGCCAAGGCCCGCGAGACCACCCTGGCCCTGCTCGACGAACTGCGCATCGCCCACCTCAAGGCCTCGCCGGCGGTGTCGCTGTCGGGCGGCGAGCGGCGTCGCGTCGAGATCGCCCGCGCCCTGGCCAGCGAGCCCAGCTTCATGCTGCTCGACGAGCCGTTCGCCGGCATCGACCCCCTAGCCATCGCCGACATCCGCGAGGTCATCGGCTATCTGAAGAGCCGCGGCATCGGCATCCTGATCACCGACCACAATGTCCGCGAGACGCTGGACATCATCGACCGGGCCTCGATCATCCATGCCGGCGAGGTGTTGTTCGAGGGCGCGCCGCAGGAGATCGTCGACAACCCCGACGTCCGGCGCGTCTACCTGGGCGATCGCTTCAACTAACGCGGCCGCGCCGCCTCAGGATCGTCATCCGCGCCCTGGTGGCGAGGACCCCCTGATTGCGTGAGGTGGACGGCCTGCGCGCCTTGTCCACAGCTGCGACGACCCGCCTCTGCAAGAAGGGGGCCATTTAAGGGTCACGTTAACCCTCGCCCCCGATCCTGCAGCCGGGAAGCAATTTCGCTTTGGGTTGGGGAGACGCGCGTGGCGCTCGGGCCGAGACTTGAGCTGAGACAAGGCCAGGGCCTCGTCATCACGCCGCAGCTGCAGCAGGCGATCAAGCTGCTGCAACTCACCAACATCGAGCTCGAGGCCTTCGTCGAGGCCGAGCTCGAACGCAATCCCCTGCTCCAGCGCGACGAGCGCGACGCCGACGGCGAGGCGCCGGCCGAGACCGAGAAGGTCGAGGCCGCCGAGTACGCCGTCGACGCCGCCCCCGACCACGCCGCCAGCGCCGACCTGGACGCCACGCCCGACGACCTGTCGCCCGGCGAGCGCGCCGCCCGCGAGGGCGGCGACGAGGCCGGCCAGGCTGGCGGCCAGATCGACTGGTCGAAGGCCGGCAGCGGGGGCTCCGGCTTCGAGGGCGAGGACGATCTCGAGGGCCGCCTGACCCGCGCCAAGACCCTCGGCGAGCACCTTCACGACCAGCTGTCCCTGACCCAGCTCAGCGAGGCCGAGCGCGTCGTGGCGGCGGTGCTGATCGACGCCGCCGACGAGGGCGGCTACCTGCGCGCCGAGCTCGACGAGATCAGCGTCCGCCTCGGCTGCGGCATGGCCATGGTCGAGCGGGTCCTGGGCGTCCTGCACGGCTTCGAGCCGACCGGCGTGCTGGCCCGCGACGTGCGCGAGTGCCTGGCGCTGCAGCTCAAGGAACGTGACCGGCTTGATCCGGCCATGGTCGCCCTGCTGGACAACCTCGACCTGCTGGCCAAGCGGGACATGCCCGGCCTGCGCAAGGCCTGCGGCGTCGACGATGACGACCTGCGCGACATGATCGGCGAGCTTCGCGCCCTGACGCCGCGGCCCGGCTCGGCCTTCGGCGGCGAGCCGTCGCAGCCGGTGACGCCGGACGTCTTCATCCGCGAAGGCTCGAACGGGATGTGGCTGGTCGAGCTCAACAGCGACACCCTGCCCCGGGTTCTGGTCGACAAGCGCTACCACGCCCGCATCGCCGGCGGGGCGCGGTCCGAGGCCGACAAGACCTTCGTCTCCGACAGCCTGGCCAGCGCCAACTGGCTGGTGAAGAGCCTCGACCAGCGCGCCCGCACCATCCTCAAGGTGGCGAGCGAGATCGCGCGCCAGCAGGACGGCTTCCTGGCCTTTGGCGTCGAGCACCTGCGGCCGCTGAACCTGAAGACCGTCGCCGACGCCATCGGCATGCACGAGAGCACCGTCAGCCGGGTGACCTCGAACAAGTATGTCTCGACCCCGCGCGGGGTGTTCGAGCTGAAGTTCTTCTTCACCTCCTCGATCGCCTCCTCCTCGGGGGGCGAGGCCCACTCGGCCGCCAGCGTCCGCCACAAGATCCGCCAGCTGATCGACGCCGAGCGCGGCGAGGCCGAGGTGCATTCGGACGACGCCATCGTCGACATCCTCAAGGAGGCCGGGGTCGACATCGCCCGGCGGACCGTGGCCAAGTACCGGGAAGCCATGCGTATTCCGTCTTCGGTCGAACGGCGACGGATGCTTCGAGCGAACGTTTAGACATTTTTCCGCGTCGCGCGTTTAGGCTGCGCGTCCGGAGCCATGCATGCCCCCTACCGAGACCCGGCAATCGTTGTCGGCCATTCTGCGCGATATCAGCGACGATGCGGACCCCACGGTCACCGTGGGCGAGATCGTGGAGCGGTGCGGGCCGCGGGCCTTCGGGGCGCTCCTGTTCTTCTTCTCGGCCCCCAACTGGCTGCCGCTGCCGCCGGGATCCTCGACCTTCCTGTCGATTCCGCTGGTGCTGCTGACACCGCAGGTGGCCGTCGGCGTCCGCAGCCCATGGCTGCCGCGCTTCATCGACGACCGGAAGATGAAGCGCCATGGCCTGCGCAAGGGCATCGCCAAGCTGCTGCCGTGGCTCGAGCGGGTCGAGACCGTGTCGCGACCGCGCTGGGGGTTCATGTTCGGGCCGATCGGCGACCGGCTGATCGGCCTGACCTGTTTCGCGCTGTCGCTGGTGCTGCTGCTGCCGATCCCGCTGGGCAACATGGCGCCCGCCGCGGCGGTGGCGACATTCGGCCTGTCGCTGGTCCAGCGCGATGGAGTCCTGGCCCTCGCCGGCTACGCCATCACCGCCATCAGCGCCGGCCTGCTGGTCGTCGGCTGGGGCGCGGCGATCCTCGCGCTGCGGGAACTTCTGCGGTGGCTGGGCGCAGCCTGATCGTCTTCACGAAAATGCGCTCACAAACCAGCGAGCGATGCGCGGTTTGCTTGACACCCTTTGCGACCGGGCGCGTTCTATAGCCATGCAAGTCCAAGTCTCCGGCAAGCATGTCGATCTCGGCGAGGCCCTGCGTTTGCGGGTCTCCGACGAACTCACCAGCACCATTGGCAAATATTTCGATCGCGGCGGCGGCGCAGCCGACGTGACCGTGGCCAAGGATGGCTTTTCCTTCCGCGTGGACTGCTCCGTGCAGCTGGCTTCGGGGCAATTGCTCCAGAGTCACGGGCTCGGCGGCGACGCCCACGCAGCGTTCGGCTCGGCGCTCGAAAAGATCGAGACGCGGGTGCGACGCTACAAGCGCCGACTGAAGAGCCACTCCGCCCAGGCCAGCGCCAAGCAGGCCGAGACCGCCGCCTTCTACGTGCTGCGGTCACCGGAGGAGGATGAAGGCGACGACTGGGGCGAGGCCGACGGCCACACGCCGCCCAGCGCCATGATCATCGCGGAGACAGAGGACTCCCTGAAGACCATGACTGTTTCGATGGCGGTCATGGAGCTCGACTTGACTGAATCCCATACAATCGTGTTTAGGAACGCCGCTCACGGGGGCTTGTCCGTGGTGTACCGCCGGCCGGATGGGAATATCGGCTGGATAGACCCTGAACGCACCCAGTCACAGAACGGCAATGGAGCTCGGGCAAACGCCTGACGAACCGGATCCCGGTCTGCATTCTTTGCGAGCCTTACGCGTATGAACATCGGAGATCTGCTGGAGCCGCGCGCCATCACGCCGCGCGCGGGTGGCGGCAGCAAGCGTCAGGTTTTGTCGGTGATCGCCGACATCGCGGGCCGGAATTTCGGCGTCCCGTCCGGGCAGGTGCTTGACGCCCTGCTCGAGCGGGAGGCCGCCGGGTCCACGGGCGTCGGCCATGGAGTCGCGGTGCCGCATGCGCGGTTGCCGGGGCTGACCCGGGTTCGCGGCGTGTTCGTGCGCCTCGAGCAGCCGACCGCTTTCGAATCGGTCGACGAGCAGCCGGTGGATCTTCTGTTCGCGCTGTTTGCGCCGATCGACAGCCAGTCCGAGCACCTGCGCGCGCTGGCCCGGGTCTCGCGGCTCCTGCGCCAGGGCGACCTGCGCCAGCAGCTGCGCCAGGCCCGCACGGCGGAGTCGATCCATTCCCTGCTCGCGCGCGAAGCGCAGCCGTCGGCGGCCTAGGCGCTTCTTCCACAACCTCGATAATTGTCGTCTTGGCCGCAGGAAGACGCAAAAGGGCGCGGCCTGATGGCCGCGCCCTCCGCTATCTCAGGCTCTACGGTCGAGCTTTAGTGCACCGACACCGGCGCCAATTCGTGCGCGAGGGCGGCGGCGACGGCCGAATCACGGTCGCTCATGACCGCGAGGCGTTCGCCGTCGGCCCGGTGGACCGCGTACAGGGTCTGTTCGGGGCTGAGGTCGAAGCCCTGCAGGGCGGAGGCCGGGGTGTCGGCGATGATCTCCGCGGCCGTGATCGGCCGCACATAGACGAGATCGGGGCCGCCGAGCGCGGCGAAGGCTTCTTGGGTAAGCAATTGGGGTGTCATAGGACCACTCCTTCACTTGGGGAACGCAGCCGCGCGCCGCCGGTTCAGCCGGTCGCGGTTACATTTGGGTCATCCGGTGTTTTCAGTCCGCGGTTCGGATGGGGATCCGCTGGACCAGCCGCTCGGGCTCGGGCCTCGTCAGGTCGATGTGCAGCAGGCCGTGCTGCAGCGTCGCGCCGGCCACCACCATGCCGTCGGCCAGCACGAAGGCCCGGATGAACCCCCGGGCCGCGATGCCGCGGTGGAGGTAGGCCTTCTCGCCGCTGTCGGGGCCGTCGCCACGGCGTCCGGCGACAGTCAGCTGGCGGCCCTCGATCTGGACCTCGAGCTGGTCGGGCGAGAACCCTGCCACCGCCAGGCTGATGCGGACGCCGCCGTCGTCGCGGGCTTCCACATTGTAGGGCGGATAGCTCTCGCCCGCGGCCTTGGCGGCCCGTTCGATCAGCGATCTCGTATGGTCGAAGCCCAGCAGGAAAGGGCTGTCGAAGAGCAGGGGGCGTGTCGTCGTCATCGTCTCTCGGGAGTCCTCGTCAAAGCGACTCTTCCGGAGGGCCGGCCCTTTGGGGCGGCGCCGGTCCCACGGCTTACTCCCTAGGTGGAGATTGGGAACCCGCGCTTCAAGGCGCTGCCTGCAGGCCTGGCGTCGCCGGCGCGATCCGCGGGCGTCCTCGAGGCCTGAAAAGGCGAAAGCCCGCCGGAGTTACCGACGGGCTTTCATGGTGGAGCTTAGCGGAGTCGAACCGCTGACCTCTTGCATGCCATGCAAGCGCTCTACCAGCTGAGCTAAAGCCCCGAGGTCTCGGGTTTCCCGCAACCGGCGGGCCGGCGGCGAGGGCGCGACTTCTATGCCGTGATCCCTCGCCGATCAAGGCCCCGTGATAGCTTTTTTCACGAGGCCTTTTTTCGGTGGTCCGACTAGCGATCCTCGGCGTCGTCCTCGCCGGGCAGGCCGTCGATTTCGTCTTCGGGGAAGTCGTCGTCTTCTTCGTCCTCGAGGAACGGAACGTCCTCGTCGGCTTCGTCGGCGAGTTCCTCGTCCTCGGCGAAGTCGACGCCCAGGTCATCGGCGCCGGCGGCCGGAGTGGTCGCGGCGTCGGTGTCGTCATCGTCGGTCTCGATCGGCTCGGCCGCGGCCTCGTCGTCGATCTCCGGCGTCTGATCGGGTTCTTCCTCGAAGCCGTCTTCGCTCTCGGGGACGACCTTCTTTTCTTCCTTCTCCTCGTCGGCCTCGTAGTCCGGGGCGGCCGAGCGGGCGCGCACGCGGCGGTTACGGATGGCTTCTTCGGGGTCGAAGTCCTCGCCGCACTTGGGGCAGTGCGCCGGACGGCGGCCGAGGTCGTAGAATTTAGACTGGCAGTTGGGGCAGATTTGTTTTGCGCCCAGTTCGGGATTTGCCAAGGGGCGATATCCTCTAGAGGCTTGTGCTGAAAGCGGCGGCTCCCTTGCCACGCGGCGGGGGCGCTGTCAAAAGCAAAACCCCTTGTATCTCCCGCCCTTTTCCGGAGTTCCGCCCGGCATGACCATCGCCGTGCTTTCGGCCCGACCCGGCGCGCCGCTCGCCGGACGTATTCGCGTCCCGGGCGACAAGTCGATTTCTCACCGTGCATTGATCCTCGGCGCCCTCGCCCAGGGAACAACCACCGTCACCGGATTGCTCGAGGGCGAGGACATCCTCGCCACCGCCAGGGCCATGCAGGCCTTCGGCGCGACGGTTACGCGCACTGGCGACGGCGCCTGGACGATCGAGGGCAAGGGCGGCTTTTCCACGCCGGCCGGAGTCATCGACTGCGGCAACGCCGGCACCGGCGTGCGGCTGATCATGGGCGCGGCGGCGGGCTATCCGATCACCGCCACCTTCACCGGCGACGCCTCGCTTCAGAAACGGCCGATGGGCCGGGTGCTGGAGCCGCTGCACGCGATGGGGGCACGGTATGAGGCGAAAGAAGGCGGCCGCCTGCCGCTGACCCTGCATGGCGGAACCCTGCAGGGCATGTCCTATGTGCTGCCCGTGGCCTCGGCCCAGGTGAAGTCGGCGGTGCTGCTGGCAGGCCTGAACGCCGAGGGCGGCGTCACCGTCATCGAGCCGGAGTTCACCCGCGACCACACCGAGCGGATGCTGAAGGCGTTCGGCGGCGAGGTGATCATCGCCGACCGCGAGGACGGCCGCCATATCCGCCTCCCCGGCGGCCAGACCCTGAGCGGGACCCATGTCGAGGTCCCGGGCGACCCGTCCTCGGCCGCCTTCCCGATCGTCGCCGGCCTGATCACGCCCGGCTCCGAGATCACCATCGAGGGGGTGATGCTGAACAGCTCGCGCACCGGCCTGTTCGAGACCCTGATCGAGATGGGCGGCGACCTGACCATCACCAACCAACGCGAAGCCGGCGGCGAGACCGTGGGCGACATCGTCGTGCGCCACTCGGCTCTGACCGGCGTGGTCGTGCCGCCCGAGCGGGCGCCGAGCATGATCGACGAATATCCCATACTCGCCGTGGCCGCCGCCTTCGCCACGGGTGAGACCATCATGCGAGGCGTCGGCGAGATGCGGATCAAGGAAAGCGACCGCATCGCCCTGATGGCCGCGGGCCTCGAGGCCTGCGGCGTCGATGTCGAGGAGGAGCCGGAAGGCTTCATCGTCCGCGGCGACGGCAAGCCCCCGCGCGGCGGCGGCATGGTCGAGACCCACGGCGATCACCGCATCGCCATGAGCCACCTGATCCTGGGCCTTGCCGCGCAATCGCCGGTCAAGGTCGACGAGCCCGGCATGATCGCCACCAGCTTCCCGACCTTCGCCGAGATGATGCGCGGCCTGGGCGGCGACATCGCGGAGGCCTGACATGGGCTTCGTGATCGCCGTCGACGGTCCAGCCGCCTCGGGCAAGGGCACCATCGCCGTCAAGCTGGGCGCGCTGTACGGCTATCCGGTGCTGGACTCCGGCCTGCTCTACCGCGCGGTCGGGGTGAAGGTGCTGGAGACCGGCGGGGATCTCGGCGACGAGGCCGCCGCCGTGGCCGCCGCCCTGTCGCTGGATCCGGCCGAGCTGGAACGGCCCGAGGTCCGCACCCGCGCCGCCGGCGAGGCCGCGAGCCGGGTGGCGATCTACACCCCCGTCCGCCAGGCGCTGCGCGACTTCCAGGTCCAGTTCGCGGCGCGAGAGCCGGGCGCGGTCATCGACGGCCGCGACATCGGCACCGTCATCGCCCCGGACGCCCCGGCCAAGCTCTACATCACCGCCACGCCCGAGACTCGGGCGACGCGCCGCTGGAAGCAGCTGACCGGCCAGGGCGAGGCGGTCACCTACGAGGATATCCTCGCCGATATCCGCATCCGCGACGAACGCGACAGCGGTCGGGCGGACTCGCCGCTGAAGCCCGCCGACGACGCCGTCTTGCTGGATACGACCGAAATGAGTATAGACGCGGCCTTCGATGCGGCCCGCCGCATCGTCGAGACGGCGCGCAGCCGGTGGGAAACCGCCAAGGGCTAATCCAACGCGCCGACCTCGATGGCCGCGGGCGCTCAACAAAATCCTGAAACCCTACGAACGCCCGGACTCCGCCGGCAATCCCGCCGCATTGGCCGTTCAGCAACCAAGAGACTTAATCAACACATGGCCGACGACCTCAGCCTCAACCCCAGCCGCGACGACTTCGAAGCCCTTCTGAACGATTCCATGGGCGGCGCCGGCGGCGATTTCGCCGAAGGCACCGTGATCAAGGGTATCGTTGTCGGTATCGAGAAGGACTTCGCGATCGTCGACGTCGGTCTGAAGACCGAAGGCCGCATCCTGATCAAGGAATTCGGCGTCGATGACGACGGCAAGCCCACGCTGAAGATCGGCGACACGGTCGAGGTCTTCCTCGAGCGCCTCGAGAACGCCCTCGGCGAAGCGGTCCTGAGCCGCGAGAAGGCCAAGCGCGAAGAAGCCTGGACCCGCCTGGAAGTCGTGTTCGCCAAGCAAGAGCCCGTCATGGGTTCGATCGTCGGCCGCGTGAAGGGCGGCTTCACCGTCGACCTCGGCGGCGCCTCGGCCTTCCTGCCCGGTTCGCAGGTCGACATCCGCCCGGTGCGCGACGTCGGCCCGCTGATGGGCAAGGAACAGCCCTTCGCGATCCTGAAAATGGACCGTCCGCGCGGCAACATCGTCGTCTCGCGTCGCGCCATCCTGGAAGAAG
>JAZJXN010000172.1:4811-6141 GCA_040390885.1 Pseudomonadota bacterium | reverse complement strand
TGTAGGCGTCGGACGACATGCCCGGCGAGAAGGGGTTGTCACCGTAGTTGGTGGTCATGAGCGTAGCTCCTTGGGGCCGGCGCTAGGCCCGGCGGATGAGATGAGGGGAGGGGTGCGAGTGGCGGTGGGCTAGGCTTCGCCGCGGCGCTTCTTGCCCGCGAGCAGGATCGCGGCGGCCTTGGCTTCGGGGGATTCCGGATCCGGGGCCGCGCCACCATCCGAGGGGATGACCGGCGTGCGGACCTGGCCCATGCGCTCGTCGAGCCGCGCACGGCCGCTGCGCGCTTCGGGAGCCGGAAGGCTCTTGGCCGCGGCGGTCACGGCCGAGGAGTGCATGTCGGTCGACGCCAGCATGACGCAGGCGGCGGCCGCCGTGGCGGGCGTCGAGGCTTCGAGGGCGTTGGTCCAGCGGGCGCGCTCGGCCAGGCGACCGGCGCGGGCGGCGTTGGCCACCTTGGCGTCCGGATCGTCCTCTTCGGCGCATTCCTCGTCGTCGCCGCCGTCGGCCTTGCCCTTGGCCTTCTTGCCCTTCTTGCCGTCCTTGTCGTTTTCCTTGTCGTCCTCTTCGCCAACATCTTCCTCGGCGCGGCGGGCGTCTTCTTCCTCCCGGGTCTTGTCCTCTTCGGCCCGGCGGGCGTCTTCCTTTTCGCGGCGCTCATCCTCCTCGGCGCGACGGGCCTTGCGGGCCTCTTCGTCGTCTTCCTTGTCGGGATTGGCGGGGTCTTCGACGGCGCGCGCGCCGCCGGCGAGGAAGCTGCGCAGGCCGGCGAACGCAGGAACGCCGCCGCGGGTACGGGGTTGGGACATCGGGTCTCTCCGTGGGGTCAGAGGGTGGATCAGCCGAGCTCGGCGAGCACGGCCTGCAGGGCGGCGGCGGGCGCCATCACTTGGTCGGCCAGGCCGGCGTTCACGCCGGGCAGGCCCTGGAATGTACCGGCCTCGAAGGCCCGGACTTTTGATGCGGCGAGGCCACGGTTTCGCGCGACGGTCTCGACGAAAAGTTCGCCCATGGCGTCGATGTCAGCCTGGAATGCCGCTAAGGCCTCAGCCGACAGAGGTATCTCAGGGTGTCCATCCGCCTTGCGGGACCCGTAGTGAATGAAGGTGACGCGCAGGCCAGCCTTGTCGAGCGCCTGGCTCCAGTCGACATGCATGCAGATCACGCCGATCGAGCCCGTGCCTCCAGTCCGTGGCACATAGATCCGGCCAGGATCGGCGGCGCTGGCGATCGCATAGGCCGCCGAGAAGGCGTTCTCGTCGAGAATGGCCGAGATCGGTTTGCGGCCACGCGCGGAGTAGATGTCGTCGACCAGGTCGAAACAGCCCGCGA
>JAZJXN010000172.1:0-4786 GCA_040390885.1 Pseudomonadota bacterium | reverse complement strand
TCTCCGCCGCCGGAGTCCACCTGCATGACGATCGCCTCGACGGCGTCGTCGGCCAGGGCGGCTCCGAAGGCTTCGCGGATTCCATCGTAGCCCGTCATGCCGCTGTACGGACGGACCGATTCCAGCTTCTGCACCAAGGTGCCGGAGACCTGGATAATGGCGGAGCCGTCTACCAGGTCGTAGCCCCGATCCTCGATCGTCGGGCCGGCTCCCGAGAAGCCGAAATCGTCCTCATCGTCGTAAAAGAATCCACTCGCCGGCGAACGCTGGGCGTTGATGATCGAAGAGATGCCGAAGCGTTCGCCAAGGCCGGCGATGATCAGCTCGGCCTTTCGGGGATGGATTGCCAGAGGGACGTTGAACATCCTCTGCATCAGGTGGCCAAAGCGATGCGTGACCTTGGCCATCAGGCGGGCTCCTCTACGTCGGCGGGTTCTTCGGCCGGCTCTTCCGCGGCCTCGGGGAGCGCCGAGGCGGCCTCGGGACCGCGCGGATAGACCAGCAGCACCGGGGCGAAGGCGTTCTTCAGGATGCCCAGGCGCTCGCTCCACCAGGTGACGTGCACAAGGCCCCTGTCGACGCCGCTGACGACCATCTTCGGAGACCCGCTGGCCAGCCGAACGATGGACCCGGGCCGCAGGTCTTCGGTCCTGACCATCAGGTGGCCTCGGGATCGGCGATCGTGCGCTGCGCGGGCTCGCCCATCGGGTTCATGTTCGACCAGTTGGGCAGGGCCACGCCGGCGTCCTTGAAGCGGCGGATCACGTTGGCCCGGGCGGCGATCATGTCGTCGCCGTCGAAGCCCTGCTCCGCGCAGATCTCGTCGTAGTCCATGAGCACGGCGTCCATGCCGAGCACCGAGCCCTTGACCTCGTTGACCGGGTCGATCCAGCCGCGGCCAGGGCCGATCCACTTGGCCCGCGCATAGGCGGTGCGGCACTCCAGGAAGTCCGGCGCCCCGGCGGGCAGCGGCAGGTCGTCGACGTCCATGGCTTCCTCGACGAAGGCCGCGAAGACCGGCTGGCTGAACCCGGCGGCGAAGTCGTCGCGGCGGCGCGTCATGGTCTTCCAGAACTCGAGCATGGCGCCGCGGGCCGAGGAGTAGTTGACGTCGGACCAGTCGTTCGAGACCTGCTGGGCGGAGAGGCCGGCCGCGGCCGCCACGTTGCGCAGCACCGCCTTCTCGAACGCGGCGAAGTTGCCGCTGGGCCGCTGGGCGTCCACCGTCGTGATCTTCTCGCCCGGGTAGAGCATCGGCATCTTGGCGCCGCCGATGGTGATCTTGGTCTCGTCGTGGAAGGCCGCACGGTCAGACTGGTAGGCGTTGAGGCCGCCGTCCTGGCCGGCCACCGGGCCGTCGCTCATCGCCTCGGACATCAGCTCGTGATCGAACGGGCTTTCCACGTAGGCGCTGAACACCGCGTTGAGGATGGCGCTGCCGAGCTCGGCGCCGTCGTACTTGGTCAGCATCTTCAGCCGCTGGACGACCGGGGTCAGGATCCCGGCGCCGCCGCGGTGCTGGGGCGCGCGGTCGGAGTCGAAGTCGTGCACCACGATAGGCCGGCCCCAGGCGGTCTCCCGCTGGATTCGCTCCCAGCGCACCGACTTGGCCGCGCTGAACCAGTCGCCTTGGTGGGCGCAGCGGATCCAGTAGGCCTGGGCGACGTCGCGCTCGTCGACCTCGACGCCGCCGCGCATCAGCTGCTGGTCGAAGCGCATCTGCGGGTTCGACAGCCGATCGGGGTCAATCAGCTGCAGGGCAGTCGCATAGGACGCGCGACCGAGGCCCAGGCGCTCCGGCAGCCAGTGCAGCATGCCCAGGGCGTCGCCATCCAGCAGCTTGTGGCGGAAGGCCAGGCGCATCATCTGCGGGACCGTGTTGGCCCGCTGGGTGTCGCAGTAGCGGCCGAGGTCGTAGGCCCATGTGCGGTAGCAGGCGGCGAGCGCCTGGCCGAACTCGTAGGCCCACTGGCCGTCGAAGCCCTTCAGGCCGGAATAGACCGCCAGCGCGCGGTGATCGGGCTTGGGGATCGGGTGGAAGTTCGCGCCGACGGCGTTGTCGAGGATCCGGGTGACCGCGCCGGAGGCCCAGCCGTCGTTGCGGACCAGGTCGCGGACCCGGCTGACGATCCGGTCGCGGTAGGGGTTGAGCTCGCCGTCGACCGACCAGAGGAAGGGCTGCCAGGCGCGGACCTCGTCGCCGTAGATGTCAGCGGCGTCGAAGGGGATGTTGCCGCCGCCGGCGAGCATCGAAGCGCGCGGCGCGGCGTGCTGCATCGGCTGGCCCCGGGCGTCGAGGATACGCGGACCCGTCATGCTCTCACTCACCGGTAGATCAACCGCATCGGGCGCCGAGCACGCGGGATGATCCCGAGCTCGGCCTGCAGGTCCCGGATCAGCGACGTCAGGCCCTCGCGGGTGGCCGGCGTGTAGGTGACCGACTTGGTGCCGGATCCCTGGTCGTAACTGAAGCTAACGCCGCGGGCGCCGCTGTTCAGCTCGATCAGCGCGGCCTGCGCCTTGGTCAGGGCGTCCTGCAGCTGCTGCTGCGGCAGCCCGGCGTAGAGCGAGGGATACCGGCAGGACGCCATGGAAGACTCCTATCGAGCAAGTTTGCTGACGCGCGAGCGGCGGGCTGGCGCATCGGCGACCGTGACGGTCGGGCCGGGCGCGGACTTGGGCTCGGTCGGCGGACGCGGCGATGCGAGCGGCGCTCGCACCGCCGGCAGGTCTTCCAGGTCCAGCTGGCCCTGGGGCGGCGGGGCGGTCTCGCGGGCCGCCTCCAGGGCGTCCCACTGGCGGTCGACCATGGAGCGGACGCCGAGCTTGATCGCGGCGGCCTCGGCCTGCAGGTGGGTGTCGAGGCCTTCGTTCGCCTGGTTGGGATCCTTGACCCACTGGTAGACGTCGAAGCCGCGGGTCTTCTTCTTGTCCTTGGCCTGGCGGCGCTCGGCGGTCAGCTGGCGGTAGAAGTCGTCCTCGAGGCCGCGGGGCAGGCCGACAAAGCCGCGCTCGAGCGGGTCTTCCTTGGCCAGGTTGCGGTAGAGCGCCATCTTCAGGACGGAGGTGGCGAAGTTGTAGAACCGGCGCGACCACTTCAGCAGCTTGCCTGACTTGTCGGAGCGTTCTTTCTTGACCCGGGCCAGCAGTGGCGCGGTGTCGGCGGGCACGCCACGCACCATCATCACCTTGCTCTGCGGGTGGCGGCGAACCCAGCCCCAGACCTCTTCCGTCCAGGCGTTGCCGTCGATGCCGGTCATGTCGGCGGGAAGGCGGTGCCCGGACGCGTTCGGCCAGGTGGTCAGTAGCAGGGCGTCCAGGGCAGCCTGACAAGCCGGGGTGGAGATGTGGCCGGGGAAGACCCCGTATTCGATGATCCAGCGGCGCGCGTCGCGGCCCCAGCCGACCAGCTGCCATTCGACGCGGTCCACCTGGCAGTCGACACCCAGGGTCAGCAGCAGGGCGCCGGCCGGGACCTGGCCGTGGGTGTAGTGGCTGTCCTGGCCGCGGGCCGCGAGCCTCTCCCAGTCGGGCGCCTCGCCCAGGCTCTCGTAGGCCAGGCCCAGGGTGTCGTTGTAGAACACCCGTTCCTTGGCGGGGTCGCCCTTGGCGTCGAGCCACTCCTGGGCGATCCGGGCCCACGACTGCAGGTAGCTGTAGGCCGACCAGATCCAGAAGCTGCGGTGGAAGCGGGCGGCCTTCGGATTCTCGGCGCGCCACTCCAGCCGCGCCTTCATGCCGCGCAAATCGTGCTCGAGGATCTCGCCGCCGCAGGCGACGCAAGTGAAGTGCGGGTGCTCCGGGTCGGCCTCGATGCTGGGCAGCATGTTGCCCCACTCGAGCACCTGGTACTCGCCGCATTCCTTGTGCGGGCAGGGCAGCCAGGGGCGCTCCTGCGAGCCCTTGCGGAAGCTGGCTGTGATCCGGCACCCCGGCATGATCAGCGGGGTGGAGACCTTCAGGATCTTGGCGAACTCGACGCCGCGCGAACGGCTGTCGGCCTGGTTCTCCGGATCCCCGGCGGTGTTCATCTCCCACTTGGCCAGGTCGTCCTGGACCTGGCGGCCCATGGTCACCTGGCTGAGCGAGGCCGGCGAGTTGGCGCCGGAGATCTGGATCGCGCCGCGGCCGTCGACGCGTTCCTTGTAGAGCACGCTGTCGGAGCCATCCCGCGCCTTCTGCGGGAAGAGGCCGGCCAGCGCCGTGGTGCCCCGGAGCATGGGACTGAGCTTCATCTTCGACCAGCGGCGGGCGTTGTCGTCGGTCGGGTGGGTGACCAGGACGTCGCCGGGGGCGAGGTCCATGCTGCCGAGGACGAAGATGTTGGCGACGACGGTCCCGCCCAGCTGGGCGGACTTCATGAAGCTGACCTGCCGGCAGGGGTCCTCCGGCGAGAGCGCCGTCAGGATCTCGTCGAACTCGGGGAACAGGTCGCGGTTGTAGGGGCCCGGCGCCGAAGGGCTCTCGCGCTCCGAGAAGACGACGTTGTCTTCCGCCCAGGCCAGGTAGTCGATGACCGGCGGCGGGTCGAGCACCAGCTCCACCGCCCGGCAGGCCAGGAACTCCGGGTTGGCGACGTGGATCGACATCTAGGCCTCGCCGGCGGCCGGGTCCGTGGCGTCGGCGATCTCGTCGGTGACGACCGGGGCCAGCTGGGCCTGGTCGCGGCGGACGGCCTCGAGCGCCTTGACCCGCACCTTGCGGAAGCCGGCGCGCAGCTGGTGCAGGACGTCGCGCTGGACGAGGCCCTGCGCGGCGGCCAGATCGGCCGCGAGATCGGCGAGGC
>JAZJXN010000171.1:14177-16372 GCA_040390885.1 Pseudomonadota bacterium | reverse complement strand
AGAAAGGCAGTCCTTTGCTCGCCCACCAGGCCCCGAAGAACAGGGCGCCGCCGACGGCCAGGATCAGACTGATGACCACGGACGCCGCCTCGACGGCCGGTCGCGAAGCCTTGCGCTGCCAACGGGGTTTGCCGCGGCGTCGGCTGTAGGGTCGCTCCGTCCAGTCCGGGCTTTTCTGGCGGACCCTGAACTGCTTACCCGCCATGTTAAGCCCCGCCGTTCGTCGGCGTCGAACCGTGACCCTCACAATGGGCGTGGTCGCTCAAGACCTCGATCACCCGGCAGGCCGAAACCCGGCCATGGCAAGCGGCGTCGACCATGCGACGCAGCTCGCCTCGCAAGACCTCGAGTTGGGCGATCTTGTTCTCCACCGCCGACAGCTGCGCCGCCGCCAGTACATTGGCCTCCTCGCAGGGACGATCGGGCTGGTCGGAGAGGTCGAGCAGAGACCGGATCGCTTCGACGGAGAAGCCCAGCTGGCGAGCGTGCCGGATGAAGGCGAGCCGCTGTACGGCGGGCTGGTCATAGACCCTGCGGTCGCTGGCGGTCCGGGCGGCGCGCGGCAAAAGCCCGATCTCCTCATAGAAGCGGATGGTCGGGACCTTGACGTCCGCGGCCTTGGCCAGCCGTCCGATAGAAAGGCTCATGTGCTGCTCCTTGCCCGCGCGAAAATAGGCGCTTGATCCTCTAGTGACTAGAGGATGTAGACCACACGGATGACCGACACCTGTTCTTCGAAGCCGGCTGCGACCGGCTGCTGCGGCGCCGACGTCAAGTTCGACGGCGCCACCCCCGCCTATCGGCGCGCCTTGAAATGGGTGATCGCCATCAACCTGGTCGGCTTCGCCGTCGTTTTGGTCGGCGGTCTCGCCCAGGGATCGGCATCGCTTTCCGCCAATGCCCTCGATTTCCTGGCCGACAGCGCCACCTACGCCATCAGCCTCTGGGTGATCGGCAAGTCGGTGCAGATCCGAACCGGCGCCGCGCTCATCAAAGGTGCGAGCCTTCTCGTCGTCGCCCTGTCGGTCGGCGGCTTCGCCGTCTGGCGCGCCTTCACCGGCGCCGCGCCGTCGGGGGAAGCCATCACCGGCCTTGGCCTGTTCGGCGCCCTGGCCAACCTGGCGGCGGCCCTGCTGCTGGTTCGCTATCGCGACGGCGACGCCAACGTCCGCTCGGTCTGGCTCTGCACGCGCAACGATCTGATCCAGTGCCTCGGCGTGGCCGTCACCGGCGTCGCGGTCTGGCTGACCGGCTCGCGCTGGCCGGACCTGGTGGTCGGGCTGGGTCTGGCCGCCATCTTCCTGAGGTCGGCCTATCTGATTGTCCTCCAGGCCCGACAGGAACGCCGCGACGCCCTGTCGCTGCCGGAGCTGAAGATCGCCCCGCGCAAGGCCGTACGCTCCGCCTGACCACCGCAACGCCCGCAAGGACAACCGTCGATGCCGATCTTGAAGTCGCCCGAGCGCAGAGCCGCCTGCCACGAGGCCCTGCGGCTCGCCCGCGCGGCCTACGAGGCCGGCGAACTCGACCGGTGCTTCCGCCTGCTGGAACGGGCGCACATTCTGGGTCAGCCCTGGTTTGTGCCGCACAGCGTCTCGCACTGGATCATGCTGAAGGTCGGCTGGCGCCGGCGTGACGCCCGCGAGGTCCGTGGCCAGCTGCTGCGTCTGGCGGCCGGCGGTCTTTTGTCGCTGGCCGGCTGGCTTCCGGAGGGCAACACCGGCGGCGCCGATGTCGCTGCAAAGACGCCGATGCCGCTTCCGGCTGACCTGATCACAGTCTGTCGTGGCGGCCGGTAGCGGCCTCGCAAGCGCCGCTGCCGACGCCAGGGTCACGCCGTCTTCTCGCGATAGGCCAGCAGCCTCAGAGCATTGGCGACGACGAGCAGGGTCGAGCCTTCGTGGAAGAAGACGGCGACCCCGATCTTCAGGCCAAAGAGCGTCGCGGGGATCAGCAGCGCCACCATCCCCAGGCTCACCCACAGGTTCTGTTTGATGATGCCGCTGGTCTTGCGGCTGAGGCCGACGGCAAACGGCAGGTGGTTGAGATCGTCGGCCATCAAGGCGACGTCCGCCGTCTCCAGGGCCACATCCGAGCCGGCCGCACCCATGGCGATGCCGACCGTGGCGTTGGCCATGGCCGGCGCGTCGTTCACGCCGTCCCCGACCATGGCGACCTTGCCGTGTTCGGCGGCG
>JAZJXN010000171.1:2962-14167 GCA_040390885.1 Pseudomonadota bacterium | reverse complement strand
CTCGACCTTGTCCTCGGGCATTAGCCCGCCCTTGGCCTCATCGAGACCCAGTTCCTTAGCGATGGCGGAGGCGACCGACTGGTTGTCGCCGGACAGCATGATGATGCGCTTGATGCCGAGCTTGCGTAGGCGGGCGATGACTCCCTTCGCCGGCGCCCTCGCCGTATCCATCAGACCTAGGACACCCAGGAACCGGTCGCCGTGCCGCACGACCATGACCGTGCGCCCCTCGCCTTCTAGACGGGCGGCGGCGTCAACGACGCCTTGCGGCGGCGGCGACGCGCCGTCCTCGGTGAACATCTTGGGCTTGCCGATCACTGCGGTCAGGCCCGACACGGTGGCCTGCACGCCCTTGCCGGTCAGGCTTTGGGCCGCCTCCGCCGTCGGCCGCGCGCCATCGCCAAGACGCTCGCCGCCATCCCTGACCACCGCGGCGGCCAGAGGATGGTCGCTCAGCGCTTCGACCGCGACCGCCACGCCGAGCAGTTCGGCCTCTCCGACCCCGTCGGCGGCGACCACGTCGGTGAGCTTCGGTTTGCCTTCGGTCAGCGTGCCGGTCTTGTCGAACGCGAGGGCGGTGAGCGTCCCGAGGTTTTCCAGCGGTCCGCCGCCCTTGACCAGGACGCCGCCCCGGCCGGCGCGGGCGACCCCGCTAAGGACGGCGCTGGGCACTGAGATCGCCAGAGCACAGGGACTGGCGGCCACGAGCACGGCCATGGCGCGGTAGAAGGTGACGCTGAACGGCTCGTCGATGACGAAGCCGGCCAGCAGGAGCAGGCCGACGAAGGCCAGCACGACCGGCACGAAGATCCGCTGGAAGACATCGGTGAACTGTTGGGTGGGCGAGCGTTGGGCTTCCGCCTCGGCGACCATCTTGACCACGCGGGCCAGCGTCGTTTCGGTCGCCTTGCGCGCGACGCGGACGTCAAGCGCGCCGCTGCCGTTGATGGTGCCGGCGAACACCCGATGCTCGGCGCCGGCCTTGTCGAAGTTGACTTCCAGATCGGCGGCGGTGCGCTTGTCCACCGGAACACTCTCTCCGGTCACCGGCGCCTGATCGACGCTGCTCTCGCCGGCGACCACCACGCCGTCGGCGGCGATGCGTTCATTTGGCCGCACCAGGACGATGTCGCCGACCTGGAGGTCCGCCACGGCGATCTCCTCGGTGGCGTCGCCACGGCGGACGGTGGCGCGCTCGGGGGCCAGTTCGGCCAGGGCTTCGATGGCGCGTCGGGCCCGGCCCATCGCGTAGTGTTCGAGGGCGTGACCGATGCTGAACAGAAAGAGCAGCAACGCGCCTTCGGCCCATTTTCCGAGGCTCGCCGCGCCGATCGCCGCCACCAGCATGAGAGTGTCGATCTCGAAGCGACGCTTGAGCAGGTTTCCGATCGCCTCCTTCAAGGTGAAGTAGCCGCCAAACCCGTAGGCGGCGATGTAGAGGGCCAGGGATGGCCAACCCTCCACGCGCAGTCCGATTAGCCAACCAGCTATCAGCAGCGCCCCAGAAAGCACCGCGAAGATCAGCTCTGTGCGCTCGCCGAGGACCCCGCCATGGCCCTTGGCGTGGTTGTGCTCGCCGGGGGCATGATCGTGTTCACCGGGCGCCGTCGCGGCTGTGGACTTCTGCATGGCGTGTTCCTTCGACTTCCTTGGGGCGTGGAACGGACGGTTGGCTCGCGCCCGTCAGTCCGAGACGGCGTAGGTTTCGAGCGCGATGACTTCGACCACCTCAAGGGTGATCAGACCGATGTTGGGGATGTCCGAAAGCGCGGCGACGAAGTCCCGGAGTCGGATCTCCTCGTCGACGATCTCGACAACGACCGACTGGTCGTCATCCAACAGGTGGCGGGTGTGGACGTGGGCGGTGCGGCCAAAGCCGATCAGCGCCATAACCACGGTGGCGCCCGCCAGCTTGGTCTCGCGAGCCCGGGCGCAGATGACTTCGTAGACCTTCCGGTCGCCGAAATAGTCGGACTCGGTCGTGTAGAGCCGCAGGCGTCTTGTCTGGGTGGTCATCATGGATTCTCCAAGGGGCGGGTCCGGCGCTTCAGGCGCCGGACCCTTGGACGTCACTACTCAGCGGGTAGGAGGGCGGCTTCGGACTCACCGCCTTGTCTGCGGCGCGCGGCCAGCCCCAGAACGACCACGCTGATCGCCGGCAGAACCAGCAGGGTTAGCAGCGTGGAGGTAATGAGGCCGCCGATGACGACCATGGCCAGAGGCTTCTGCACCTCCGCGCCGGTGCCGTGCGCCAGCGCCATCGGGATGAATCCGATGGCCGGCACAAGACCGGTCATCACCACCGGCCGGACCTTCTCCATGGCGCCGTCGATGATGGCCTGGGCGAGCGCCATGCCATTGTCGAGACGCTGTCGGATGCTGCTCATCACGACGAGGCCATTCAGAACCGCGACCCCGGCGAGCACGATGAACCCGACCGCGGCCGAGACCGAGAAGTTGATCCCGGTAAGCGCCAGCGCGAACACCCCGCCGGCAAGCCCCAGGGGCACCGCCAGGAACACCGAGGTGGCCGGCGCGAAGCCGCCCAGCGCCAGGTAGAGCATGGCAAAGATGGCCAGGAAGCAGATCGGCACGACGATCGCCAACCGCTGAGATGCGGCCTGCAGGTTCTGGAACTGTCCGCCCCATTCGATGAACACGCCGGGCGGCAAGGCCACGGCCTCGACCTTAGGCAGCGCCTCCTTGACGAAAGAGCCGACGTCGCGGCCGCGCACGTTGGCCTGCACGACCACGCGCCGCTTCCCGCCCTCGCGGCTGATTTGGTTCAGCCCCTCGGTGTAGCGGAACTGTGCCAGCTGGCTGAGCTGGACCGAGCCGCGCGGATGGCCGCCTTCTTCCGGCAGCATCACCGGCAAGGCCCCCAGCGCATCGAGATCGTTGCGGGTCGACTGCGGGACGCGGACGACGACGTCGAACCGCCGGTCACCCTCGAACAGCAACCCGGCCTCCCGACCGGCCATGGCGGCGGCGACCGTATCGGCGACCTCCTCCACGGTCAGCCCGAACCGTCCGATCGCCGCCCGGTCGAACCGCACGTCGAGCGTCGGGGCGCCGCTGACCTGCTCGACCTTGACGTCGGCCGCGCCGGGGGTGGCGTTTAGCGCTGCGGCGATGCGGGCGCCGGTGGCGCTCATCTGGTCGAGATTGTCGCCATAAATCTTCACCGCGACATCGCCACGGACGCCGCCGATCAGTTCGTTGAAGCGCAGCTCGATCGGTTGGCTGAGTTCGTAGCCGTTGCCGATCAGGCCGCTGGTCTTGGCCTCGATGCGCTCAATCACGTCTTCCTTGGTCTTGACGTCCTTGGGCCATTCTTTCTGCGGCTTGAGGATGACGAAGCCGTCGGAGATGTTCGGCGGCATCGGGTCGGTGGCCACCTCGGCGGTGCCGGTCTTGGAGAACATGTACTCCACCTCGGGCAGGCTGCTGACCGCCGCCTCGACGGCGCGCTGCATCTTCAGGGACTGCTCAAGTGATGTGGAAGGCACCCGCGAGGACGCCATCGCCAGGTTCTTCTCATCGAGTTGCGGAATGAATTCCTGACCCAGGAAGGTGAAGGCCACCCCCGAGAGCAGGAAGACGCCCGCGGCCGCGCCGATGAACGGCCAAGGCCTGGCGACGGCGTGACGCAGGAGGGGTTCATAGCGCTGCTTGATCTTGGCGATCGCCCAGACTTCCTTCTCCGCGACCTTGCCGCGGATCAACAGCGCCACCATCGCCGGCACGAAGGTCAGCGACAGGATGAAGGCGGCCGCCAGAGCCAGCATCAGAGTGATGGCCATCGGCGAGAAGGTCTTGCCTTCGACGCCGGTGAAGGTGAGCAGCGGCGCGAACACTAGGAAGATGATCGCCTGGCCGTAGACCGTCGGTTTGATCATCTCCTGCGAGGCCAGGGTAGTCTCCTCCAGCCGCTCGCGCAGGCTGAGCAGCCGGCCTTCGTGGTGCTGCCGCTCCGCAAGTCGCCGCAGACAGTTCTCGATGATGATGACGGCTCCGTCGACGATCAGGCCGAAGTCGAGCGCCCCCAGGCTCATCAGGTTCCCCGAGACCCCCAGCGTGTTCATGCCGATAGCGGTCATCAGGAACGAGATCGGGATGATCAGCACCGCGATCAGGGCGGCGCGGACGTTGCCGAGCAGGAAGAACAGCGCGATGGCCACCAGGACGGCGCCTTCGAAGAGGTTGCGCTGCACCGTGGCGATGGTCGCGTTGACCAGCTTGGAGCGGTCGAGCGTGGGGGTGACCTTGACGCCGACCGGCAGGGACTTCTCGACGGCCTTCAGCTTCTCGCCGACCGCCTTGGCCACGGTTCGGCTGTTCTCGCCGATCAGCATCAGGGTGGTGCCGACAACGACCTCGTGGCCGTTCATGCTCGCAGCCCCGGTGCGCAGTTCACCGCCGAGGCGCACCGCCGCCACGTCGCCGACCTTGACGGACACGCCGCCTCGGGTGGCGATCACCGCGTCGGCAATCTCGTTGATCGAGCGGATGCGGGCGTCGGCGCGGACGAGATAGGCCTCGCCGCCCCGGTCCAGGAAGTTGGCGCCGACGGAGAGGTTCGCCGCCTCCAGGGCCTGGGCGAGCTCGGAGAACGACACCCCGTAGGCGCTGAGCTTCACCGGGTCGGGCTCAACCAGGTACTGCTTTTCGAAGCCGCCGATGGAGTCGACCCCGGCCACGCCCTGAACAGTGCGCAGTTGCGGGCCGATGATCCAGTCCTGAACCGTCCGCAGATAGGCGGCACGGGAGACCTCATCAGTCAGCCTCTCGCCTTCGGGCGTCAGGAAACTGCCGTCCGACTGCCAGCCGGGCTGGCCATTGCGGACCGTCGCGCCCTTGCCGCCCGGATTGGCGTAGTCGACCGTGTACATGAAGACTTCGCCCAGGCCGGTGGTGACAGGACCGATCTGAGGTTGGACCCCTTCGGGCAGGCTGTCCTGCGCCTGGGCGATCCGCTCGCTGACCTGTTGGCGGGCGAAATAGAGGTCGACGTTCTCCTTGAAGACCACGGTGACCTGGGAGAAGCCGTTGCGCGAGACCGAGCGCGTGCTCTCAAGCCCGGGGATGCCGGCCATGGCCGTCTCCACCGGGAAGGTGACCCGCTTTTCGATCTCGATCGGCGACAGGCCCTGATCGACGGTGTTGATCTGCACCTGCTTGTTGGTGATGTCCGGCACCGCGTCGATCGGCAGCTTGGATAGCTGCCAGACGCCAAACGCCGAGATGATGGCGATGATGAAGATAATCGCCCAGCGCGCCCTGACGGACAGGGCCATGAGGTTGGCGATCATGACCTAGTGCTCCTCGCCTTCGCCCTTGCCGAGCTCAGCTTTCAGCAGGAAGGCGTTGCGGGAGGCGATGACCTGCCCCGCGGTGAGCCCGCTGACGATCTCCGCGCGACCGGCGCTGCGCTGGCCCACGGTGACGGCTCGAGCTTCGAAACCTTTGCCGGTGCGCACGAAGACGACGTCGCGCCCCTCCACCGTCTGAACAGCCTCGTCGGGCACGACGATCGCGCCCGAGGCAGAGGCCGTTCGTGGAACGATGCGGGCGCGGATCGATTGTCCCGGCTGCAAGCCCGCCGGTGGCACGTCGAGCACCGCCGTGGCGGTGCGGGATTCGGCGCTGAGACCAGGGGTGATTGAGCGCACCGTGCCCTCGATCGTCCTGCCGTCGGCCGTCTCGACCACCGCGCGATCGCCGGGCGCGATCCGTGGCGCATCGGCGGCGCCGATCGAAGCCTCGACCTGGATCAGCTGAGGATCAGAAATCCGGAAGAGCTCCGTCTCCGGCTGGACAAAGGCGCCCAGACTGACGGACGCGGCCGTGATCCGGCCCGAGATCGGGCTGGCCACGACCACGCCGCGGCCGTCGGACGTCACGTTGGCCGCGCCGGCCGCGACCTGCGCCCGGCGCGCTTCTGCATTGGCTACGGCCGCCTCGGCCTGGGCCTGCTCATAGTCCTGGCGGGCGGAGACGCGCTGTTCGTAAAGGCGGCGCTCACGCGCGAGAGTCTTTTCGGCCAGGCTCGCGCGGGCCGAGGCCACGGTTCGATCCGCCGCGATCTGGGCGGCCTCTCGGCTTTCGACCACCGCCAGCGTTTCTCCGGCGCGCACGGGATCGCCCAAACGCTTGTAAATCCGCGTGACCGCGCCGCTCGCGCGCGCGGTCAGGATGGCCTCGCCTCGCGGCGAGGCGGTGACCGTGCCTTGCGCCAGCACCTCGCCGGAGAAGCCGCCGGCCGTGACCGTCTGCACGAGTATCCCGGCGGCGGTGACGGCCTGCGGCGTCATCTCGACCGCATCGGTCTCGCCCTCCTTGTGTTCGGCTTCCGCTTCCGCCGCGACCGGTGCGGCGGTTTTGCCGCCGGTCAGTTTGGCGAGCCCGAAGCCCCCCACGGCGGCGATCAGGACGGCGGCGGCGATGCCGCCATAGAGCTTGGTTTTATCTTGTCTCACGGTTGGTCTCCGAAGGGGGCAACGCCGAGCAGGCGGGCGAGCGCGGCTTGCGCGCTCAAGCGTTCGACAGCGGCGTCGACAGTCTGGGCGCGCGCGTCTGCGAGCGCCCTGCGGGCGTTGAGTAGTTCCACGAGGTCGAGCTTGCCGCCCTCGTAGCCGATGCGGGTGAGCCGGTAGGCCTCCTCGGCCGTCCGCTCGCCGTCGCGGGCGGCGGTGAGCCGGCTGCCGGCGGCGTCGGCCCGGGCGGCGGCGGCGAGACCGCCGGTTTCCGCTTCGAGCCGGGCCGCGTCCAACCGCGCTTCGGCGGCATTCAACTCGGCCTGGGCCGCGCTGATGTTTCCGCGATTGCGGTCGAACAGCGGGAACGGCGCCGAGATACCCGCGACCATCGCCATCTCGCCATCCTCTTGATAGCGACGTACGCCGACCGAAACGGCGACGTCTGGGACGGCCCGGGTTTTTTCGACGCGAACCCGCCGAGCGGCCGCCTCGCGGTCGGCCTCGGCGGCGAGGTAGGCCGGACTGGCCAGCGGGTTGAGCGCGGCGGCGGGGACGGGCCTATCCGCCTCGGCCAGAAGGCTGACCGGAATGGAGGTAATGGGCACGGGCGAACCAGCCAGCGCTGTGAGGGCGCCCAACGCCGTGGCGCGCTCCGCGCGGGCCTGATCAAGCGCCGCACGCGCGGCCTGAACCGCGGCGAGCGCCTGCACCCGCCGGAGATCGGCCTCGCGGCCGGCTTCAACCAAGGCCGTCGCGACGCGAGAGTCTTCCTGAGCGAGGCTCAGGCCCTCCGTCGCCAGCTGAACACGGCGCTCGGCCGCCTCCGCCTGGGCGTAGGCGTCGGCAAGATCGAAGCCGAACTGAGCGACCGCATCCGCCGCCCGCCTGCGGGCGGCCTCGATGTCGGCGCGTCCGGCGGCGACGCGGGCGCCGCGCTTGCCGCCCAACTCCAGCGTCTGTTCGATGGAAGCGGTGGTCTCGGCCAGACTGGCGCCGTCGTACGGCCCGCTGCCGCCGAAGTTCTCGACCTCGACGCCGACTGTCGGGTTGGGGCGAGTTCCCGCCTGCATGGCGAGCCCCTCGGCGCGAGCGATGTCAGCCCGCGTTTCGGCGAGCCGTGGCGCGCTGGTCTGGGCCTGGGCAAGCAAGTCTCTGAACGGCGGCGCCGGGTCGGCAACCGCGCTGCTTGCGGGCGCGAAGGCGCCGAGGATCGCAGCAGCGCTCGCGGCCGCGAAATGCAGCCGTCGTCGCATGATGGATGACATTGAAGTGGGTATCCCCTGATCTGACATTGAAAATCACGCCGCGACGGCGTGGCTCGCAAAGTCAGACCCGAGGGGGGCGCTCCAGGCCCGACGGTCGGGAGACCTCGGTCCATTGCGGGACGGACGCGGCCCAGGAAAGGCGCGTCATGGTCGGCGCGAAGGGCGTCGACAGTGGAGTCCAGATGCTGAAGACGTGGGCGGCGCAGTGGGCCGAGCACAGACCGAACGGGTTGGACTTTCCCTTGGACTCCGGATCCGAGGGGTCGGGCATTTGCGCCTCAACGCCCTCCGACATCTCGAACTGCGCGTTGTGCACAAGCGCGCCGCTGGTGATCGGGAACTCGGCCGCGACGCAAGGCGCGGACGCGCCGCTGATCACGGCGAAGGCCAGCGCCACAGTCATTACAAGGCGCGTCGGCAGGGTCATGGATCGGCGCCACAGGCCGGCGAAGCGCCAGGCCCATCGCATCAGCATGCGGGGCGAGGCGTCGACCGAGGCGTTACCGCGCCGGCCACCAACGGCCTTGATCGATCGTCCGATCATGGGGGCTCTATAGCTCGCGCCGCCCGACTCTGGAATGCGTTATAAGGTTACGCTCCGACGGCTGGACGGGCGCGTCGCCAAGCGTGAGGTGGCGTTGCGAGGGACGACCGTCGGAAGCGTCGCGCCAGCACAACTGGCCGCGCCCAGAAGCCGTACGTCTACGCATTGCGGACCAGCGGCGATTCAGCATGCTCCTGAGGATGGCCGCGAGCGACGTTCGAGATGCCGACTGAACCAGAACGCTATCTTAGCTGGACGGATGTCCAACCGCTGTTCGGCGGCATCAGCCGCACGACGGCCTGGCGGGGGGTGCGGGCGGGATGGCTTCCCGCTCCGGTCCCGGTCAGCCCTGGGCGCCGTGCTTGGCGAGCTTCCGATGTGACAGCGTGGCAGTCACGGCTTCGACCGCGCCGGCTGCCTCCGGTAATCGCTCCGGACGACGCCCCGGACGACGAGACTACCTCGAACTGACCAGTCGCAAGCCCGAGGCCCGACGCAGCGAGCCCTGGGCGAAGCCCGGACCGCGAGGCATCAAGCCCTCGACATGCGCGCCCCAGGACGCCAGCGCGGCCCGCTTCTCAGCCAGGTATTCATTTCGATCATATACGCTGGTCACGGCGGCGCCCTCGTGGGCCGTGTGCCCGAGCACCTTGCCGACGACGAAGCGGCGCACACTGTATCGCTCACCCGTCAGGATGGTGGCGCCGGTCCGGCGGAAGTCGTGGGGCGATCCTTTCGGGACGCCGGCGCGCGTGCAAAGGCGCGACACGGCGCGGGTCATGGCGTGCGGGTCGAGGTGGGCGCCGGGAACCGTCGGCGAGGGAAACAGGAAGTCCCCGGACGCGGCGCCTGGAAGCGCCAGCGCCTGCCGGACAACGGCCAGGGCCTGGCTGGAAAGCGGCACGATATGCACTTGCCGGTTCTTGGTGCGCTCAGCCGGCACGGTCCAGATCCGCCCGTCGAAGTCGAACTCGGCCCGTCGAGCCCCGGCGACCTCGCTCCGGCGGCAGAGCGTCAGGATGAGCAGACGGAGCGCCAGCGCCATGGTCGGCCCCATCCGGGCATAGGGATCGCTGCGACCGTCGAAAGCCGACGAGGCATCGTCGAGCTGGACCAGCAGCAGAGCCAGGGCGTCCTCGTCGAACAGGCGCGATCGGGACTCCGGCGTCACCGGCCTCGTCAGGCCGGTGGTCGGCGTGGACTCCACAAGGTCGTTGTGGAGCGCGTAGGCGAACAGAGCGCGCAAAGCGTCGCCAATGCTGGCGATGCTGGACGGGCTCAACCGCCCCTCGGTCACGAAGGCTTCCATGAACACGCGCACGTCGGCGCGCTTGATGTCGCGGAACCGCCGCCGTCCGAGCGACGGCTCGATGTAGCGCGTCCAAAGCTCCTTCTGTCGGACGATGGTGTCGGGCTTCAGCGGCTTGCGCCGCCCGCCATGGATGCCGATCGCCGCCGCCGCCCAATAGCCTTCGGCGAGATCCGCCAGCGTTTCGCCGAACCGGGCCTGGACGCGAACGGATGCGCGCTCGGCCGCCGGGTCCTTGCCCTCGGCGATCTCGATGCGAACCGCAGCAGCCTTCAGCCGGGCGTCCGCGAGTGTGACGCCCGGATAGTCCCCGAGCGGCAGGCGTCGCCGCTCGCCGCCGGCGGACGCATAGCGAACAACGAAGGTTTTGACGCCGTTCGGGAAGATCAGCACCGAGAGGCCGCGTGCCTTGCTCACCGCGCGTTCGTAGCGGGCGGCCTGCGGCTTGAGGCTGTAAATCTCGCGGTCTGTGTTGATGGGCGTTTGCACGACTGACCTCCTCGCTATGCGGCGAAAGCGGTCAATGCTGGGGGCGCATTGGGGGCAGTCGCGACAGAACTCGAAGGTACCCGATGAAACGGAGTGGTCAAGTTTCCCGTGGGTTTTCAGTAACTTAGAAACGCCCTGAAACCGGCTGAAAACCCACTTGAGACTCTTCACACCGAGGGGGTCACAGGTTCAATCCCTGTCGCATCCACCATTCCTGCTTCGCTCTCCGAGCTTCGCAGGACAGGTCACCCCGTTCTCATTCGAAGCCGCAATGCCCTTCGTCGCCTTGGCGAAGAAGGGGCGCTCAAGTCGCGCGACCGCGGACGAGGACCTGACCGTGCTCGACCGCGACGCGCTGATCGCCGAGGTCGAGGGACCGCGAGCCGGCATCCGCGACCACCGACAGCTCGGGCCGCGCGCCTTGCTGGCTTCATCCGCAGCTCTGGGGCCTGCTGCACGAGCCGATCGCCAGCGATATCGCGGCGCCGGCCTGGCCCAACTTAGCGCGGGCTGCCCGACGCGCCGGTGATCGACGTGGACGACGCAACACCGACTCACTGCCGCATTGCTTCACTCGTGTGATCGTCCACATTGGTCATCCATGATTGGGGTAGGCGATGCACGTCCTAAAGCTTCTCTTGGTTGCTTCAGTTCTGCCGACGCCGTGCTTGGCTGAGACGCTGCATCTGGCCTGCGAAGGCGTCGGATCGCGGCTCGAACAGAGCACGACGTATGGAAACGCCGATTCCAGCACCGGTGCGTCGATATCCGGCTCGACGACGTCGTACTACCGCGAGCGCTCCCAGGCGACGGTTACGGTCGAGATCGCAGACGATCAAGGCCGCATTCAGATGCCCTCGGCGCTTCTCCCGCCGTTGCGGGGAGGCGGTCAGAATGGCTGGTGGCAATTTGACCAACTGACGGTCGGAGAGGACGAGATTCTCGGTCGTTTCTCGTTGAATGTCCTGAATAAGCCAAAGGTGCGGATCGACCGTCGCACGGGTCAGATCTCGATCTCGGGATTCGCAAAACTCGGTTTCGAAGGTGAGTGTCGACCATTCGATCCCGCCCCGGAAGCGCGGCGCTTCTAAGGTGGCGTTTTAGCAGATGCGCATCCAC
>JAZJXN010000171.1:0-2952 GCA_040390885.1 Pseudomonadota bacterium | reverse complement strand
ACAGGTCGGCATGCGGATCCATTTCACGGGTATCGCCGGGGCGGGGATGAGCGCGACCGCCCTGATGATGCGGGACGCGGGGCATGAGGTCAGCGGCTCGGACGCCGAGGCCTTCCCGCCGGTCAGCACCTATCTCGAAACGCTCGGCATCCCGTTCTTCCGCACCTTCGACGCCGCGCACCTCGGCGACGACGTGGAGCTGGTCGTGGTCGGCGGCAGCGCGCGGCTGAACGGCGACGACAATCCGGAATATGCCGAGGCGATGCGGCGCGGCCTGCGGATCACCGGCTTTCCGCAGCTGATCGCCGAGCAGACGGCCGGTCGCGCCTGCACCCTCGTCGCCGGCAGCTTCGGCAAGTCGACCTGCACCGCCCTGATCGCCCACATCCTGCGCCAGGCCGGTCGCGACCCGGGCTACATGATCGGCGCGATCCCCGCGGGCGGCGCGGCGACCGGGGCCTGGGGCTCCGGCGAGATGATCCTCGAGGGCGACGAATACGTCGTCAGCCAGGCCGACCGGCGGTCCAAGTTCCTGCTCTATGCGCCCGCGCACCTGCTGGTGACGTCGCTGGTCCACGACCACCTCAACGTCTTCCCGAGCTTCGCGGACTACGAGGCGCCCTTCCGTGCGCTGCTGCGGTCGACCCCGGCGGGCGGGACGGTGCTGCTGAGGAACTCCCCGCCGCTGCGCGCCATCGCCGCGGCGTTCGCCGGGACGCCGGTCTGGTACGACGACCAGCCCTGCGACGGCTGGTACAGCGAGGATGTCGTGTTCGGAGAAACCTCGCGGTTCACCCTCGTGGCGCCGGACTCCCATGACGGCGGCGGGCGGCGGATCCGGCTCGAGACCGGGCTGCTCGGCGCCCACAACATCGAGAACCTGGTCGGCGTCGCCGCCTTCCTGCTCGAGCGGCGGCTGGTCACCGAAATCGAGCTGCGCGACGGGATCGCCTCGTTCCAGGGCATCCGGCGACGGCTCGACCGGCTGACCACGGCCTCGCGCGTCCCGCTGATCGAGGGGTTCGGCTCGTCGTGGGAAAAGGCGCGGTCGGCGATCGACGCGGTGCGGCTGCACTTCCCCGAGCGGCGGCTGGCCGTGGTGTTCGAGCCGCATACCTTCAGCTGGCGCAACCGCGAGGGCCTGGCCTGGTACGACACGGTGTTCGCGGGCGTCGACCGGGTTGTTGTGGTCCCGCCGCCGGTCACCGGGGCCGGTAGCCACGACCAGCTCAGTCATGCCGAGATCCTCGACCGCATCGTCGCCGCCGGCGTTGCCGCGGTCGGCGCGACCACGCCGCATGAGGTCGAGACCCTGCTGACCGGGCTGGCGGGCGACGAGGTCGTCTTGCTGCTCTCGTCAGGCCCCCTGCTCGGCCTGCCCGCCAGCCTGCCGCCGCTGTTCGAGGCGCTGTACGGCTGAGACGGCCTATCCCCACACGCCGCTCGTCCCGGCCCTCGCAGCGATGAGCGGTCTGGGGGCTAGGGCCGTGTCGCCTGCAGATCCGGATCCGGAATGGCCTGGGACGCCGGAACGTTGATGCAGCCGTTGTCGCTCGGCGCGATGCCGAAGCGGCGGCCGGCGACCTCGATGTCACGCCACAGCGGCGTCAGCGTCTTGAGCGTCCCCGCGCGCACGGCGTTCGTCAGCGTCTCCTGCTTTCCGCAGTCGGAGACGGCGTAGAACCCGATCGATGACCATTTGCCCTCCGGCGTCGCTGCATAGACGTACAGGCGGCCGTACTGGGCGATCGCGATCTCCTCGCGGCCATCGCCGTCGAGATCGAGGAAGGTCGCACTGCATCGCTGCTGGTCGACGTCGGCGCAGCGGGCGCGATCGCCCTGCTGGTTGGACCAGTCCATCTCCAGGAAGCTCGCGGGCAGGGTGCGGCCCTTGGGCCAGACGTCGATAGCCGCGACGGGCACCGTGCGCGGCGTGTCAGGTTCGCTCCAGCGACCGCTCTCGGCCATCGCCAGCGCCTCTCCGGCGCGTCGCCCCGCCTCCCCACCCCGGCCCTTGAGTGATTCGAGGGCCTTGCGGCCGTAGCGTTGCCCCTCGAAGCGCAGGAACTTGTAGTCGAACGCCTCGGGCGTGACCTTGCCGGCGGCGAGCCGCGCCATCTGGGCGTCGACCGACAGCCGTGCCGGATCGGCGAGCGGCGAGAACAGACTCAGCAGCACCGCGAGGCTCAGGAAGGCCGCCGCGACGTTGGTGATCTCGAGGCGGAGCATCCAGCGGCCGAGACGCAGCGACGCGAAGGCGTAGCCCAGGGCATAGACCGTGGCGACGAGCGCGCAGGCGGCTGCGACGATGCGGTCCGGGGTCAGGCCGTGCTGGCCGATCCGCAGCCACAGCGCATAGATCGCGATGGCGACCAACGGGACGAGCAGCATCCCCCCTGTCCGCCCCGCGACGCGCAGGACCAGCGGCACCACCCCGTCCGGCTCACCGTCCTGGTAGGCGGCGTTGAGCAGGATGATCAGGGTCGCGGCGGCGCTGAGCAGGATGCCGGCGGCGCTGCGGGTCTTCCACAGCGGGTCCAAGCCGGTGAACGGCAGCGCCAGCAGGAAGGCCGTCGCCAGCACCACGAGCACCGGCAGGAGCCAGGACAGCAGGGTCAGGGCGACGGTGCGGATGCCCTTGATCAGACCGGCCCGCACATCGGTGAGATGGACCGCCGCAGCGAACATCGTCGCCGTCGCCGGAAGGAAGAACCACGGCTTTTCAATAAGCTCGCTGACAAACTTGATGCCGATGAGATTGAACAGCGAACCGCCGAGCAGCAGCACGATCCAGAACACGCCGACGAAGCCGGCCGACAGGACGATCTGCACGCCATGTTTCCAGGCGATATCGAAGTAGCGGACATACCGGGCGATCAGCTTGCGCTCGCTCGAGGGATCGAACTCATCGAACCAGTCAGCCAACTGCTTATGAAACGCCTTCGCCTCTTT
>JAZJXN010000170.1:17235-19123 GCA_040390885.1 Pseudomonadota bacterium | reverse complement strand
CCGACGGATCGTGGATCACGGTCTCGACGGCGCCCGAGGGGGTGATCGCCACGACCTTGTTGGCCGCCGGCAGGCAGACCCAGAGATTGCCGTCCGCGTCGAAGCCGACCCCGTCTGTGTAACCGAGGTCGTTGTGATCGACGCCGTCGCCGGCCAACTGACCCAGCACCGGACCGTACCGTTCGCCCGGTCCCAGCCGGCCGCCGGGCAGAATCTCGAAGCGCAGCACGTCACAGCCGCTGGTCTGGGCGCAGTAGAGCCAGCGCTCGTCGGCCGACAGCGCGGTCCCGTTCGGGAACTTCAGGCCCTCGGCGACGATATCGGACGAGCCGTCGGACCGCAGGACGAACAGGAACCCGTCGGGACGACCGTCCAGCGCCTGCGGCCAGGTCTCGGCATGGGTGGAGTTGGCGCACCAGATGTTCCCGGCGCTGTCGAGCACCGGATAGTTGGCGCTGGTCAGCCGCTTGCCGCCGACCTCGGCCAGCAGGGTCTCGTGGAGGCCGGTGGCGGGATCGAACCGCTGCAGCGGCCCGTCCTCCCTGTCGTAGATGCCGAAGTTGGCGATCAGAACCCGGCCTTGTCGGTCCATGTTGACGCCATTGGGCGCGCCGCCCTTGGGTCCCAGGCGGGTAAAGCCGCCGTCGGCATGGATCTCCGCGACCGCGCACTGATGGTCCGAGGCGAACACCCGCCCGTCCCTGCCGACGACCACGTCCTCTGGCCGGTCGATGCCGATCGCGATCTTCTCGAAGGCTTCCGTGGCAATGCGCGCGACCATGCCGTTCTCCCTGTCGTTTCTTGTCACTTTGATCTCACCACAGCACATCCGGAGCGCGGGCGCCAAAGGCCTCCTCGATCCGGCGGCGATGGCCGGGCATAACCCCGTCCGGCAGGGCGTCGGGGGGGAACCAGCCGATCCGGGCGATCTCGCCCCGCGAGGTCGCGTCGCAGGGCTCCCAGTGCTCGCAACGATAGACCAGCACATGGTCGCCGCGGTGATTGGCGTGGTTCGAGTGGACCGAGAGCAGCCGCACCGGGCCGGTCAGCCTGACGCCGGCCTCCTCGACCAGCTCCCGCGCGAGCGCCGCCTCCGCCGTCTCGCCACGCTCGACGCCGCCGCCGGGCAGCTGCCAGCCGTGGGTGTAGGTCTGTTCGATCAGCAAGACCCGCCCCCTGTCGTCGATGACAAGGCCGCAGGCGCCGAGCGTCAGGCCACGCAGCATCCGCATCGCGAAATGGATCAAGGGGCGGAGCCGGGGCTCCAGACGGCGCTTCCAGGACATGCCGGCAACCTAAGGCGCCGGGTTGCGGGGAGCGAGGGGCGGGGCTAAAGCCAGCCGGTCTCACCATCGGAGTCGCGACATGATCGCCATCGCCACCATCTTCGTGTTCATCATCGCACTCGGCGCCCTCAACCTCTTCGAATTCGGCCGCGTCGACTAAGACGCCCGCATGAACGGCGTCGCCCTCGTCACCGGCGCGGCCCGCCGGATCGGACGGGCCCTCGCCGTCGAGGCGGCCCGGGCCGGCTTCGATGTCGCCATCCATCACCGACAATCGGCGGATGACGCCGAGGAGACCGCGAGCCTGGTCCGCGCCGAGGGCCGGCAGGCCCTGCTCCTCGAGGGCGACCTCACCGACCCCGACGCCGCCCATCTGATCGCCCGCGCCGAGGCGCTGGGCCCGGTGACGCTGCTGGTCAACAACGCCTCCCTGTTCCTCGACGACCGCTTCGAGACCGCCGCGGCGGCGGACATCGACCTGCAGATGGCCACCAACCTGCGCGCGCCCGTGGTGCTGGCCCAGGACTTCACCGCCGCGCTGCAGACCGACCGCGCCGGTCTGATCGTCAACATCCTCGACCAGCGGGTCTGGCGGCCTAACC
>JAZJXN010000170.1:8232-17225 GCA_040390885.1 Pseudomonadota bacterium | reverse complement strand
TAACCCCCAGTACTTCGGCTACAGCCTGTCGAAGGCGGCCCTCTGGTACGCCACCCAGACCATGGCCCAGTCCCTGGCGCCGCGGATCCGCGTCAACGCCATCGGCCCGGGCCCCACCTTCGGCTCGATCCACCAGCCGCCGGGCGTCTTCGAGGCCGAGGCCGAGGGCACGCCCCTGGGCCGCCGGGTCACCGGCGAAGACATCGCCAAGGCCCTGCGCTACCTCATTGACGCAAGGACAGTGACGGGCCAGATGATCGCCGTGGACAGCGGCCAGCACCTGGCCTGGCGCACGCCTGACATCATAGACCCCTAGAGAGCGAGACCCACCGTGGCGGCTTCTCCCCTTTCCGACGACAGCCCCCGTCCGGCGCCCGCCGCGCGGGTGGTGATCGCCAAGGTCTTCGTCCGGGGCCTGCATATCGACGCCGAGGTCGGCGTCTATCACCACGAGCGCGGCAAGCTTCAGCCGCTGATCGTCGATGTCGAACTCGACGTGGCCGCCGTCGGCGCCGAACGGCTGGCCGAAACCGTCAACTACGAGACCATCCGCGAAGCGGCCAAGAGCCTCGCCGCCGAGGGGCACATCGAACTGGTCGAGATGTTCGCCGAGTCCCTGGCCCAGCGCTGCCTGGTCGATCCTCGCGTGACCCGCGCCCGGGTCCGGGTCGAGAAGCCGATGGCGCTCGCGCCTGACGCCGCCGGCGCCGGGGTCGAGATCACGGCGGTCCGCGCCTGACCGCGATCGCCCACGCCGCCAGGCTGGCGCCGTTGCGTCCGGAGACTGTGTGGCGGCTGGAGGGCGACGACTTCGTCGAACAGGTCGGGCGTCGCCAACGGCGCTGGCCGGTCTCCAGCCTGCTCGCCGCCCGCTTCGCCGCGCCGATCGGCGGGCGCCGCGCCGTTTCGCTGCGGTTCCCGCGCGGCCGGGTGCTGGTCGTCTCGCACAGCTGGGCGGGGCCGGGTCGGTTCGAGGACCGCTCCGCCGGCTTTTCGACCCTGGTCCGGGCCCTGGCCCTCCGCGCCGCTGACAGCGCGCCGGCCGCAAGGTTCACGACCACAGGCGTCGCCGCGCAGGACGCCTTCATCTGGGCCGTGGCGCTTCTCGGCGGCGGCGCGGCGGCCCTGGTGCTGTTCTCGATGACCGCGGGCGCGGCCGCCATGGGCATCGCCATGGCCGCACGGATGGTGTTCCTGCTGATCCTGATCTTCGCGGTCACGCCCTGGCTCACACCCGCCGCTCCGGCTCTGAATCCGCGCGACCTGCCTCACGGCATCCTGCCCTGAGCGGGCGCGGTTTGCGTCTCGACCCGTTTGCGGCGACCATGTCCCCTTCGACGCAGGAGCCTCGCCGATGACCGACACCACCGCCGTCGCCAAACCGCAAGAGGACCGCGTCCTGCCCGCCGTGGTCTACGGCCTCTATGTCCTTGCGCCGGTGCTCGCCCTGATCACCGTCTTCATCGGCCTGATCATGGCCTACGCCAATCGGGGCACGGCCGGCCCCCGGATGCACACCCACTACGTCTTCCTGATCCAGACCTTCTGGAAGACCATCTGGTGGTTCCTGATCGGAATGGTCGTCGGCCTCGTCGGGCTGGTCTTCACGGCCACCCTGATCCTCGCGCCGCTCGGCATTCCGATGATGGTCATCGGCTGGGGCGGCGCCACGCTGGTCACGGTCTGGTACTACGTCCGCCTGGTCGTCGGCCTGGTGTACCTGTCACAGGACGAGGCCTACCCCCGTCCCGACGCCTGGCTGCTCTGATCCTGGAGAAGGCGCCCCGCCGGGATCACCCGACGGGGAAGGTCTCGGTCAGGCGGGCGCCATCTCGTGACGCACGAGCCGGGCATAGTCGTCCATCAGCGTCAGCGAGATCGCGCCGGGCGTGAATCGGTAGTCGCCGACCTCGGCCACGGGCGTGACCTCAGCGGCCGTGCCGACGATGAAGCACTCGCTGAAGCCGGACATCTCTTCCGGCTTGATGTGCCGCTCCACCAGCTCGTAGCCGCGCTGCTTGGCCAGCTTGATCACCGTCTGACGAGTGATGCCGTTCAGGAAGCAGTCGGGCGTCGGCGTATGGAGCACGCCGTCCTTGACGAAGAAGACGTTGGCGCCGGTCGCCTCGGCCACATAGCCGCGGTAGTCGAGCATCATCGCGTCCGAGTAGCCGTCCTTCTCCGCCGCGTGCTTGGAGATGGTGCAGATCATGTAGAGGCCGGCGGCCTTGGCGGCGACGGGCGCCGTCTTCGGCGAGGGCCGGTCGTACTTCGCCCAGGTCAGGCGAATGCCCTTCTTCTTCTGCTCGGGATCGAAGTAGCTGGGCCAGTCCCACACCGCGATGGCGACGTGGATCTTGGTCTGCTGGGCCGACACCCCGATCATCTCCGACCCACGCCAGGCGATCGGACGAATGTAACAATCTGTCAGGCCGTTCTTGGCGCAGGTCGCCTTGCAGGCCTCGTCGATCTCCGACACCGTGTAAGGGATTTCGAAGTCGAGGATTTCCGCCGACTTGAACAGCCGCTCGGTGTGGGCCGTGAGCTCGAAGATCTCTCCGCCGTACATCCGCTCGCCCTCGAACACCGAAGAGGCGTAGTGGAGGCCATGGGTCAGTACGTGCACCTTCGCCTCGCGCCAGGGCACGAACTGGCCATCCAGCCAGATCCAACCGTCGCGATCGTCGAAGGGAACCAGAGACATTTCGAGTATTCCTCCTCTCAAGAAGCGGCGACCTTAGACGCCCCCCGAGCCCATACGTCAAACAGAATGGCCTGATTTCGTGAGCCTGCCGGCCGATCCAAGACTGATCCTGCGCGAGGAGGAGCTCGACTCCGGCCTGGAGCTGATGCTGCTCGCCGAGGCGACACTGTGGGCGGCCGTGGACGCGGCGCTGGAGACCGAAGGCCCGGGGCTCGGGCGACCGCACTGGCGCGCCGCCTTTCTGCTTCGGCGCCGCCCCGGCGTCGGCGCTCGCGACCTCTCACGCCTTACCGGCCTGTCGAAACAGGCGGCCAGCCGCACCCTCGCCGACCTCGTCCGGCTGGGCCTGGCCGAGATCGAAAGCGGCGAGCTTGACGCCCGCCGCCGGCCCGCCCGCCTGACTGATACCGGCAAGGCCTTCGAAGCGCGGATCGCCGAACGCTTGCGCGCCCTGATCGGCAGGGCCTATCGCACAGGCGGGCTTGACGGCGTCGCCGGCGCGCGGCGCATTCTGGCCGCCCTGGCCGGGCCACGAACGGGCGTCGGCCTGCGCCGGGAGGAGACCTAGGTGAGCGGAGCGGACAGGCACCTGCTGGTGGTCGACGACGACGACCGCATCCGCGACCTCCTCAAGGAGTATCTCGCGCGCAACGGATTCCGCGTGACCTCGGCCGCCGACGCCGCCTCGGCGGACCGGCTGATCGACACGCTCGACTTCGACCTGATGGTGCTGGACGTGATGATGCCCGGCGAGGACGGGTTCTCGTTCGCCCGCCGCCTGCGCGCCCGGACCGACCCGGCCGGCCGCACGCCAGTGCTGATGCTAACCGCGCGCGGCGAGGCGGGCGACCGCATCGAGGGCCTGTCGATCGGCGTCGATGACTATCTGGCCAAGCCCTTCGAGCCTCAGGAACTGCTGCTGCGCATCGAGGCCATCCTGCGCCGCGCCGGCCCGCGCGAGACCGGGCCGACCACGGTCAGCCTGGGCGCCTGCGCCTTTGACGTCGAACGCGGTGAGCTGACACGCGACGGCGCCGCCATCCGCCTGACCGAGGCCGAGATCGAGCTGATGCGGCGGCTGGCCCAGTCCGCCAACGTCGCCGTCGATCGCCTCGAGCTCGCGCGCGACACCGCCGACGTCACCGGCCGCGCCGTCGACGTCCAGGTCACGCGCCTGCGCCGCAAGATCGAGGACGACCCCAAGAACCCGCGCTATCTGCAGACTGTGCGCGGTGTCGGCTATCGCCTGGCGCCGGACTAGTGAAGGTCCGCGCCCTCAAGATCTTCGTGCCGCGACAGGTCAAGCGCTGGCTGCCGACATCGCTGTTCGGGCGCAGCCTGCTGATCATCGTGCTGCCCGTCGCGATCATGCAGCTGGTGGTCACCTGGATCTTCTTCGACGCCCACTGGCAGACGGTGACCAGCCGCCTGTCGGACGGCCTCGCCGGGGACATCGCCTGGGCTGTCGAGAGCTACCAGGAAGATCCGAGCGCCCTACCCCGCATCGCCGAGCGGGCGCAGAACTCGATGTCGCTGTCGATCGTGCTCATCGAGGACAAGAAGCTGCCGCCGCAGCGGCCGGCCTCGCCGTTCGCGGCGCTCGACCGGGCCCTGGACCGGGCGCTGTCGCAGAAGCTGGACCAGCCCTACTGGTTCGACACCGTCCGCTTCCCCGCCTACGTCGACATCCGCGTGCAGGTGAAGGGCGGCGCCCTGCGGATCATCGCGCCGCGCGAGCGGGCTTACGCCACCCAGGGCCACATCTTCGTCTTCTGGATGGCGGCGGCGACCCTGCTGCTGACGACCATCGCCATCCTGTTCATTCGCAACCAGGTTCGGGCCATCGAGCGGCTGGCCGACGCGGCCGACGCCTTCGGCAAGGGCGGCGACGTGGCCGACTTCAAGCCCTATGGCGCCCGCGAGGTGCGGCAGGCGGCGCAGGCCTTCATCGCCATGAAGAACCGCATCCTGCGCCACATCGACCAGCGCACCGCGATGCTGGCCTCGGTCAGCCACGACCTGCGCACGCCGCTCACCCGGCTGAAGCTGGAGCTCGCGCTGGCCGAACCGTCGAAGCGCATCGAGGCGATGAAGGGCGATCTCTCCGAGATGGAGCACATGATCGACGGCTACCTCGCCTTCGCCCGCGGCGAAGAAGGAGAGACCCTCGAGACCGTGGCGCTGAAGACCCTGATCGAGGAGGTGGCCGAGGGCGCCCGGCGCGCGGGGGCCAGGATTTCGATCGAAGCCGATCCCGACCTGATGCTGCCGGTTCGGCCCAACGCCTTGAAGCGGGCCCTGTCGAACCTGGTGATGAACGCGGCGGGCCATGGCGACCGCGTCGCCGTCTCGGCCCTGGCCACCCCGGCGGGCGGCGCCGAGATCATCGTCGACGACGACGGACCCGGCATCCCGCCCGACAGCTACGAGGAAGCGTTCCGGCCCTTCAACCGCCTCGACGAGTCCCGGAACCAGAACGAGAAGGGTGTCGGCCTCGGCCTTGCCATCGCCCGCGATGTCGCGCGCGGCCACGGCGGCGAGATCACGCTGGCGCAATCGCCGATGGGCGGGTTGCGGGCGATCGTGCGGTTGCCGGGATAGCAGATGCTCCCCTCTGGAAGAGCTGTCGGCGCGAAGCGACGACTGAGGGGGTCGATCGCGCGAAGCGCCCCAACCGACCAGACCCCTCCGTCTCGGCTTCGCCGAGCCACCTCCCCCAAATGGGAGGATCAGGTCAGCCCAGTTCCTTCGACCGTCGCACGGCGGCGAGCACGGCCTCCGCCAGCAGCGGCTCGAGGCCGCCATCGTTCATCAGCACCTTCAGCGCCGCTTCGGTGGTTCCGCCGGGCGAGGTGACCTGGCGGCGCAGTTCGGCGGGGTCCTCGCCGCTGATCGCCAGCAGGGCGGCGGCGCCGGAAATGGTCGAGCGGGCCAGGGTGCGGGCGGCGTCGTAGGACAGGCCCGACTTCACGCCGGCCGCCTCGAGCCCCTCGATGAAGGCGTAGAGATAGGCCGGCGCGGAGCCGGAGACGGCCGTGGCCGCGTGCATCAGCGACTCGTCGTCGAGGTCGACCACACTGGCCACCGGCGCGAACAGGGCGCGAGCGCGGGCGCGGGCCTCGGGGTCGGCGGCGAACAGGCTGGCGGTGCCCTGGCCGATGGCGACGGCGGTCGTCGGCATCACCCGCGCGACGCGTCTCCCGCCGAACGCCTCGGAGATGTCAGCGGCGGCGACGCCGGCAGCGATCGAGACGATGATGGCGTCAGGCGCCAGATGCGGCGCGGCCTGGGCGGCCGCTTCCCGCCACAGCTGCGGCTTCACCGCCAGCAACACGGTGCTGGCGCGGCCAAGGTCGTGGTCGGGCGGATTGATGGCCAGGCCGCTCAGCGCCGTAAGCTCGGGCGTCGGGTGCGGGTCGCGGACGAGGATGTCCGACAGGGAGATCGCGCCGGCCTTGCGCCAACCATCGATCAGCGCGCCGCCCATGCGTCCGGCGCCAAGGAGCAGGATAGGTGTCATGCCGCCAAGCTTACGCCTGTCCGACGGTCTCGAACATGCAGGCCGCCATGGCTTCGTCCGGGGACTTGGCGCCCTGCAGCAGGAAGTCGAAGGCCGGATAGAAGCGGTCCGCCGCCTCGACCGCCGCGTCGATCATCGAGGCCGCCGCCGCCAGAGTCGGGCGTTCGCCGCCCGGCAGGCTCATGGAGTGCCGGAACACGATCTCGCCGTCCTCGGCCCAGACCTCGAAGTGGCCAAGCCAGACGCGCTGGTTGATCAGCGACAGCAGTTCATAGGCGCCGGCGCGCTTGGTCTTGGAGACCGTCTTGCCGATCGACAGGCAGAGCTGCAGGCAGTCGGCTTCCGGGCGCCAGGCGAACCACAGCTCATAGTCCTTCCAGTCGCCGGCGAGCGCGAATGCAAGGTCGCCGTCTTCGGTGCGGTCAAAGCTGAGATTTTCCGCGGCGAGCACGTGCTCGACGATTTCCAGCGGATCGAGCGCCATCAGCGCGTCGTCTTCGTCGGGATGGGTGTCCATAAGGCCTAGAGCTCCCCCGACCAGGGCCGGGGCTTTCATTGAAAGCGCCCGGCGAAAGAAACAGCGTCCTTGAGTGAGGACCCTAGACTGCTTCGCGGCGGGCGTAAGGGGGTTCTTTCCGGGAGCGAGCGCTACTCGCCCTTCTTGGCCCGCTTGGGCTCGGAAGCGGGCGCGGCGCCTTTAAGCGCGGCGATCTCGACGCGCAAAGCGGCGATTTCCGCCTTCAGCGCGTCGAAGTCATCGCGGCGCACCAGGTCCATCTCGGCGACGAAGCGGTCGGCCTGGGCGCGGAACGCCGTTTTGGCCTCCTCACCGGCGGTCTGGGCAAGGCCCATCGCGGCGGTGGTCAGCTTGGCGATCTCGTCGAGAAAGGGATTCTGGGTATGCATCGAAGGGTCCTGTACGGACGCCACGCGGGCGTCTTCATCCCTTAATATGGGAAAGCGGGGGTGAAAGCGAAGAGGATCGTCGCTATCACAGGCGCGACTCTTCACTGGCGAGGCCTCCCGTGCCGTTTCCTGAATTCGACCCGGTGATCTTCAGCATCGGTCCGCTGGCCATCCGCTGGTACGCCCTGGCCTATGTCGCCGGCATCCTGCTGGGGTGGCGCTACGCCATTCTGCTGGTCAAGAACCACAAGCTGTGGGGCGGCCAGACGCCGACCGCGACCAGCGAGCAGATCGACGACCTGATCCTGTGGGTGACCCTCGGCATCATCGTCGGCGGCCGCCTCGGCTACATCCTGTTCTACCTGCCCAGCCTGTTCTGGGAGGCGCCGCTGGAGATCTTCCAGGTCTGGAAGGGCGGCATGAGCTTCCACGGCGGGCTGCTCGGCGTGACCCTGGCGCTGATCCTGTTCGCCCGGGCCAACAAGATCGACCTGTTGCGCCTCGGCGACCTGGTGGCGCCGGCCGTGCCGATCGGCCTGTTCTTCGGCCGCATCGCCAACTTCATCAACGGCGAGCTTTGGGGCCGTCACACCACCCTCCCCTGGGGCGTTACCGGCTTCCCGGGCACGACCGACCCCTACCCGCGCCATCCGAGCCAGATCTACGAGGCCCTGCTCGAGGGCCTGGTGCTGTTCCTGATCCTGCGCTTCGCCACCCACAAGGCGCTGCTGCTGCAACGGCGGGGCGTGGTCGCGGGCCTGTTCCTTGCCTTCTACGGCCTGTTCAGGCTGTCGCTGGAATGGACGCGCGAGCCTGACGCGCAGATGCCGGAGTTCCTGCGCACCTACGTGACCATGGGCATGCTGCTGTCGATTCCGATGCTGATCGGCGGCCTGTGGCTGATCTGGCAGGGCATGAAGACGCCGCTGCCCCTGACCGCATCCCCGCCCGTTACCGAGAAGACCAAGGCCTGATGAGCTTGCTTGAGCGCCTGCGGGCGGAGATCTCGGCCGACGGCCCGATCAGCGTCGCCGACTACATGACCCGGTGCCTGCATGATCCGCGGGACGGTTACTACGCCACGCGGCCAGCGCTGGGCGACGCCGGCGACTTCATCACCGCGCCGCTGGTCAGCCAGATGTTCGGCGAGCTGCTCGGCCTGTGGGCGGTCGAGACCTGGACGCGGCTCGGCAAGCCCGCCGCGTTCCGGCTGGTCGAGATGGGACCGGGCGACGGTTCGCTGATGAGCGACCTGCTGCGCGCCGTGCGGCTGGCTCCCGACTTCGTGGCGGCCGCCGACCTGTGGATGATCGAGACGTCGCAGCCGCTCGCCGCGATCCAGAAGGAGCGGCTGGCCGGCCTCGCCCCGACGCCGACCTGGGCGACCTCGATCGACGACGTCCCCGGCGGCGCGCCGGTGGTGCTGATCGCCAATGAGCTGCTCGACTGCCTGCCCGCCCGCCAGTTCGTCCATGCCGGCGGCGGCTGGGTCGAGCGGCTGGTGGGGTTGGGCGACGACGGCGGCCTGGCCTTCGGCCTGGCGCCGACCAAGGACGGATCGACGCCGCCGCCCGACAGCCCGATCCTTGAGGTCTCCGCCGCCCAGGAAGCCATGGGCGCATCGCTCGGCGCCCTCGTCGCGCGCGAGCGCGGCGCCGCGCTGCTGATCGACTACGGCCGCGGCGAGCCCGAGTTCGGCGACACGCTGCAGGCGCTGCAGAAGCACGAGAAGGTCGATCCGCTGGCCTTCCCGGGCGAGTCCGACCTGACCGTCTACGCCGACTTTCCGATCGTCCGCGACGCCGCCCGCAAGGCCGGGGCCGAGGCGACCGAGGCGATGCCCCAAGGCCTGTTCCTGGGCAT
>JAZJXN010000170.1:0-8205 GCA_040390885.1 Pseudomonadota bacterium | reverse complement strand
CCGCGCCGACGCCCTGAAGGCCGCACGCCCGGATCGCGCCGCCGTCATCGACCGGCAGCTGGCCCGGCTGGTCGCGCCGGACCAGATGGGTGAGCTGTTCAAGGCCGCCTGTATCCACTCCGCCGACGTCATCCCGCCGGGGTTCGAGACCCAGGAATGAGCCCCGTCCCGACCCTGCACAGCCCGCTTCTGTCGGCGCTGCCGGGCGTCCGGCACGCCTTCTTCACACGACGGGGCGGCGTGTCGCGGGGGATCTACGAGAGCCTCAACATCGGCCGCGGCTCGCGGGACGAGGCCGACGACGTGGCCGAGAACCGTCGCCGGGTCGCCGACTGGTTCGGCCTCGAGGCTGACGCCCTCAACACCTGCTACCAGATCCACTCCGCCACCGCCGTGATCGCCGACAGGCCCTGGGGCGGCGACCGGCCGGAAGCCGATGCGGTTGTGACGGACAGGCCCGGGATCATCTGCGGCGCCCTGGCTGCCGACTGCGCGCCAGTGCTGATCGCCGATGCAGAGGCCGGGATTGTCGCCGCCGCCCATGCCGGCTGGCAGGGCGCGCGGGGGGGCGTGGTCGGGGCGGCGGTCGAGGCGATGGTCCAGCTCGGCGCCGATCGCGCCCGCATGGTCGCCGCCGTCGGCCCCTGCATCGGCCCCGCCTCCTACGAGGTCGGTCTCGAATTCCTCGATCGCTTCGAGGCTGGCCGGCCCGGATCAGCGCGGTTCTTCAGGCCCGGTCACGCGGCTGGCAAGCGCCTCTTCGACCTCCCCGGCTTCGTGCTCGACCGGATCGCCGAGGCCGGCGTGACCAGCGCCGAATGGATCGGCCGCGACACCTGCGCGGAGGCTGACGCCTTCTTCTCCAACCGCCGGGCCTTCCACCTCGGTGAGCCGGACTATGGACGGCTGGTCAGCGGCATCGCGTTGTCCTGACGGCGGCGGGTTCCCACGTCTGAACCTTGGATGGCTTTCGTGCGTTTGCCGAGCCAGAGGATCCGAACTGGAGGGCTGGAATTGGCGCGTCGCAGGCCGAAGGGTGTGTTGGAGATCGGCTGGGCCTGCCTGGAGTCGGCGGCGACCGGCCGGACCGAACACGTGCCGACGTCGGCGTCCTATCCGGACAGCGTCGTCAAACGCGTCACCGTCCAGGCCGGCGGCGGTCACACCTGGCGCATTTCCGCCCTGACCACGCCCCGAGACAAGCCTGCCCCCTGGAAGATCGTCGTCGTCACCGGCGCGCCGAGCTGGGCCGAGTACTGGGCGCCGGTTCTGGCCGCCCTCCCGCAAGACCGCGAGATGATCGTGGTCGACCGCCCTGGCTTCGCCGGTAGCGAGCCGGTCGAGTACGTTGGCGACATCCGCGTCCAGGCCGCCGCTCTCGCCCCGCTGCTTGAGGCCCGGCCTGGGCAGAAGGTGCTGCTGGTCGGTCAGTCCTACGGCGCCGCGATTTCGGCCCTGATGGCGAGCGCTCGGCCGAAGTCCCTGAAGGGACTGGTGCTGCTGTCAGGCTATTTCGGCGAGTCCGGCCCGACCGCCCGCTGGCTGGTCGAATGGGGCTCGAAGATCGCCGCCTTCATCCCGCGCGACCTGCGCAACGCCGTGCGCGAGGTGTCCGGCCAGGCGTCGCAGCTGGAGCATCTCCATGCGGCGCTGGCCAAGGTCGCGGTTCCGGTCCACGTCGTTCACGGGACCAAGGACGATTTCGCCCCGCTGGAAACGGCCGAGCGCCTGTTCGGGAAGATCTCCGGCGGCCGCATTCGCACCCGCTTCCAGGCCGTCGACGGCGCCGACCATTTCCTGAACGACGGGCCGCCAGAGGACCTGCTGGCGCTGCTTGAGGCCTGTCTGCCTGCCCGCCCCGCGCCGGCGTCCGCGATCCCGTCGCTCCCGGCGTTGTGGGCCGCGGTGAGCCTGCATGCCCAGCGCCTGGGCAAACTGCGCCTGCCCTTCGGGCGCCGGACTGTCGTCAATGCGACACACGGGGGCGTGACCACGATTTAGGCATCCTCGCTAATGTTTGTGCGTTGCGGTATGGGAGTGGGCGTCGGATCTGGCTGACGTCCTTCGGGGTTAGCCATGCAACGCGTATCCGCCGAAATCCTTCAAGCCGCCGCTCCCCTGCGTCTTCTCAATGCTCCTGCGAAGCTGAAGCGCGTCGTTCTTGTCGGCAGCTTCCCACCGCGACGGTGCGGCATCGCCACTTTCACCTGCGACGTGCGCGAGGCCCTGCTCGAAGCAGCGCCTGAGACCGCCGTCGACGTGGTCGCGATGACGGACGAGGGCGCCACGTACGCCTATGGCGACGAGGTGGTCTTCGCCATCCGTCAGAACAGCCTGTCCGATTATCTCGAGGCCGCGCGTCGCGTCGACGCCTCGGGCGCCGACGTCATCTGCGTCCAGCACGAGTTCGGCCTGTTCGGCGGTCCCGCCGGCGAGCACCTGATGACCATGCTCGACGCGAGCCAGACGCCCGTCGTGACCACAGTCCACACTGTCCTCACCGAGCCGAACGACGACCAGCGCCGCGTGTTCGAGCGGCTTCTGGCTCGCTCCGCCCGGATCATCGTCATGGCCGAACGCGGCCGCCGCATGCTGCTCGACGTCTGGAACGTGCCGCCCGAGAAGATCGTGGTCAGCCCGCACGGCGCCCCGGACCGCCCGCTGGTCGATACCGACGAACCCAAGGCGCGGCTTGGCCTCGGCGGCCGCGAGGTGCTGTTCAGCTTCGGCCTGCTGTCGCCGGGCAAGGGCCTTGAAGCCGCGATCAAGGCGCTGCCCGAGATCGTCCGCCACCGTCCGACCGCCCTCTATGTGATCCTGGGCGCGACGCACCCGCACCTCATCGCCCACGAGGGTGAGGCCTATCGCGAAGGCCTGATGGCTCTGGCCCGCGACCTTGGCGTCGCCGACCACGTCCAGTTCGTGAACAGGTACGTCGACACGCCGCAGCTGCTCGACTGGCTGTCGGCGGCCGACATCTATCTGACGCCCTACCTGAACGAAGCCCAGATCACCTCCGGCACGCTGTCGTACGCTGTGGCGCTTGGGAAGGCGGTGGTCTCCACCCCCTACTGGCACGCCCAGGAACTGTTGGCCGACGAACGCGGCGTGCTGGTGCCGTTCAACGACGCCGACGCCCTCGGTCGCTCGATCGTGGCGCTCCTCTCCGATCCCCAGCGGATGACGGACATGCGTCGCAAGGCGTGGGAAAAGGGCCGCGAAACGGTGTGGAGCCGGCTCGCCGAGAACTACATCGGCATCTTCACCGCCGTGAAGCCGCTGACGCGCACGGTTTCGGAAGGTCGCAGCTTCTCGCCGGCGTCGCTTCCGCTCCCTGCACTCGGCGGACTGCGACGGATGACCGACGGCTGCGGTATGCTGCAGCACAGCGTCTACTCCATTCCCGACCGCAATCACGGCTACTGCGTAGACGACAACGCCCGCGCACTTCTGCTCATCCACCGCCTTCATGCGGGCGGCATGCGCACCCCCGAGACCGAGGCCCTCGCCAACACCTACGCGGCGTTCGTCAATCATGCCTGGAATGACGGGGCCGGCCGCTTCCGCAACTTCATGCATTACGGTCGCCATTGGCTGGAAGATGTCGGATCAGACGACAGCGTCGCCCGCGCCTACTGGTCGGTCGCGGTCACGGCGTCGGAATCGACCTCGCCCGCGCTGCGGCACTGGGCCAGGGAGCTGGCCGAACGGATCACGCCCCACCTCGACGGCTTCACGGCCCTGCGCACCTACGCCTTCCTGATCCTGGGCCTGTCGAGCCTTGTGCGGGCCGAGCCTGGCTTGAGCCATGAGCGCGACCTGTTGCAGCGGCTGGCCGGCGCCCTCGCCGACATCCTGGCCGGCTTCGAGACGGAGGAGTGGTGCTGGTTCGAGGACAACCTCACCTACGACAATGCCCGTCTGCCGGAAGCCCTGCTGAAGGCGGGCCAGCTGCTCGACGACGACGGCATGATCCAGGCCGGGCTGCGCTCGCTCGCGTGGCTGTGCGGCAAGCAGACCGGCCGCGCCGGCGTGTTCCGCGCCATCGGCACCGGCAACTTCCACAAGACCTATTCCACCCAGGAAGCTTTCGACCAGCAGCCGCTGGAAGCCACCGCCACGATCGACGCCTGCACGGCGGCCTTCGCCGCCACGGGCGATGCCCGATGGCTGACAGAAGCCCGCCGTGCTTTTGACTGGTTCCTGGGCAAGAACGATCTCAACGTTGCGCTCGCCGATCCCATGACCGGCGAGTGCTACGATGGCCTCACCCCCTCGGGTCCCAACCTGAACCGGGGTGCGGAATCTGTTCTGTCGTTCCAGCTGGCCATCTGTGCGATGCAGGCCCTGGAACGCATCGCCCGGCCCGGCCCCCGCCCCGCCGACAAAATTCTGACCGAAGGCCGACCTGCTGAACGATGCCAAAGCTCCTCCACAGCGACCTCCGAATCCCTCCTAACCCAGCACGCGTCGTCATTCGGCCCTTCCACATCGCTCCAGATGCCCGACCGCTGAAGTCCGGGCAGGTTTCGCGGGCCCAGCGTATCGTCGAGGCCGTCATGGCCATGGATATGCGGACCTGCGAGGCCGAACTGGCGCTGGTGAACCATGACTTCGGGGACCGCCACTGGCAGACCCGAACTGTCCACCTCGAGCGCTACGAGCAGATCCGCGCTCAGCTCGGCCTGGAAAACCGGCTTCGCGAGACGCGCAAGGCGCTGATCGGCGCCTACTTCTGTCACGAGTACAGTTACGCCGCCGCCGCGCTGACCAATCCCAGCATCGTGCCGCACCCTGACCAGTCGGGCCTGGTCGGCGGCGCGGTGCGCATCGTGCTGTCGATGCGCGCCGTCGGCGAGGGCCACATCTCCTCGATCGCATTCCGGGAAGGCATCGTGACCGCGGACGGACGCATCCAGCTGCTGCCGGAGCCGCGGGTGGCGATGGCGGCGCATGCTTTCGACCCGCCGCCCGCGGGCATTCCCGACGGGCCGGTCCATGCGTCGCGGTACGAGGAGGCGTCGCTCTCCGGGACCGTGGTGTTCCCGTTCACCCCCGCCCAGAGCAACGGCCTAGAGGATCTGCGCCTTCTGCAGTTCCACGACGAGGATGGCAGCTCGATCTATTACGGCACCTACACTGCCTATAACGGCCGCTCGATCGCGTCCGAGCTGATGGTGACGAAGGACTTCCGCGAGTTCGACCTGCTGCCGATGAGCGGCACGGCGGCGCGGAACAAGGGCATGGGCCTGTTCCCGCGTAAGGTCGGCGGCCAATACGCCATGATCGGTCGCCAGGACGGCGAGAACATCTGGTTCCTGAAGTCGGACGACCTGCTCGAATGGGACGGCGGTGAGCTGATCGTCACGCCCAAGTTCCCCTGGGAGCTCGTGCAAATGGGCAATTGCGGCGCGCCGATCGAGATCAACGAAGGCTGGCTGCTGCTGACCCACGGCGTCGGCGCCATGCGACAGTACTCGATCGGGGCGGTGCTGCTCGACAAGGAGCATCCGACCCGGGTCCTCGCCCGCAGTCAGCAGCCGATCATCTCGCCCTCGGATGAGAACCGCGAGGGCTACGTGCCCAACGTCGTCTACACCTGCGGGGCCATGGCGCTCGGCCGGCGGCTGTTCATCCCCTACGGCGTCGCCGACAGCTCGATCGCCTTCTGCTCGGTCGATATCGACGAGCTGCTGCGGGAAATGGTCTAGAAAACTCCGTGTTCCCGGCGACGGCGGCTGATCTGGGCCCGCACCCGGCGGGACACGGGGTGTTATCGCAGCGCCGCGTTGACCTTGGCCAGGGCCGCCGCGCCCGGTGTGAGTTCCGCGTCGGTCAGACGGTTGAGCGGGGTTTCGACGGTGTCGAGCGCGTCATGCAGGTCGTCGGCCTCGGGATCGACGTAGAGCAGGCCGGTGACAATCTCGCCGACCGCCTGGCGCTCCTGCAGATAGCTCATCGCCCGGATCCTGTCGGTGGGATCGTAGTCGGCGGCGACCTTGCGCAGATGCAGCAGCGAGCCGTCGTGCTGCGCAACCTCGACCAGTTCGCCCGGCGCATACGACGTGGTCACTGGCGCGCGGCCGAGAAGGACGTCGACCCGGTTCACCGCCTCGTTGTGCTCGCGCACCCAGTCGAAGCTCTTGGTCGAGCCCTTGTGGTTGTTGAAGGCGATGCACGGGCTGAGCACGTCGATGAAGGCCGCGCCCTTGTGCGTCAGCGCCGCCTTGATCAGCGGCACCAGCTGGTCCTTGTCTCCCGAGAAGCTGCGGCCGACGAAACTGGCGCCCAGCTGCAGGGCGAGGCCGACGAGGTCGATGCCGCTGTCGGAATTGACCATGCCCTTTTTGGACTTGCTGCCCTTGTCGGCCGTCGCGGAGAACTGGCCCTTGGTCAGCCCGTAAACGCCGTTGTTCTCGACGATGTAGGTCATGTTGACGCCGCGCCGCATAACGTGGGCGAACTGGCCCAGGCCGATCGAGGCGCTGTCCCCGTCGCCGGAGACGCCGAGGTAGATCAGCTCGCGGTTGGCGAGGTTGGCGCCCGTGAGCACAGACGGCATCCGCCCGTGGACGGTGTTGAAGCCGTGGCTGGCGCCGAGGAAGTAGTCCGGCGTCTTCGAGGAGCAGCCGATCCCCGACAGCTTGGCCAGCCGATGGGGCTCGAGGTCGATCTCGAAACAGGCCTGGACGATCGCGGCGCTGATCGAGTCGTGGCCGCAGCCGGCGCACAGGGTCGAGACCTTGCCCTCGTAGTCGCGGCGGGTGAAGCCGAGCGCGTTGCGGTTCAGCGACGGGTGATGGAACTGCGGTTTGACGATGTAGGTCATTTGGCCATCTCTCCCCCGGCCGAAGCCATGTCGGTCGCGCCCATGCCGCGGGCCAGCTCGCCGCCGATGAAGCGGGCGGTGATCGGCGAGCCGTCGTAGTTGAGCACCTTGACCAGCCGGGCCGGATCGACCCCGCCCTCGTTGATCAGCAACGCCCGCAGCTGCGCGTCGCGGTTCTGCTCGACCACGAAGACCAGCTCATGGTTGGCGATGAAGTCGAACACCTCGCCCGGGAACGGGAAGGCGCGCACGCGCAGGGCGTCGAGGTGCAGCCCCCGCGCCTCCAGCGCCGCCAGGGCCTCGTCCATCGCCGGCGAGGTCGAGCCGTAATAGAGGACGCCGTACGAGGTCTGCTTCCTCGCCGTCTTCAGGATCGGCGCCGGCACCAGCGCCTTGGCGGTGTCGAACTTGCGCAGCAGCCGCTCCATGTTGTCGACATAGACGGCCCCTTCCTCGCTGTAGCGGGCGTAGGGATCGCGCGAGGTGCCGCGGGTGAAGTAGGCGCCCTTGGACGGGTGGGTCGCCGGCAGGGTGCGGTAGGGAATGCCGTCGCCGTCCACGTCCTTGTAGCGGCCGAAATCGGCGCCCGCCTCGAGCATTTCGGCGGTCATCACCTTGCCGTGGTCGAGGCGCTTGCTGTCGTCCCACTTGAAGGGTTCGACCAGCCATTCGTTCATACCCATATCCAGGTCGAGCATGACGAAGACCATGGTTTGCAGGCGGTCGGCGAGGTCGAAGGCCTGGGCCCCCATCTCGAAGCATTCGCCGGGGCCCTCCGGCAGCAGCAGGACGTGCTTGGTGTCGCCATGGCTGGCGTAGGCGGCCGAGAGGATGTCCGACTGCTGGGTGCGGGTCGGCATGCCGGTGGACGGGCCGCCACGCTGCACGTCGAAGATCACCGCGGGAATCTCGGCGAAGTAGGAAAGGCCGATGAACTCCTGCATCAGCGAGACGCCCGGTCCCGAGGTGCAGGTGAAGGCCCGCGAGCCGTTCCAGCCGGCGCCGACGACGATGCCGATGGAGGCGATCTCGTCCTCGGCCTGGACGATGGCGTAGCGCGCCTCCTTCGTCTCCGGATCGTGGCGCAGCTTGCCGCAGTAGTCGGTGAAGGCCTCGGCCAGGGAAGTCGAGGGGGTGATCGGATACCAGGCGCAGACCGTGGCCCCGCCATAGACCGCGCCCAGGGCCGCCGCCGTGTTGCCGTCGACAAAGATCCGGTCGCCCACAGCGTCGGCGCGCTTCAGCTGCAGGCCGAGCGGCTTGAGGTTTGCCTTGGCGTGGTTGAAGCCGATGCTCATGGCCTCGAGGTTGGCCGGGATCAGGGCGGGCTTGGAGGCGTACTCCTCGGCCAGCAGGGCCTCGACCACGTCCTGCTC
>JAZJXN010000169.1:0-4966 GCA_040390885.1 Pseudomonadota bacterium | reverse complement strand
ATCAGGTCGGCGCGGAGGAAGCGGTGGGTGACCATCAGGCGCGGCCGGTCGGACGCGTTGACGCTCCCCGCGTGCAGCGCGCGCAGGTCCATCAGCCAGACGTCGCCGGGCCGCCCGGTGAGTTCCACCACCCTCAGCGGAACGCCGCGCGCTGTCCCTGCGAGCAGGTCGACGCCGCCCGACGCGAGGCGGCGGAAGAACGGCTCGTCGCGCAGGGCCCTGGCGATGTCGGCCGGCCGCACGTCGTGGCCGTCGTCGAGCAGCCGGTGCGAGCCGGCGATGACCAAGGTGCCGCCGCCGCTTGCCTCGACCGGCTGCAGGAAGGTGAACAGCTGCACGCCGGGCGCTTCGCCGCTGGCGAGCCTCGGGCAGTCGGTGTGCCAGTGCGGCGGCAGGGTCCAGGGCGTGGCGGCCGGCAGCGAGAACAGGATCTGCGGCCGGCGGTAGACGGTGCGGTCGAACGGGCGGCCCTCGAGTAGCGTATCGACCACGGCCTTCACGGTGGGGACCTCGATCAGCGCCTCGACCGCGGGGTGACGGTGGCCGATGTCGCGCGCGACTTTCGGCGGCCTGGCGCCGGCGAGCCGCCACTGGCCGTCCCGCCACAGGCCGAGCGTGGTGAGCGGGCGCAGGACCGCCTCTCGGGCGCTGGCGATGGCGTCGGCGGGGATCAGCGCCTCGAGGCGCAGGACGCCGTCGCGCGCGAAGGCGGCGGTCTGGTCGGGGGATAGCGGGGACTTCGTCGGCACGGCCGTCTCCTCTGACGGCCCCGCGGCAGACTGCGCGCGCCTGCCTGAGCAGGAGCGTTCAATCCACCGCGGTACTGATTTCCCGCGGTCACCGCGAGGCGCGGTGAACGATGGCGCGAGTTTGCGAGCGGGCGCGGAGGGCGTCAACTCGGCTTCCTTCTCCCCTCGCGGGAGAAGGTGGCCTCCGAAGGAGGTCGGATGAGGGGGCGCGCCGCTCTGTCCGCTCACTGCGTTGACGCTACCCGGACATCTCCGGGAGCCCCCTCATCCGTCGGCTTCGCCGACACCTTCTCCCGCGAGGGGAGAAGGAAACGCGCAAAGATGTCGGATCAGCCGCCGCTCGCCCGTCCTAGGAACATGGAAGGACGGCCCAGCCTCGGCCGCTTCAACGCAAAACGGAGGACGACGCGATGAAGGTCACCCAGCATCTGTGGTTCGAGAAGGACATGGCGGCGGCGCTGGAGCTGTACACCTCGCTGATCCCGGGCTCGAGGATCGTCAGGAGCTCGGCGGTGATGGGCGACAACCCGGCCGGGCCGGCCGGCAGTGTCGCGATCACCGAGTTCATCCTCGGCGACCAGCGCTACATGGCCATAGAGGCCGGGCTGCTCGACGCCTTCAACCACAGCTTCTCCATCATGGTCGAGGTCGAGACGCAGGCCGAGATCGACCGGCTGTGGCAGGCCCTCGGCGAGGGCGGCAGCATCGAGGAATGCGGCTGGCTCAAGGACCGCTGGGGCCTCAGCTGGCAGATCGCGCCGCTGCGCCTGGGCGAGCTGATGCAGGATCCCGACCCCGCCGTGGTCAAGCGCGTGACCGAGCAGATGCTGAAGATGGTCAAGCTCGACATCGCCCCGCTCGAGGCGGCGGCGAAGGGGTAGGGGCGCGGCTTCCTTCTCCCGGAGGGAGAAGGTGTCGGCGTAGGCGACGGATGAGGGAGCTCCGAGCATAGAAAAGGGGGCGAGGCGTCTGGCGCCCTACCCCCTCATCCGACCTGCTCCGCAGGCCACCTTCTCCCGACCGGGAGAAGGAAAGATCGTCAAACCCGCAGCGGCATCAGCACGTACTTCACCCCGGCGTCCGTCGGATCCAGCACCAGCGTCGGGCTGGCCGGGTCGGCGAAGCGGAACTCGGCGATCTCGCCGCCGATCTGGCCGGTGACGTCGAGCAGGTAGCGGGCGTTGAAGCCGATCTCGAAGCTGTCGCCGTCGTAGTCGATCTCCAGCTCCTCGACGCCCTGGCCGGCTTCCATGTTGCGCACGGTCAGGGTCATGCGGCCGGGCTCGACGGCCATCTTCACCGAGCGGCTCTTCTCGGCCGAGATGGTGGCGACGCGGTCGACGGCCTGGGCGAACAGGGTGTTGTCGACCAGCATGATCTTGGCGTTGTCGCGCGGGATCACCCGCATGTAGTCGGGGAACGAGCCGTCGATGACCTTGGAGGTCAGGGCGGCGGCCTGGCCGAACTCGAAGCGGACCTTCTGGGCGCTGACCTGGAAGTCGACGGTCTCGCCCGCGTCGTCGAGCAGGCGGCGGACCTCGTTGATGGTCTTGCGCGGCACGATCACGCCGGGTTGGCCGGCGGCGCCCTCGGGGGCCGGCATCTCGGCCAGAGCCAGGCGGTGGCCGTCGGTGGCGACGCAGCGCAGCATCGGCTGGCCGTTCTCGACCACCGTGTGCACGTACAGGCCGTTCAGATAGTAGCGCGTCTCCTCGGTGGAGATGGCGAAGCGGGTCTTGTCGATCAGCCGGGCGAGGTCGTTGGCGTCGACCGGAATGCGCGCCGAGAGGCCGTCGCTGCTCATCACCGGGAAGTCGCCGGCCGGCAGCACCGGCAGGTTGAACTTCGAGCGCCCGGCCTGGACCTGCAGCCGGGGGTCGTCGCCGGTGAAGGACAGCGAAACGTCGGCGCCGTCGGGCAGCTTGCGGACAATCTCGTACAGGGTGTGGGCCGGGGCGGTGATCTGGCCGGGCACGTCGACCTGGGCGCTGCCCTGGTCGATGATCTCCATGTCGAGGTCGGTGGCCGAGAAGCCGACCGTCTCACGCTCCGCCGTCAGCAGCACGTTGGACAGGATGGGAATGGTGTTGCGCCGCTCGACCACGCTCTGGACGTGCCCCAGGGCCTTCATCAGCGCGGTCCGCTCGATCGTAAGCTTCATGTCTCGTCCAGAGTCCGGGTGTCTGGCGGCGAATCGCACGGCCCCCGCCCGACGCGCCTGAAAAGGGACTACGGACATTAGCGGAAACAGCGGCTTGCGGAAGGGGGCGCGGGCCTTGCGAGACGACGATTGCCGCCTATCTATCTGAGAACAACTCGCAACTGGAGCCGCCGTCGATGCGCCTCGCCGCCAAGACCGCCACCTACGCGACCATGCACCTCACCGTGGCGGTCGCCGTCGCCTATGCCTTGACCAGAAACTGGCACATCGCCCTGGCTGTGGGACTGATCGAGCCGATGGTCCAGACGGTGACCTTCAACCTGCATGAGCGGGCCTGGGCGCGGGCGGACAGGCGGCGGGCGGCGGCGCTGGCGATCGGTTAACGGATGCTCCCCCTTGGGGGAGCTGTCGGCCCGAAGGGCTGACTGAGGGGGTCTGTTCCGCGCGTAGCGCCTCATGGACACGACCCCCTCCGTCCCTGCTTCGCAGGGCCACCTCCCCCAAAGGGGAGGATCGTTTCTACGCCTTCGTATCCACCGAACCACCCGCCGCGTCGCCGTCTGCGGCGTAGGGGTTGGTCGCCGGCGCGTCCGTGGGTTCAGCGGCGGCGCCGGTCTTTGAGGCCACCACCACCACGGCCGGGCGCAGGGTGCGGCCGAACAGGGTGAAGCCGGCCTGCATGGTGCGCAGCACCGAGCCCGCGGGGACACCCTCGCCGGGCTCTTCCGACATCGCCTGATGCACGTGCGGGTCGAACTTGTCGCCGGGCTGCGGCATCGCGCGCTTGAGGCCGTTGCGGTCGAAGGCGGCGAGCAGCTCCTTCTCGGTCATCTCGACACCGATGACGAAGTTCTTCACCGAGGCGTCGGCGCTGTCGCGCGGCGCGTGGCTGGTCGCGGCCGACAGGTAGTCGGCGGCCGGGAACAGGTCCTTGGCGAACTTCTGGATCGCGTAGGCGCGGGCGTCGTTGGCCTCGCGCTCGGCCCGGCGCTTGGTGTTGTCCGCCTCGGCGGCGTAGCGCAGCACCTGCTCCTTCAGCGCCGCGACCTCGGCCTCGAGGGCCTCGATGCGGGCGGCGTCAGCGCCGTCTTCCAGGTCGTACTCGGCGTCGTGTCCGTTCGCCGGCGTGTTGTCGTCGGTCATCTCTTCATCCGTCCAGCATCCGCCCGAGGACGCGCGCGGTGTAGTCCACCAACGGAATCACACGGGCATAGTTCAATCGGGCCGGTCCGATCACGCCGATCGCCCCGAGCACCTTCTGTCGGCCCGACATATAGGGCGCCGCGATCAGGGCGGAACCCGAAAGCGAGAAAAGCCGCGTCTCGGCGCCGATAAAGATGCGCACGCCCTGGGCGTCGCGGACGTCGTCGAGCAGGCCGATCAGCTGTTCCTTCTGTTCGAGGTCGTCGAACAGGCGGCGGACCTTCTCCAGATCTTCCAGCGCATTCGGATCGCCGAGCAGGTTGGCGCGGCCGCGCACGATCAGCGAGCGGTTGGCGTCCTCGCCCCCGCCCCAGGCGGCGAGGCCGTCCTCGACCAGCCGGGCAGCGGTCTCGTTCAGCTCGCTGCGCGCGCGGTCGAGCTCGACCCGCATTTCGGTCCGGGTCTCGGTCAGGGTGCGGCCCTTGAGCCGGCCGCCGAGGAAGTTGGACGCCTCCTGCAGCGCCGACGGGGTCAGGCCCGGGGCCAGCCGCATCAGCCGGTTCTCGACCTGGCCGTCGTCGAAGACCATCACCGCCAGGGCCTGGTCGCCGCCCAGGGCGACGAACTCGACGTGCTTGACCCCGGCCTCGCGGACCGGGCTGACGACGATCCCGGCGCCGCCGGCCAGGCCGGAGAGAATGCCGCTGGCCTCGTTCAGCGCCTCCTCGAAGCCGCGGCCGCGCGCCGACAGGCGGGCGTCGATCTCGCGCTTTTCCTCCGCGCCGATGTCGCCGACCTCGAGCAGGCCGTCGACGAACAGCCTGAGGCCGGCATGGGTCGGCATCCGTCCGGCGCTGGTGTGGGGGCTGTCGAGCAGGCCCAGATGGGCGAGGTCCTGCAGGGTGTTTCGGAT
>JAZJXN010000168.1:48868-54134 GCA_040390885.1 Pseudomonadota bacterium | reverse complement strand
ACACAACCTTGCCAAGGTTGGGGTCGAGAGTTCGAATCTCTTCGCCCGCTCCAATAGATCGAGACGAAGCAGGCCGGGCGAAAGCCCGGCCTTTTCTTTTGCGCCCCGGCCCCATGTGTCGTCCGCCCTGTTTACGCGCGGCTCGGGCGCTGTAGGGTGCCTGCCCGGTAAGGGGTGTGGGGCTAGAGTAGCGTGAGTTCAGATACCGGCGGGCGGCGCTTGCCGCCGATGGCGCTCCTGCTGCGCTGGGGCGACCTCGAGGCGCGGGCTAGGGCGATTGTCGACGACGATCTCAAGCTGATCTGGTCGAACGCCACGGCCGACGCATTGCTCGATGAGGCGGTCGACATCCGCCGCACCGGCGATCACGTCGAACTGGTCCGGCCGGCCGAGCACGAGATCTTCCGCAGGTTCATCGTCGACGCGACGCCTGGCATAAGCGGGTGGTGCACGGCGCGGGCGGGGGAGGGCGCGCTGGTCTTCCGCGCCTGGCGTATCGACACCGGCGACATGGTCGGGGTCGGCCTGGCCTTCCACACCTCGGACGCCGCCTACACGCCGAAGTGGGCCGACTTCGGCCGCGCGCTTGGCCTCACGCCGACAGAGTACCGGGTCGCCTTGCGTCTGCTTGACGGCGTCCGCATCGAGACGGTCGCCGAGGACACCGGAATCGCGCCAGCGACCGCCCGGACCCACGTTCGTAACCTCTACGTCAAGCTCGGCGTGGGATCGCGCGAAGCCCTGTTCCGGGCGCTGGCTCCGTTCCGCATCGCCTGAAACGGCGATTTCTTGGTAAAGTCGCCGAAATCGCGGGCAAAGAGCGGTCCCGCTTTGAAACGCTTTCTTTGGAAAAGGCGCCGATAATATCGCCCAGTGAATCTCCAGAATGGGGGTGGGGGCGTGTTCAAGGTCATCTCGTGTCTCGTTAACGAGCACGACTACAAAATGGTGCTCGTCGCGGGGCTTGTATGCCTGTGCGCCAGCCTGACGGCCTTCCGTCTCTATTCCAGAATGAATGGCGCCCGCGGGCTTTCTCGCGGCGCCTGGCTCCTGTTCACCGCCCTCGTCGCCGGGTCCGGCGTGTGGGCGACCCATTTCCTCGGCATGCTGGCCTTCGAGCCCGGCCTGAGGACCGGCTACTCCCCGACCGGCACCATCATGTCGCTCATGATCGCCGTGCTGTTCATGGGGGCCGGCTTCTTCGCCGCCACCGCCACACGTGAGCGCGACCGCGCCAACCAGATGGCCGGCGGGCTGCTGCTCGGCCTCGGCATCGCGGCGATGCACTACAGCGGCATGACCTCGTTCGTGACCCAGGGCCACATCGTCTGGGAAGCAGCGACCATCGGCGCCTCCGTCGTCATCGCCGTGGTCGGCTGCACCCTGGCCCTCATCGTGGCCGGCGACGCCCGCAAGTTCCACAGCCAGGCCCTGTCCGGTCTGGTCATGACGCTCGCGGTCTGCGGCCTGCATTTCACGGGCATGGGCGCCATCACCATCATCCCGGACTCGACGGTGATCGTGCCCGAACAGCTGTTCTCCGGCGGTCTGATGATCCTGGCGGTGACCACCATCACCGGCCTGATCGTGCTGGCCGGCCTCGGCGCCGTGCTGATCGAGACCCAGACAAGCCGCTCGGCCCTCGAGCGCATCCGCACCCTGGCCAACGCCGCCTATGAAGGCATCGTCGTGGTCCAGCGTGGCGTGATCAAGGACGCCAATGCCGCCTTCTGCGAACTGGCCGGGGCCGACCTCGACGACATCCTCGGCAAGCCGCTCATGGACGGCATGCTGACCTTCGACGACGGACACACCGGGGTCGACGCCGCCGAGCGCCGCGAAGGCCGCATGCAGCCGATCGATGGCGGCAAGTCGATCCCGGTCGAGGTCTTCGCCCGACTGATGGACGACGGCGCGCGCGCCGAGACCAAGGACCTCACCGTGCTGGCCGTGCGCGACCTGCGCGAACGCCGCTCGGCCGAGGAGAAGATCCGCTATCTCGCCGAACACGACGGCCTCACCGGCCTGCCCAACCGCAACGCGCTGCAGGCGCGGTTGTCGGCGAGCCTGGAGCGCGTCGAGGCCTCGGGCGAAAGCCTGGCTGTGATCTGCGTCGACCTCGACCATTTCAAGGAAGCCAACGACCTGCACGGCCACCTGGCCGGTGACGCGGTGCTGGTGGAGGCCGCCCGCCGTCTGCAGGACAGCGTCGCCTCGCCGTCCTTCGCGGCCCGTCTTGGCGGCGACGAGTTCGTCGTCATCCAGGTCACCGGTCAGGACGAGGACCAGGCGACCGCCGCCGCCGAACTCGCTGGCCAGCTGCTGGAAGCCCTGCGCGAGAGCGTGATCTACGAGGGCCAGGAACTGACCATGGCCGCCAGCCTCGGCGTGTCGCTCTATCCCGAAGACGGCCGCACCGGCGAAGCGCTGCTGGCCAACTCGGACATGGCCCTCTACCGCGCCAAGGAAAGCGGCCGCGGCGCCTATCGCTTCTTCAAGCGCGAGATGGACGAGACCATTCGCGAGCGCCGCAACCTCGCCCGCGAGCTGCGGCAGGCGATCATCGACGAGGATCTGGTCGTCCACTACCAGCCCCAGGCCCGCGCCTCGGACAGCCAGGTCTGCGGCTTCGAGGCCCTGGTCCGCTGGAAGCACCCGGTCCGCGGCATGATCCCGCCGCTCGACTTCATTCCGCTGGCCGAGGAGACCGGCCTGATCCTGCCGCTCGGCGAGTGGGTGCTGCGCAAGGCCTGCTTCGAAGCGGCCGCCTGGGACCGTCCGCTGAGCATCGCGGTCAACCTGTCGCCGCTGCAGCTCAACCAGCCGAACCTGCCGACGATCGTCCACGAGATCCTGATCCAGTCGGGCCTCCCGGCCGCGCGTCTGGAGCTGGAGGTCACCGAAAGCGCCCTGTTCAAGGACTACCAGCGCGCGCTCGACAACCTGCGCCGCCTCAAGGCGCTGGGCGTCCGCATCGCCATGGATGACTTCGGCACCGGCTTCTCTTCGCTGTCGACGTTGCAGTCGTTCCCGTTCGACAAGATCAAGGTCGACAAGAGCTTCGTCGAGAACATCCACCGCGACGAGCGCGCGACCGTCATCGTCAAGGCGGTGCTGGGCTTGGGCCGCAGCCTGGACATCCCGGTCGTCGCCGAGGGCGTCGAGACGATCGAGCAGCTGGAGTTCCTGCGTGGCGAGGACTGCGCCGAGGTGCAGGGCTACCATATCGGTCGGCCGGCGCCCGCCGACACCCTGGGCGCCTGGACCTGCGCCGTCGCCACCGCCCTGGAAATCCCGGTCGAGGTGGTGGCGGAAGTCGTCCGCGCCCGGGTCCGCAAGAGCAAGGCGGCCTGAGCCGCCTCTGCCGCGCCGCGCCTAGCGGCGTTTCATGCCGCCGAGGATGCCGCGCATGATCTCGCGGCCGATCTGGCTGGCGACGCTGCGGACCAGGGTCTTGCCGAAGGCCTCGCCCATGCTCTGGCGATTCGAGGTCCGGGCCCTGGGCGCGGACCGCGTCGGGGCGCGGTCCTGCCGCGCCTGATCCCGCTCCCACGCCTTCTGATCCGCCGCCCGCTGCTTGTCGGCGGCGGCCTGGGCGGCATCAAGCTCGGCCTTTCGCGCGTCGGCCCCGGCCCGGGTCTTCAGCATTTCGAACGCTGATTCCCGATCCTGCAGCGTGTCATAGAGGCCCTTTACCGGGCTCTGGGCCATCGTCGCCTGGCGTTCAGGCTGAGTCGCCGGACCGAGCCGCGAGGCCGGCGGCCGGATCAGCGTGCGGGCGGTGACGGTCGGCGCGCCCTTTTCGTCAAGCACCGAGACCAGGGCTTCGCCCACGCCCAGGTTCTGGATCGCCTCGGCGGTGTCGAAGGCGGGGTTCGGCCGGAACGACGCGGCGGCCGCGCGCAGGCCCTTCTGCTCCGCCGGGGTGTAGGCGCGCAGCGCGTGCTGCACGCGGTTGCCCAGCTGCGCCAGCACCGTCTCCGGGATGTCGGCCGGGTTCTGGGTGACAAAGAAGATGCCGACGCCCTTGGAGCGGATCAGGCGCACGACCTGCTCGACCTTCTCCATCAGCGCCCGGGGCGCGTCGCGGAACAGCAGGTGGGCCTCGTCGAAGAAGAACACCAGCCGCGGCTTCTCGGGATCGCCGATCTCCGGCAGCTGCTCGAACAGCTCCGACAGCAGCCACAGCAGGAAGGTGGCGTACAGGCGCGGGCTCTGGATCAGCTTGTCGGCGGCGAGGATCGAGACCACGCCCCGGCCGGCGCCGTCCACGCGCATCAGGTCCGACAGGCTGAGCGCCGGTTCGCCGAACAGGTTGGCGGCGCCCTGGGTTTCCAGCGTCAGCAGGCCGCGCTGGATGGTCCCGATCGTCGCGGCCGAGACGTTGCCGTACTCGACGTCGATGCTCTTTTCGTTGTCGGCCACATACTTCAGCGCCGCCTGCAGGTCCTTGAGGTCGAGCAGCAGCAGGCCCTCGGCGTCGGCGACCTTGAAGACGATGTTGAGGACGCCCTCCTGGACGTCGTTGAGCTCCATCAGCCGCGACAGCAGCAGCGGACCCATCTCGGAGATTGTGGTGCGGACCGGGTGACCCTTCTCGCCGAACAGGTCCCAGAACACCGTCGGCGGCGCGGCCGGGGTCAGGGTCAGGTTCATGCCGGCGGCCCGGGCCAGCATCTTCTCGTTGGGCGTTCCGGGCTGGCTTATGCCCGACAGATCGCCCTTCACGTCAGCGGCGAAGACGGGCACGCCGGCGTCCGAAAGCGCCTGGGCGAGAATCTGCAAGGTCACGGTCTTGCCGGTGCCGGTCGCGCCCGCCACCAGCCCGTGTCGGTTGGTGCGGTCCAGTCGCAGGATCTCGGGCTTGTCGGAAAAGCCGACGAACAGCGTGGAGGGATCGACCGCGGCGTTCATGGGCATCTCCTGAAAACAATACGTCGAAGCTAGGCCGGGCCGGAGCCTTCGCCAAGCGGGCGCATTGACGAGGCGGCGACGAAGCTTAGAGACTCGTTTCCTGTCCAAGGGGGACCCTATGGCGCGAACGCCTGCCAGCAAGACGGCCGCCAAGTCGGCCAAGACCACCCGACCGCCGGCCAACGCCGGGGCTCCTGCCGCGCCCGAGGTGCGCAGCGGGCCGGTTGTCGTTGTCGACGGCATCGGCCGCAACGCGCTGGTGGTGATGGCGGTGATCGCGGTCGGCGCAGCGCTGTGGCTCCTGTCAGGCATTCTGACGCCGCTGGCCCTGGCCATGTTCCTGGCGATCATG
>JAZJXN010000168.1:3414-48858 GCA_040390885.1 Pseudomonadota bacterium | reverse complement strand
TTCGCGCGCCGGCTGGAGCAGGCGATGCCGACGCTGCCCGACTGGGTGTCTCTGCTGGTGGCGATCGTGCTGTCGCTGCTGATCTTCGGGGTGACGGCGCTCGTGGTGGCCGACAACGCCACCGCCTTCGTGGGCAAGCTGGTCGCCTACACGCCCAAGCTCGACGGCCTGATCGCGCGGCTGGCGGACATCGCCCACGTCCAGACCCCGCCGCCGGTCACCCAGCTGATCACCGATCTCAACCCGAGCAAGTACCTGGGCCAGTTCGCGCAGGGACTTCAGGGCGTGGTCTCCGACGCCTTCTTCGTGCTGATCTATCTGGGCTTCATCATCGCGGCGAAGCGCGGCTTCAAGCGCAAGATCGTCGCCCTGTTCCCGCACAACCGTGAGCGCGACGAGGCGATCCTGGTCTTCAACCGCATCCGGTACGGGGTCGAGCGCTACCTGTGGGTCCAGACCGTCACCGGTCTGATGATCGCTGTCGCCTCGTGGGTGGTGATGATGATCCTGGGCCTGGAGAACGCGGCCTTCTGGGCCTTCCTGATCTTCCTCGCCTCCTACATCCCCATCATCGGCGGCTTCATCGGCATCGCCCTGCCGCCGGTCTTCGCGCTGGTGCAGTTCGAGACGCTCTGGCAGGCGCCGGTCATGCTCGGCGTGCTGTGGTTCATCCAGTTCATCGTCGGCAACGTGGTCCAGCCGCGGATGCAGGGCGACAGCCTGAACATCGACCCGGTGGTGGTGCTGCTGGCGCTCGCGGTCTGGGGTCTGCTGTGGGGTCTGCCGGGGATGTTCCTGTCGACGCCGCTGGCGGTGATGATGATGATCATCCTCGCCGAGTTTGACGGCTCGCGCTGGATCGCCATCCTGATGTCCGAGAACGGTGACCCGCAGGGCCTCGACGAGAAGGGCCGTCACCGTCGTCGCAGTCGCTTCGGAGATTCCGACAAAGGGGTCCAGGCGACCCCTTGAACCGCCCTTTTGGGCGCCTATCTCAAGTCGGTCCGGGGCGCACTCCCCTGCCAGCCCGGACCGCCCGGCGCCCTTCCTCCCCCCGGAGGCGCCAGACGAAGAAACCGTCCCGCCGCTCCCCCCGGCGAGGACGACGGAGCGCCGCCGGATCCCCCCTCCGGCGGCGCATTCGTTTCAAGCTCCCCGAGAACCCGGCCAAAAGCTTCCCTCGTCGCCCGACGTTACGGAAAGTTCTTGCCTTCAGAGGCGCATCACGGTTGATCCGCGCCCCAAGCTGGCTAGGCTCGCCGGAAGCTTCCAACGGGGAAACGTCATGCAAGGCGAAGGCCTTCACCCGGCCGCTCAGGGCCTCGACTCCAAAGCCTTCGCAGAGGCCTTCGCCACGGCGCTCGGACGCAGGACGGGGGAGGCGGAGGCCGCCTTCATCGCCCAGATCGCCGCCGACCTCTCGGCCGAGGAATTGCCGGGCGTGCCGCTGGACGAACTGGCCTCGATGTTCGCCGAGTTGTGGCGGTTCGGTGAGAGCCGCAAGGGCGACGAGCCCGCCGTCCGGATCCGCTCCTGGGCCGGCCGCGACCTGCTCGAGATCGCCCAGGCCGACCGCCCGTTCCTGGTCGACTCGATCATGGCGGGCATCGCCGAGGCCGGCTTCCCGGTCCGGGCGATGTTCCACCCGATCGTGACGGCGGGCGACACGCGCCACTCCCTGATCCAGGTCCACCTCGATCCGCTGGGCGAGGATCAGGCCGCCGGCCTGATCGCCGGCGTGAAGGGCGTCCTCGGCGACGTCGGCATGGCGGTCGATGACTTTGGCGCCATGCAGGCGCTCATGCGCCGCGCCATCGATGAGCTGGCCGCCGCGCCGGCGCCGGTGAGCGCCGCCGAACGCGACGAGGAAATCGCCTTCCTGCGCTGGCTTGAGCATGAGCACTTCGTGTTTCTGGGCGCTCGCGTCTACCAATACCCGCGCACCGCCGACGGCGGCTACGCGGCCGAGGAGCCGCTCTACCAGCCCGAGGGCAGCCTCGGCGTCCTGCGCGATCAGGATCGCCGCGTCCTGCGCCGCAGCAGCGAGCCCGCGATCCTGTCGTCGCAGCTTCGCACCCACCTCGAGGCCGGCGCGCCGCTGATCGTGGCCAAGTCGAACCTGCGCTCGCGCGTCCACCGCCGCGCCTACATGGACTATATCGGGGTCAAGCGTTACGGGGCCGACGGCAAGCCCTCGGGCGAAATCCGCTTCGTCGGTCTCTTCACCGCCGAGGCTTACGACGCCCCGGCCCGCGAGGTGCCGCTTCTGCGTCGCAAGGTCGCCGGGGTCGTCGAGCGGGCCGGCGTCGCCCCGGGCAGCCACAGCGACAAGCGCTTGCGCAACATTCTCGAGACCTGGCCGCGGGACGAGCTGTTCCAGACGCCCGAGGACGAGCTCCTGACGCTGGCGATGGGCGTGCTGCACCTGTTCGACCGGCCGCGCGTGCGCGTCTTCGCGCGCCGCGACCCGTTCGACCGCTTCGTCTCGGTGCTGCTGTTCGTGCCGCGCGACCGCTACGACTCCGGCCTGCGCGAGCGGGCGGGCGCCATCCTCGCCGAGGCCTTCAACGGCCGGGTGTCGGCCTACTACCCGAGCTTCTCCGACGCGCCGCTGGCGCGGGAGCACTTCATCCTCGGCGTCGAGCCCGGCCACCCTCCGGACCCGGATCTGGCCATGGTCGAGGCCGATATCGCAGAAGCCGCCCGCACCTGGGCCGATCGCTTCGAGGGGGCTGTCCGCGCCTCCTCAGATCTGACGCCTCGCACCATCGCCCGCTGGGCCGGCGCCTTCAGCGGCGGCTACCGCGATTTCTACGACGCCGACGAGGCGCTCTGCGACATCGCCGAGATCGACGCCATGGGCGAGGGCGAGACGTTCCGCACCCGCGCGTTCCGCAACGTAGGCGACGCCTCGATCCGCTTCCGCTTCAAGATCTACCGCAAGGGCGGTTCGGCCGCGCTCGCCGAAGTCATGCCGATCCTCGAGCACATGGGCCTGCGTGCGCTGATCGAGGACGCCTTCGAGGTCGAGCCGATCGGCCCCGACGGCCAGCGCGAGACGGTCTGGGTGCACGAGTTCCTGCTCGAGGACGAGCGCGGCGAGAATCTCGTCTTCGCCGATGTGAAGGACGCCTTCGAGGTCGCCTTCACCGCGGTCTGGATGGGCCGCGCCGAGAGCGACGGCTTCAACCGGCTGGTGCTGGAGCTGGGCGTGTCGTGGCGCGATGCGGCGCTGATCCGCGGCCTGGCGCGCTATCGCCAGCAATCGGGCCTCGATCCGAGCCAGGCCGTGCAGGAGCAGGCGCTCCGCGAGCATCCCGGCGTCGCCCGGCTGATCCTCGACCTGTTCCGCATCCGGTTCGACCCGGCCATCGCCGTCGACATCAAGGCCCGCGAGACCCAGGCCGCCGCCGTCATGGACGAGATCGTCCAGGCGCTGCAGGCCGTCGACAGCCTCGACCATGACCGCGTCCTGCGCCGCCTCGCCCTGCTGGTCGGGGCGATCAAGCGAACCAACTTCTACCAGACCGCCGAGGACGGCGAGCCCAAGCCCTACATCAGCTTCAAGATCGCCAGCCGCGAGCTGGACGACCTCCCGGCGCCCAAGCCCTACCGCGAAATCTTCGTGCTGGCGCCGCATGTGGAGGGCGTTCACCTGCGCTTCGGGCCGGTCGCCCGGGGCGGGCTGCGCTGGTCCGACCGGCGCGACGACTTCCGCACCGAGGTGCTCGGCCTGGTGAAGGCCCAGCAGGTCAAGAACGCGGTCATCGTGCCGGTCGGCTCCAAGGGCGGCTTCTATCCCAAGCAGCTGCCGCGCGGCGGCGCCCCGGACGCGATCCGGGCCGAGGGCATCCGCGCCTACAGGACCTTCCTGTCGGGCCTGCTCGACATCACCGACAACATCGACGCCGACAACAACGTCGTGCGCCCCGCCGGCGTGGTCGTGCATGAGGGCGACGACCCCTATCTGGTCGTGGCCGCCGACAAGGGCACCGCGACCTTCTCCGACATCGCCAACGGCCTGGCCGAGGACTACGGCTTCTGGCTCGGCGACGCCTTCGCGTCCGGCGGCTCGGCCGGCTACGACCACAATGTCATGGGCATCACGGCCCGCGGGGCCTGGGAAGCGGTCAAGCGGCACTTCCGCGAAGCCGACAAGGACATCCAGACCACCGACTTCACCGTCGTCGGGGTCGGCGACATGTCCGGCGACGTGTTTGGCAATGGTATGCTGCTCTCCAAGCACATCCGCCTGATCGCGGCCTTCGACCACCGGCACATCTTCATCGATCCCGATCCGGACGCGGCCTCGTCCTGGGCCGAGCGCGAGCGCATGTTCGCCCTGCCGCGCTCGTCCTGGGAGGACTACGACAAGTCGAAGATCTCGGCCGGCGGCGGAGTGTTCTCGCGGACGCTGAAGGCGATCCCGCTGACGCCGGAGATCAAGGCCGCGCTCGACATCAAGGCCGACGCCGTCTCTCCCGTCGAGCTGATGACCGCCATCCTCAAAGCCAAGGCCGAGCTGCTCTACCTCGGCGGCATCGGCACCTATGTGAAGGCCCGGGGCGAAAGCCAGGCCGAGGCCGGCGACAAGGCCAACGACGCCATTCGCGTCAACGGCGCCGAGCTGAGGGTGAAGGTCGTCGGCGAAGGCGCCAACCTCGGCCTGACCCAGGCTGGGCGCATCGAGTTTGCGCGCGCCGGCGGTCGTATCAACACCGACGCCATCGACAACTCGGCCGGGGTCGACAGCTCCGACCATGAGGTCAACATCAAGATCCTCACCGGCATGCTCGAGCGATCGGGCAAGATCAAGACTCGCGAGGACCGCAACAAGCTCCTGGTCTCGATGACCGAGGAAGTCGGCGAACACGTGCTGGCTCACAACTACGACCAGACCCTCGCCCTGTCCCTGCTCGAACAGGACGCGCCGGCGGAACTCGAGAACCATGCCCGCTTCATGAGCGAGCTGGAGTCGTCCGGACGCCTCGACCGCCGGGTCGAGGGCCTGCCCGACGTCGCCCAGATCGCCGAACTGGCGGCGGGCGGAAACGGCCTGACCCGGCCCGAGCTGGCGGTGCTGCTGGCCTACGGCAAGCTGGACCTGTTCGACGAGATCGTCGCCTCCAAGGCGCCCGACGATCCCGCTTTCGAGGTTGTGCTCGAGGGCTACTTCCCGACGGCGCTGGGTCAGTACGACGACGAAATGAAGCGCCACCGACTGCGGCGTGAGATTATCGCCACGGTCATCGACAACGACCTGGTCAACGTCTGCGGCCCGACCTTCCCGTCGCGCCTGCGGGCGGCGGCCGGCTGCGGCGCCGGGGCCCTGATCACCGGGTTCGAGGCGGCCCGGCGCGTTCTGGACTTCGGCCAGACCTGGGACGCCGTCGCGGCGCTCGATGGCAAGGCCCCGGCGGAAGGCCAGCTGGCCCTGTTCCGGGCGTTGGCCCATACCCTGCGCAGCCAGACCTACTGGCTGGCGCGGCGGGCCGGCGACGGCGGCGTCGCGCCGCTGGTCGAACGCTACGGTCCCGGCATCGCCGAGCTGCGATCCCTGACCCCCGGCATCCTGTCGAGCTTCGAGCAGAAGACGGTCGAGCGGCGGGCGGCGGCGTTCGTCAAGGACGGCGCGCCCAAGGCCCTGGCCCAGCAGATCGCGGCCCTGCAGCCGCTGACGACGGCCGCCGAGCTGGTCGACCTGGCCAACGGCTCGAACTGGCCCGTGGCGGCCGCGGCGCGGCTGTACCACCAGGTCGGCGCCGCCTTCAGCTTCGACCGCCTGCGCGCGGCGGCGGGCGAGAAGCGGGGCGGCGACCATTTCGAACGGATGGCCGTGCGCCGGCTGATCGAGGACATGCTCGCCGAGCAGGCCCAGGTCGCCCAGGCGGTCATGACCTTCGCCGGCACGGCGGACGCCGCCGAGACGTCCGACGCTGCCAAGTCGACGGTCAATTCCTGGGCGCAGCTCCATTCCGGTCCCGGCCGGGCGGTCAAGCGCACCATCGAGGAGATCGAGCAGGCCGGGGGCGGCTGGACCTTCGCCAAGCTCACCATCGCCAATGCGGCGCTGCGGGAACTGGTCAACGCGTCGGCGGCGAACAAAACAAGCGTTTGAATCGCCGCCCGCTGGGTCTAAAGATATCCCCAGGGACCTGATGGGCCCGAACGGCGTCGGCGCCCGCATGGCTGCCGACGCCCGGCGATTTTTCCGGGACCCGGGACGCGGCCGCCGCGCCTCGGCCCCTCCGGCCAGAAAAGACAAAGGGAGAGACCACATGAGTGAAGTCCAGACCCGGGCGCAGTCGTCCTTCAACCTGAACCCGCAGGACGACCTGCACGACCTGCGGATGTCGGCCAAGGCCCTGCCGCTTCTCGAGCACGTGCGGCGCTTCATCGCCGAGACCGTGAATCCGATGTCGGTGGAGTTCCATCGCCTCGGCGAGGGCAAGACCGACATCTGGTCCTACGCCCCCGGCCAGCTGGAAGTGCTCGAGAAGGCCAAGGACAAGGCCAAGGCCGAGGGCCTGTGGAACTTCTTCCTGCCCAACGCCGAGACCGGCGAGGGCCTCTCCAACCTCGACTACGCCTACATCGCCGTCGAGCTCGGCAAGAACCCCATGGCGTCGGAGACCATGAACTGCGCCGCCCCCGACACCGGCAACATGGAAGTGCTGGAGCGCGTCGGCACGCCCGAGCAGAAGAAGCAGTGGCTGGAGCCCCTGCTGGAAGGCAAGATCCGGTCGGCGTTCGCCATGACCGAGGTCCACGCCGCCTCGTCCGACGCCAAGAACGTCAACACCCAGGCCCGCCTCACCGGTGACGAGTACGTCATCAACGGCGAGAAGCACTACATCTCGGGCGCCGGCGATCCCCGCTGCAAGGTCATGATCTGCATGGTCCAGACCAGCCCGGACGGTCCGCCGAACCTGCGCCAGTCGCAGATCCTGGTGCCGATGGACGCGCCCGGCGTGAAGGTGCTCGGCCCGATGAACGTCTTCGGCGACGAGGACGCGCCGCACGGCCACATGCACATCCTCTTCGACAACGTCCGCGTGCCGGCCTCGAACATGCTGCTCGGCGAAGGCCGTGGCTTCGAGATCAGCCAGCTGCGCCTCGGCCCGGGCCGCATCCACCACTGCATGCGCGCCATCGGCCAGGCCGAGAAAGCGCTCGACCTGATGGTCACGCGCGGTCTCAGCCGTGAGGCGTTCGGCAAGCCGCTCGTCCAGCTGGGCGGCAACATCGACATCATCAGCAAGGCCCGCATCGACATCGAGGCCATGCGCCTGATGGTGCTGAAGGCGGCCAAGGCGATGGACGTGCTCGGCAACCAGGAAGCCCGCATCTGGATCCACATGGTCAAGGCCATGATCCCGGTCCGGGTCTGCGAGATCATCGACCAGGCGATCCAGATGCACGGCGCCCTCGGCGTCAGCCAGCATACGCCGCTGGCCAAGATGTACGCCGGCACCCGCACCCTGCGGATCGCCGACGGCCCCGACGAGGTTCACCACATGGTGGTCGGCCGCAACGAGCTGCGCCAGTACCGCGAGACGCCGCAGGATCCGTCCACCGCGGCCGTCTTCCGGAACTAGTCTGAGAGACCCGCGCCGCCGGCGGCGGCGCGGGGTTTCCCGGCACGACCGGTCGCCGTCGGTCGCAGCCGGACAATCAACGGAACAGGGCGCAGCCAATCCGGCCGCGCCCTTTTTCACGCCCGCTGGCGCTCGACGCTGAGCTAGTGCCTGAACACGCGGATGCCGGTGAAGGCCATGGCCAGGCCGCGTTCGTCGGCGGCGGCGATGACCTCGTCGTCGCGGATCGAACCGCCCGGCTGGATCACAGCCGTCGCGCCCGCTTCAGCCGCCTGGATCAGGCCGTCAGCGAACGGGAAGAAGGCCTCCGAAGCGCAGGCGGACCCTTTCAGGTCGAGACCGAAGTCGGCCGCGCGCATGGCCGCGATGCGGGCGCTGTCCTTGCGGTTCATCTGGCCGGCGCCGACGCCGAGCGTCTGGCCGGCCTTGGCGAAGACCACCGCGTTGGACTTCACGTGCTTGGCGATGGTGAAGGCGAACAGCATGTCGCGGACTTCCTCATCCGTCGGCGCGCGCCGGGTGACGATCTTCAGGTCGGCCGGCTTGATCAGGGCGGTGTCGCGGCTCTGCACCAGGAAGCCGCCGGCGACCGAGCGGAACACCTCGCCCTGGGCCAGCGGGTCGGGCAGGGCGCCGGTGACGAGAAGCCGCAGGTTCTTCTTGCTCGCGAAAACGGCGATGGCGTCGTCGTCGGCCTCGGGGGCGATGACCACCTCGGTGAACACCTCGACGATCGCTTCGGCGGCGGCGCGGTCGAGGCGGCGGTTGACCGCGACGATGCCGCCGAACGCCGAGACGGGGTCGCACTCGAGCGCACGCTTGTAGGCGCTGAGAAGATCGCCGCCCGTGGCCACGCCGCAGGGATTGGCGTGCTTGACGATGACGCAGGCCGGCTCGCTGAACTCGGCGACCAGCTCGAAGGCGGCGTCGGTGTCGGCGATGTTGTTGTAGCTGAGTTCCTTGCCCTGCAGCTGGCGGGCCTTGGCCACGCCCGGCCGCTCCGGCCCGCTGGCATAGAAGGCGGCCGCCTGATGCGGGTTCTCGCCGTAGCGCATGGTCTGGATCAGGGTCCCGGCGATCGCCTTGCGCGCCGGGGCGGTCTGCTCCAGCTGCTGCGCGAACCAGGTCGAGATGGCGGTGTCGTACGCTGCGGTGCGCGCATAGGCGCGGGCGGCCAGGGTCTTGCGCAGGTCGAGCGTCGTGGTCCCGCCGTCCTGCAGCTGGGCGATGACCTCGGCGATGTCGGCCGGGTCGGTGCAGACGGCGACATAGCCGTGGTTCTTGGCCGCCGAGCGGATCATCGCCGGGCCGCCGATGTCGATGTTCTCGACGCACGCAGCGTAGTCGCCGCCGGCCGCCACCGTCGCCTCGAACGGGTAGAGATTGACGTACAGCAGGTCGATGCCGCCGATGCCGTGGTCGGTCATCGCCTTGGCGTGGTCCGCCGCGTCACGCACGCCGAGCAGGCCGCCATGCACGATCGGATGCAGGGTCTTCACGCGGCCGTCCATCATCTCCGGGAAGCCGGTCAGCTCGCTGACGTCCTTCACCGGCAGGCCGGCGGCGGCGATGGCGGCCTTGGTGCCGCCCGTGGAGACCAGCTCGACGCCGAGATCGCTGAGCACCTTCGCGGCCTCGACCAGGCCCGTCTTGTCGGAGACGGACAGCAGCGCGCGCTTGATCGGCGCGCGGTCGGGAGCGGCGGGATAGTCGGGGGCGGCAGGCATGGTTCGGGTCTCCGGCGGGTGAGGAAGGAGCCCAGGCGCGCGGCTTATGAGGTTCGCGCTCCCCGGTGGTCGACCACCTTCAGCGCCAGTCACGCGAACGGGGCGGAAAATACGGCGGAGGGGCGGGGAGTCAATGCGGGTGCGGCGATCCTCCCCAGCCTGCTGGTCAGGATCGTCGAAGCTACCCCTCCGCCCGCGACAGCTTCCATCTCACCCGGCCGCCCTTGTCGCTGCTGGCCTGGCCGCGCAGGACCACCTGCACGGTGCGACGGGCGACGCCGTCGTCGACGTAGAGCGACGGCTGGATGGCGACCTCGACGGCGTCGTTGCGCAGCCACCAGCCCTGCTCGTGAGCGCCCTTGAGCAACACGCTCTTCTGATCGCGGGCCAGGGAGGCCTGGGCGTCGGGGTGGACGTGGAAGCGGACGGTGAAGGGCATGTAGCGGCGCGGGCCGTCGAGCTCCTTCTCGACCTTGGGCCGGAAGTGATCCTCGCCGCGCAGGTCCTCGGTGGCGCGGTCGAGGTACAGCTTGCGCTCGTGGATCAGGCCGAAGCGCTTGACCCAGCCCTCATGGCTCATCTCCAGCCAGGCGGCGGCGTCGGTCTCCTGGCGGCGGACCTCGATGTGGCGCGGCGCCCCGATCAGACGCGCGCCCAGCGCCGCGGCGGCGAAGTCGCGCAGCGGCGCCCCGGTCGACATGTCGGCGATGTTGGCGGTCGAGGCGGCGTCGGTCAGCCGCAGGGCGTGCGAGGCGCCCGACTCGGCGCTCCAGCCGCAGCCGACGATGATGCGGTCGACGCCGCAGCAGATTTCCAGCGCCGCCGGCTGGGCGCAGGCGGTGACGCTCCAGCGGCCCCGGGCGGGCGCGCCGGCGTCGGCCATGATCGTCAGGGATGGCGACTCAAGCCGCTCGTAGCCGCCGTGGGGCGCCTTGCGTCGAACACGACCCTCGCCCTCCTCGTGGGCCAGGGCGGCGGCGACGCGTCGGGCGCTCGACGCCTCGCCGCCCTGGAAGTCCGCCAGCCGGCCGTCGGGCAGGGTGAAGAAGCGGGTCGCGGCGCTCAGCCGGTCGATGGCGCGGGGCAGCTCATCCGGCCCCGCCTGACCACGCTGGTGCAGGGCGTCGTCGAGGGTCTGCAGGTCGAACAGCAGCTCCAGCCCCGCCTGCGGCGACCGGGAGGCGTGGACGCCGTCGTGGGTCACCGTGTTCGCCAGGTCCCGGCGCAGGCGGCCGACCGCCAGATCGATCAGCTGGTCGCCCGCCTCGCCGGCGAGGGCGCAGCCGGCAACGCCCACCACCACCGCGCGTTCCACCGAGCGCTCGGGCGCCTGCGCGATCCGCGACAGGTGGCGTGCCTGGCGGGCGAGGTCCTTGAGGACGATCGCGCGTTCGGCGTCGGAGGCGCCGGCGGTCAGCCGGCGGGCGGCGCAGGCGAGATTGAACACCCGCCGCTCGATGATCTCCGGGCTCCAGGAGAAGCCGTTCCAGCGCCCGAACACCCGCGACCAGTCCAGCGTCAGCCGCAGGCCCGTGCGGGCGCCGGCATCGCCCGTGGACAGAAGGTCGGCCATCCAGTCCATGCGGTGCAGGGCGATCGCGAAACGGCGGCTCGGGCTGGTGCGGTCGAACGGATCGCCCTGGGGCCCGATCACCATCTGCGACCCCGCCAGCTCGACGAGGCCGGCGAGAATCTTGCGGCCGCGCTCCGGTTCGATCGGCCGCAGGTCACGCGGGTTGGCGGCCAGCCCTTCCGCCCGCGGCCGCGAGATGGTCAGGCCATGGAATGGCGTGCCGAACCACTCCCGCTCGGCCAGCCGGCGCACGCTCTCGCCCGCGGCTTGGAGGGCGAGGGCGGTCGTCGAGGGCGAGGGCAGGCGCGGAGCGTCCACGGCGGGCTGCTAGAGGCCCTTGAGGGCGCGGATGTTCGCCGCGTAGGCGTCGGGTCCGCCCTTGAACACCGCCGAGCCGGCGACCAGCGCCGTGGCCCCGGCGGCGATGCACTGCGGCGCCGTGGTCGGGGTGACGCCGCCGTCGACCTCGAGCTGGATGTCCAGCCCGGCGGCGTCGATCATCTTGCGCAGGCGCTCGATCTTCTTCAGCTGCGCGGGAATGAAGCTCTGGCCTCCGAACCCGGGGTTCACGGTCATCACCAGCAGCTGGTCGATGTCCTCGAGGATCCATTCGATGTGCTCGACCGGCGTCGAGGGATTGAAGACCACCCCGGCCTTGGCGCCCAACTCACGGATGCGCTTGAGCGAACGGTGCAGGTGCGGGCCGGCTTCCGGATGGATGCTGACGATGTCCGCGCCCGCCGCGACGAACGCCTCGAGGTAGGCGTCGACCGGCGCGATCATGAGGTGGACATCGAACGGGATCGAGACGTGGGGCTTCAGCGCCTTCACCACGTCCGGGCCGATGGTGATGTTGGGCACGAAGTGTCCGTCCATCACGTCGATATGCACCCAGTCGGCGCCAGCGGCCTCGATGGCGCGACACTCCTCGCCGAGCTTCGAGAAGTCGGAGGCGAGGATGGACGGGGCGATGATCGGAGCGGTCATGCCTTGGTCTAACCGCGCTACGCCGGTCGGACAAGGCGGCCGATTTGACCGCTAGAAGCGGCGGACCAGTCGGGCCGCGTAGAAGCCGTCGACACCGCCTGGCAGATGCTGCGGCAGGATGCGCAGCGCGCCCTCCGAAACACTGGCGGGCGGAGCGCCCGCTTCATCCGGCCGGATCGGCTCGATCTCGAAGTCGGGCCGGCGCGAGAGGAAGGCGCGGATCTGGGCCTCGCCCTCTTCCGGCTCCAGCGAGCAGACGCAGTAGACCATGCGGCCCTTCGGTTTGACCCGGTCGGCGGCGCTGTCGAGGAGCCGTCTCTGCACCGCGGCCAGCTTGGCCACGTCGCCCGGCGCGGCGGCCCAGAGCACGTCCGGGTGGCGGCGGAAGGTGCCTGTGGCCGAGCAGGGCGCGTCGATAAGAACCGCGTCGAAGGTGCGCTTGTCGTCCCAGAGGATCCCGTCGGCGGTGACGATCTCGGCCTCGAGCCCGACGCGCGCCAGGTTCTCGCTCACCCGCTTCAGCCGGTCGGCCGATCGATCGAGCGCGACCACCGTGGCGCCGGCGGCGGCCAGCTGCAGGGTCTTGCCGCCCGGGGCCGCGCACAGGTCCAGCGCGGTCTCGCCGGGCTGGATGCCGAGCAGCCGGGCGGGGATCGCCGCGCCGGCGTCCTGCACCCACCAGCGGCCCTCGTCGAAGGCCGGCCATTCGGAGAGATCGCCGCGCCTGCCGGTGCGGACGGACCCGCCGGGCAGAACCTCGCCCTCGACCAGCTCGGCGACGGCGGCGGCGTCGGCCGGGTCGCGCACGGAAAGGTCGGTGGCCGGTTCCTCGGCGATGACGGCCGCGATGGCGCGGGCCTGCTCGTCGCCGTAGGCCGCCTGCCAGCGGGCGAACAGCCAGGACGGCGCCAGGGCCTCGGGATCGTCCGCCGGCGGGCCGTCGCGCAGAAGGCCGCGCAGCACGGCGTTGACCAGGCCCTTGAAGGCCCGGGTGGTCTTCGACTTGTCGGCCAGGGTGACCATCGTCGAGACGGCGGCATGGTCGGGCACGCCGAGCCAGAACAGCTGCGCCGCGCCGAGCCGGAGCAGGGTGCGCACGCGCTCGGGCGGCTCGCGGGTCAGCTTGGCGGCCAGCGCCCGGTCGATCGCGCCCAACCGCCGCAACGCGGCCATGGTCAGGGCGCGGGCGAACGCACGCTCGCGCGGGTCGAGCCGGACGGAGGCAGGCGTGGACAGAGCCTCGTCCAGTCCCGCGCGGCGGGCCAGAGCGGCTTCAAGGTAATGTACGGCGGCCTCGCGCGCGGGCAGCCCGGCCTGTTCAATCTCGGTCACGCGCGCCCCGTGCCCTGTCCCGGCGACGGGCGCAAGCGTTGTCAGGCGTCCCTGGGCGTCTTCCAGGTCGAAAACACCGCCGCGGTGAACAGCAGCATGCCCAGCACGACCGGAATTTCGGCGGTCACCATCAGGGCGCCGGAGACTTTCTGCAGCAGCACCTGCGGCAGCAGGATCGCCATCCAGATGGATCCGAACGCCGACAGGAGCAGGTTGGCCCAGGGCAGCCAGCCGCCCTTCAGCGTTCCCGGTAGCGCATAGAAACCGCCCATGATCGCCAGCCCGACCCAGCCGAGCAGGTTCAGGTGGGCGTGCGCGGGCATCATGCTGTGGTCGCCGGACTTGCCCATGTGCATGCCCCAGAACATGCCCGCCAGACCGCACAGGACGGCGACCGTGAAGAAGGCCTTGGATACGCGTGGCATGTGGAACTCCCCCGGTCTGGTCCGCGCCCCCGCGAACGAGGGCACGAAACCAGTGTTCTGCGAAGGGATCAAGCGGCGACGGCGGCGCCGGCGCGGCGGCGGAAGCTCATCGCCACCGCCGTGAAGAAACAGGCGAACCCGAGGATGATCAGCGGGCCGCCGAGCATGAACAGCGGCGTGAGCTGCGGGATGGTGGCCTTCTGCGTGAACAGCAGGGTCAGGGCGGTGATCATGCAGATCACGCCGATGTTGTTCAGGAAGAAGTTGGCCTTCACCAGCCAGCCGGGCGTATCCCGGCCGAGCAGGGCGTAGAAGGCGCCCATCACCGACAGGCTCATGAATCCAAGCAGATTGAGATGGGCATGGGCGGGGGAAGTGGCGAAGTCATGAGTAACGCTCATGTACATGCCCCAGCATGTGCCGATGAGGATATAGAAAGCGGCCATCATGAAGAAGGCGTTGGGCCAGCGTGACATAGTTGTAATATTCCCGGTCTTATTGTTATTCTTGCGGGCGGCGATAGACCATCGGCGAGCATTGTTCGCAAGACGGAGTTCTGTTAAATCTTGTCCATGGAAGATGATCCTCACCCCGTCGCCGACGCCGGCTCCGAGACCGGGCTCCCGCCCGGGGGCAATCCCGACAAGCGGTTGAGCCCTGCCGCGCGCCGCGCGCTGGAGGAGGCAGCCGCGCGTCGCGCCGCCGAAGAACAGGCTGCGCTGGCGAAGGAAGAGGGCGGCCGCAACGGCCCCGAGCCCACCCGATTTGGCGACTGGGAACTCAAGGGTCGCGCGGTGGACTTCTAAGGCGAGGTTCCACCGTCCGCCTCGCCCGCTGCGCGCATGGAATCGTGCTGGCGCGGCCGACGGCCTAGGGTCTCGTCTTCAGTGAAGGAGATGACGCATGACCAGGACAACCAGAAGGCTTTTGCTGGCCCTGTTCAGCGTGCTGGCGATCGCCCCCGCAGCCGCGGCCCACGAGCCAGGCCGCGGCTATGCCGAGCGCGATGGCTACGACTACAGCTACGAGGCGGGGTCGGCGTCCGGCTACGAGCGCCGGACCTATGACGAACAAACCTATGAAGGCGACCGCAATGGCGGCCGCTTCGACACCCGGGGCGGCGGCTACGAAGAGGGTTACGCCTACAGCTACGGCGACGACGGCCGTGATCGCTACGACCGCGTGGACACGCGCCGGGTCGTCGACGCCGGTCCCCCGCCCTGCGACTGGCGCCGGCCGGCCGATCCGCGCGACCCTTACGCCTGTCCGCCAGGATACGGCGTGGTCACCCTGCCGGGCAGCTTCTTCTACGGCGGCGGCGGCGTCGGACCCGAGTACATCGCCAGGGGCGGCGGCGGCGGCTATGGCTACGCCTATGCCGGGGCCTCGGCGGGGGCCTACGCCTATGCCAGCGCCTCGGCGAGCGCGCGGGTCAGCATCGGCGGCCGTCGCGGCGGCGGCCACAAGCCGGGCAAGGGCGGCGGCTGTGGCTGCCGCTAGGCCTCACTAGCCCGTAGAGATCCGCCGCAGTCCTCAAGGCCCGCGCTGCATCCGGGCCCCGGCCTTCGTCGGAGATACGAGGTCAAGATGCCATTTCCTCGACCAGCTTCAGCGCGGCCGCGCGCGGATCCGCGGCCGCGGTGACCGGCCGGCCGACAACCAGGTGGCTGGCGCCGTTGGCGAGCGCCTCGGCCGGCGTCGCGGCGCGGGCCTGGTCATCCTTCCCGGCCCAGGCCGGTCGCACGCCCGGCGTGACGACCAGGAAGTCCGGTCCGCCGATCTTGCGCGCCAGAGCCGCCTCGTGCGGGCTGGCCACCACCCCGTCGGCGCCCGCGTCGATGACCTGGCGGATCCGGCGCTCGACCAGCTGCTCGACGCCCATGCCGTAGCCGATCTGGGCGAGGTCCTGCCCGCTGAGGCTGGTCAGCACGGTCACGCCGAGGATCTTCGCCGATGTCTCGCCGCCGCGGCCCTTGACCGCCGCCGCCAGCACCTGCGGCTGGGCGTGGACAGTGAGCAGGTCGCAGGCGCCTGTGCCGACGATCGCGGCGGTCGCTTTTTCCACCGTCGCGCCGATGTCGTGCAGCTTCCAGTCCATGAAGACCTGGCGGCCGCGGGCCTTGAGGTCCTTGGCCATGTCCATTCCGCCCACGGCGAGCATCTGGAGGCCGATCTTGTAGACGTTGACGCTGTCGCCCAGCTGCTCGACCATTGCTTCGGCTTCGGCGCGGCTGGGGAGGTCTAGCGCGATGATCAGACGTGAGTCGGCAGGCATGAAGACTCCTCGCGCCCGGGTGGCGCGGCATCTCGTGATTTGGGCTAAGACGGTTCCATGAGCCTGACCGAATACGCCGTCAACTTCTTCGTCGCCCTGTTCGCGCTGCTGGACCCGATCGGCAACGTGCCGGTGTTCGCGGCCGCGACGGCGGGCGCCCTGGCCGCGGGCAGGCGCTGGGTGGCGGTCTACATCTCGCTGTTCGCCTTTGTGTTCATGACCTTCTTCTTCTTCAGCGGCCTGGCGCTGCTGGAGTTCTTCGGCATCTCGCTGCCGGCGTTCCGGATCGCCGGCGGGGTCATCCTGTTCCTGATGGGGCTGGAGATGGCGCGCGATGACTTCACCGCGATGTTCTCTGACGCCGCCGAAGGGGTGGAGGCCGAGGGGCCCCGAGCCTACGCCCGCCGTCGCTTCGAGCGGCTGGTGGTGCCGTTCGCGATGCCGCTCCTGATCGGACCGGGCGCGATCTCGACGGTTGTCATCTACGCCAGCGAGGCCAAGCAGTTCGGGATCAAGGGCCTGGGCGCCGGGATCGCCGCGATGGGCGCGGTCTCCGTGCTGACCATGCTCTGCTTCTGGCTGACTCCGGTGATCAGCAAGCTGCTCGGCCGCATCGGCCTGACCATCGTCGTGAGGGTGCTGGGCCTTATCCTCTGCGCGATGGCGGTGCAGTTCATCATCATCGGCGTCGCCGACACCACGCGGAACGTGATCCTGAAGGACGTCTCCGCGCCCTACACGGCCAAGAAGTAGCGGCTCAGACCTTCCGGAACCGCCCGCCCTGGCTGGCCATCAGGGCCAGGCCCCAGTCGTCGGGCAGCAGCTTGGCCAAGGCGGCGATGGCCTTGTTGGGAACACCCGTAACGCAGACGGGACGGTTGGCCTCGGCCGCCTCATAGCCGGCGGCGGCGACCTCGTCGGCCCCCAGCCACAGCCACTCCGGCGTCGTCGACGAGATCTGCGCCCGGGTGGCGTTGACGTCGTGGAATTCCGAGAAGGTGAAGCCCGGGCACAGGGCGCTGACATGCACCCCGGTCGACAGGTTCTCGAGATGCAGGCTCTGGGACAGCTTGACCAGGAAGCTCTTGGTCGCTGCGTACTGGGTGTGGCCGGCCGAGCCGGGGACCAGTCCCGCCAGCGAGGCGACATTGACGATGCGACCGAACTTGCGCTCGACCATGCCCGGCAGCAGCTTGTGGGTCAGCTCGCAGGGCGCGATCAGCATCACCTGCAGCATCTCGCGCTGCGCCGGCCATTGGGTCTCCGCATAGACGCCAGGCAGGCCGTAGCCGGCATTGTTGATGAGGGCGTCGACGACGCGGCCGTGGGCGGTCAGCTCGGCCAGGATGGCGTCGGGCGCGCCGGGCTCGGCCAGATCGGCGACGATGACCATCACCTCGACCCCGAACCGAAGGCGGATCTCGCCGGCCAGCGCTTCGAGGCGGTCCGCGCGCCTGGCGGTCAGGGCCACGTCATAGCCGTGACTGGCGTAGATGCGGGCGAAGGCGGCGCCGATGCCGGCGGAAGCGCCGGTCACCAGCGCAAGGCGGCGGGCCATGCTGGCGGACCTTTCAAGTCCCTGTGAAACAGGCGCGGAGAGTGGCCTGCGTGGCGCGCCGGTTCAAGGCGTCGAACCGATTAGGCCGCCTGCGCCAGTTCGGTTTCCGCGCCCCGGGCCCAGCGTTGCGCGGCCCGGGCCACGCGCAGGCCCAGCAATCGGGCGGTCTCGCGGTCACCAGCCGGCGGCGAGATCTCGGGCGAGACGTTGTCCGCCTGGGCCGCCAGGCCGACGAACGAGCCGACCCGGTTGAGGGTGTCGGGACCGCGCTCGGCGGCCGGGATCGACGGCGGGTCGATGCCGAGGTTGATCCAGTTCATGCCGTGCTGCGCGGCGAGGATGGCGAGACTCTCGAGCGCGTGGCTCTTGTCGCCCGAGAAGCTGTGCGAGACCGTGAAGCCGGCCGCCAGCTTGTCCTTCCAGGCGCCGACCGCGAAGGACTTGGACGACGCCTCGGCGAAGCCTTTGAAGGCGGCCGAGACATCGCCCATGTAGGTCGGGGCGCCGAAGATCACGGCGTCGGCGCCGTTCACCACGTCGAGGATGGGATCGAAGTCCTGCGCGGCGCTGTCGATCTTCAGCAGCACGGCCTCGGCGCCCGAGTCGCGGACGCCCTGGGCGACGCTCTGGGCGATGACTTCGTTGTGGCCGTAGCCGGAATGGTACGGGATGGCGATGCGGGTGGTCACTGGAAAACTCCCCTGATCAGCAATTGAAACAGTGACGGATACATAATTGCAGTCGGCGCGACCGCAAGGGAACCGCAACAGATCGGGTCACAGTTTTTCTAGGGGTCGGTTCAGGAGATCGGAGACGGTGATCCGGGACAGCCGCTCGTGCGCGGCGAGGTCGGCAGCGGTGATGGCGGCGCTGACGGCCTCGGGAATACGCTCGCCGACCGGGCAGCCCTTGGTCCCCGGAGGCGCGACGCCCAGGTGGGTGCAGCCGCCGACGGCCTTGAGCACCGTGTCGAGACGGATGGCGCCGGGATCGACCTTGAGCCAGGCGCCGCCGCCGGCCCCGGCCCGGGTGTCGATGAGCCCCGCCTTGGCCAGCATGGCGGTCACGCGCCGCACGACCACCGGGTTGGTGGGCATCGACGCGGCCAGCTCGGCGCTGGAGATGGCGCGGTCCATCGCAGTGGCGTCCTTGTGGGCAAGGTAGGCCAAAGCGTGGGTCGCAACGGGGAATTTCTGACTGTCTGACATGGCGTTGCACGAAACGTAGGAACACAAGCGCCCGGGCGCCATTAAATTCGGTGACAGGCTAGACCTCACGGAGTCGATTGAACGCGCGCCCGATTGGGTCTATGGCGCGCTCCGCACTCGCTTGGGGAGTTTGGCGACGGGGTTCTTCCCGCCGTGATCCCGGAGGGATTTGATGGCTTCCGAGGCCCCCGGCGCAACCGCTACCGACCAGGCGGCGCCAAACCCTTCTCACACCCCCCAGAACGGGGCGCATTCCGGCGGCCACAAGCAGCAGGGCTTCTATGCCCTTGCCCTGGGCTCGATCGGCGTCGTCTTCGGCGACATCGGCACCAGTCCGCTCTACGCCATGCGCGAGGCCCTGGCCCATTCGCGCAGCACCGTGGCCACCGAGCTGTCGGTGCTGGGCGTGGTCTCGCTTGTGATCTGGGCGCTGATGCTCATCGTCACCCTGAAGTACGTCGTCCTGCTGATGCGGGCCGACAACAAGGGCGAAGGCGGCACTCTCGCGCTCATGGCCCTGGCGCGGAAGACCCTGTCAAAGACGACGGGCAAACGGTCGGCGACAGTGTTCTTCCTCGGCGTGGTCGGGGCCTCGCTCTTCTACGGCGATGCCGTCCTCACGCCCGCCATCTCGGTCCTGTCCGCGATGGAGGGGCTCAAGGACGCGCCAGGCATGGGCGCGCGGGTCGAGCCCTACATCCTGCCGATCTCTGCCGGCATCCTGATCGCCCTGTTCGCGGTGCAGTCGCGCGGCACGCACAAGGTCGCCGCCTTCTTCGGCCCCATCACCCTGCTCTGGTTCTTTGTCCTCGGCGGGCTGGGCCTGTTCCACCTCGTCCAGGACATGGGCCACAGCACCGGCCGCTCGATCTTCTGGGCCGTGAACCCCTATTTCGGCGTCCGCTTCCTGGTCGAGAACGGCTTCCTCGGGTTCGTCATCCTCGGCAGCGTGTTTCTGGCCGTGACCGGGGCCGAGGCGCTCTACGCCGACATGGGCCACTTCGGGAAAGGCCCGATCCGGGCGTCCTGGCTGGTGGTCGTCTTCCCCTGCCTGGTGCTCAACTACCTGGGACAGGGCGCGATGATCCTCGCCCACCCCGAGGCGCGGCAGAATCCGTTCTGGGACATGGTCCCGCAGTTCGCCTACTGGCCGGTGCTGGTCCTCGGCGCCTGCGCCACCGTCATCGCCAGCCAGGCGGTGATCACCGGCGCCTTCTCGGTCACCCAGCAGGCGGTGCAGCTGGGCCTGCTGCCCCGTATCGACATCCGCCGCACCAGCGAGACCCAGGCCGGCCAGATCTTCGTGCCACAGGTCAACACGATGCTGATGATCGGCGTGCTGGTGCTGCTGTTCAGCTTCAAGACCTCCAGCGCCCTGGCCTCGGCCTACGGCATCGCCGTCACCGGCTCGATGTTCGTCGACACGCTGCTGGCCTTCGTGATCGTCAAGTCGCTGTGGAAGTGGAGCTGGTGGGCGACCATGGCCGTGCTGCTGCCCCTCGTCGCCCTCGACCTCACCTTCATCTCCTCGAACCTGCTGAAGATCCCGGACGGCGCCTGGATGCCGCTGGTGTTCGGCGGGCTGCTGGTGCTGATCATGTGGACCTGGACCCGCGGGGCCCAGATCCTCACCGACAAGTCGCGGCGCGACTCGGTGCCGCTCAACGACCTGATCGACATCCTCAAGGCCCGGGCGCCGCACCGGGCGCCGGGCACGGCCATCTTCCTGACCAGCGACCCGGACATGACCCCGGTCGCCCTGATGCACAATCTCAAGCACAACAAGATCCTGCACGAGAAGAACATCATCGCCACCGTGCGCACCGCCGAGACGCCGAGGGTGCCGGACAGCGAGCGGGTCAAGATCGAGCTGGTCAACGACGACTTCAAGAAGCTGACCCTGACCTACGGCTTCATGGAAAGCCCGAACGTGCCCAAGGCCCTGGCCATCCTGCGCAAGCAGCAGGGGCTGAAGTTCGACATCATGGCGACCAGCTTCTTCCTCGGCCGCCGCTCGGTGATCGCGTCGGCGCACAGCGGCATGCCGCTCTGGCAGGACAAGCTGTTCATCTTCCTGATGCGCAACGCCGCCAACCCGACCGACTTCTTCAAGATCCCGCCCGGCCGGGTGGTGGAGCTCGGCGCCCAGGTCACGGTATAAGGGCGAATGGCCCTGTCCGTCGTTTCGCTGGCAATGACCGCTCTGTGGGCGATCAGCTTCCTCGCGACCATGGTCGTCATCGTGGATGCGTGGCGGAGTGTGCCGCCGTCGCTTCAGGTCCCCCTAGGCAGGGAAGATCATCGCCTGCCGCGAAATCTGGCGTTCGGCGGTCTCACGCTCTCCGCCATCCTGTTCTCGGCCGCGGGTGGTGCGATGTCCTGGCTGGCCAATCCCGACGGCCCGATGGTCGGTCTGGCCTACGTCCTGTTAGGCCTGGGTGCGATCGCGCAGCCCTTGGTCGTGGCCGATCAGGCGATCCGTAGTCTCGCGACCCTGCGCAGAGAGGGGCGTCACCTCCGATGATCCACGGTCTTTCCATCGCCGGCGACGTCTTCTGGATTCTCGCCCTCGCCCTGATCGCGTCCTTCACCCTGGCCGCCTGGAAGCGGTTGCCGGCCGACGTCAGCGTGCCGATGCTGTGGAAGGGCATGACCGCGACGATCCGGGCGCCGCGCCCGGTCGCGCTGCTGACCCTGCCGATCCTCGCCTTCCTGATCGGTCTCTGGCTGAAGGTCGAAAGCCGCTCGATCGGGCTCGACGTCACCGGCGCCCTGATCGGCCTCGGCGTGCGGGTGACCCTGGCGCCTCTGTTCGCGCTTCTGCACGTGGGTCGCGTCCAGAAGGCGCTGCAGATCCTCGAGGCCGAAGGCGCCCTGGGGCCGCCCCGATAATCGCCACAAACCGGCGCGCTGATCGGGGCATGATCGACCGCCGCGCGCTGCTCGCCGTCCCGCCCGCCTTCGCCGTGTCGAGAGCCGCGCGCGCGGACGGCCCGGGCTGGCCGGCCGAGCTGGCGGCCGCCGCCCGAAGCCAGGTCGGTCGTACAATCCGCTACGATCCCGCCTATGTGCGCCTGGCCTATCCGGGCGGCGACGTTCCCATCGATCGTGGCGTCTGCACCGACGTGGTCATCCGCGCCTATCGGACGGCGTTCGGGGTCGACCTGCAGAGGCTGGTCCACGAGGACATGGCGCGATCCTTCTCCGCCTATCCGAAGACCTGGGGCCTGGCGCGGCCGGACCGCAACATCGACCACCGCCGGGTGCCGAACCTTGAGACCTTTTTCCGCCGCCAGGGATCGACCCTGCCCCTCGACGGGGCATGGCGGCCCGGCGACCTGATCACCCAGCGGCTGCCCGGAAACCTGCCGCACATCGTCGTCGTCGCGGGGCACGGCTCGGCGACGGAGCCGCCGCTGGTGATCCACAACATCGGCGCCGGCGCGCGGCTGGAGCCATTGCCGACGGCGAGCGTTGTCGCCCGGTTCCGTTTCTCACCGGATCGGGGTTGACCGCAGGGCGCTGGCGCCGTTGAACGCGGCCACTTCCGACCCTGCAGGATACCGCCCGTGACCGCCGCCAAGTCCGTCAAGAAAGTCGTCCTCGCCTATTCGGGCGGCCTCGACACCTCGATCATCCTCAAGTGGCTGCAGACCGAATACGGGGCGGAGGTCATCACCTTCACCGCCGACCTCGGCCAGGGCGAGGAAATCGAGCCGGCGCGCGCCAAGGCGCTGGCCGCGGGGGTGAAGCCGGAGAACATCTTCATCGAGGATGTGCGCGAGGAGTTCGTGCGCGACTACGTGTTCCCGATGTTCCGGGCCAACACCGTCTACGAGGGCCAGTATCTGCTCGGCACCTCGATCGCGCGGCCGCTGATCGCCAAGAAGCAGATTGAGATCGCCCGCAAGCTCGGCGCCGACGCGGTCAGCCACGGCGCCACCGGAAAGGGCAACGACCAGGTCCGCTTCGAGCTCGGCTACTATGCCCTGGAGCCCGACATCCACGTGATCGCGCCGTGGCGCGAGTGGGACTTCAAGAGCCGCGAGGCGCTGCTCGACTTCGCCGAGAAGCACCAGATCCAGATCGCCAAGGACAAGCGCAACGAGGCGCCGTTCTCGGTCGACGCCAACCTGCTGCACTCCTCCTCCGAAGGTAAGGTGCTGGAGGATCCCGCCAACGAGGCGCCTGAGTACGTCTATCAGCGCACGATTGCCCCCGAAGACGCGCCCGACAAGGCGCAGGTCATCACCATCGACTTCGAGAAGGGCGACCCGGTCGCCATTGATGGCGTGGCGATGTCGCCGGCGACCCTGCTGACCAAGCTCAACCAACTGGGCCGCGACAACGGCATCGGCCGGCTCGACCTCGTCGAGAACCGCTTCGTCGGCATGAAGTCGCGCGGCGTCTACGAGACCCCGGGCGGCACGATTCTGCTCGCCGCGCACCGGGGCATCGAGTCGATCACCCTTGATCGCGGCGCCATGCACCTGAAGGACGAGCTGATGCCGAAGTACGCATCGCTGGTCTACAACGGCTTCTGGTTCGCCCCCGAGCGCGAGATGCTGCAGGCGGCCATCGATCACAGCCAGGCCAAGGTCACCGGCCAGGTGCGGGTCAAGCTTTACAAGGGCAACGTCAGCGTCATCGGTCGGACAAGCCCCTACAGCCTCTACGACCAGGACTTGGTCACCTTCGAGGAAGGCAACGTCGCCTATGACCACCGCGACGCCGGCGGCTTCATCAAGCTCAACGCCCTGCGCCTGCGCGTTCTGGCCAAGCGCGACAAGCGCGAAGAAGGCTAGGCTCTAGGGCCTGTCCGCCGCGATCCGGATAATGTGGCCGTTGCGGTCGTCGGCGAGCCAGATGGCGCCGTCGGCGGCGACGGTGATCCCGACCGGCGCGCCCATAGGCCGCTTGCCGGCGACGGCGTTCCAGCCGGGGGTCAGGATCAGCGGCTCGGCGGCGGGTCCCGGATAGGGCCGCCAGACGACCTTGCCGTCCTTGCCGTAGGCTGGATACCGCGCTCCTGACCTGGCGAGGGGCGCGCCCCGGGCGTCCAGCTCGAAGGCCACCACCCGGCCTCCGGTCGCACGGTAGCCGTGGTAGCCGATCAGCAGCCGCCCCTTCAGCTGCGGGAACATCGCACCCTCGTAGAGCGCCATGCCCAGCGGCGCGGCGTGCGGCGGCAACAGCAGCCTCGGCTTCTCATGCGCCGCCGAGGCGCAGGCCAGCGGCGAGACCGCTTTCCAGGCCGGCGTGCGGCCGGTCATGTCGAAGCAGTAGGGCCAGCCGTAATCGCGGCCCGGCAGCAGGACATTCAGCTCCTCGAACGGCGTCTCGGCGGCCGGGGCGAAGTCATAGCTGTTCTCGGCCTGCAGGATCGCGCCCGACGGATGCCGGGCGAGGGCCAGGCTGTTGCGCAGGCCCGTGGCGAAGGTTTCGTACGTTGGATCCCAGCGGCCCTCGCCGAGATAGCGGTAGCGACGCACCCCGGCCTGGGCGTCCGCCCCCTCCCGCTCGGGGCAGGGGGCGGCGACGGTGCGGCCCTTTTCCAGGCACTGGTCGCTGGGCGCGCCGACGTTGACCAGCAGGCTGCCGTCGGCGTCGAAGACGAAGTTGGACAGCGGGTGGCGATTGGCGTGCAGACGGTTGTCGGGCAGGCCGCTGACCACGACCTCGACCGTGGCGGCCGGATCGGCGGCGTCGGGGTCGAAACGGATGATGCGGCTCATCTCGCCGACATAGACGCGGCCGTCAGGCCCGGTCCCGAGCCCATGGGGCATGGTCAGCCCGCCCAGCAGCCGGGTCAGCACCGGCGGTTTGCCCGGAACGTCTCGCAGCCGCCAGACCGAGCCCTTTCCCGGATCCCAGCCGCCGAGGTCGACCACTATCCAGTCGCCGTCCGGGCCCTGGATGAGGGTCCGGGGCATGCGCAGAACACGCGTCGACAAGCCCTTCCCCGGTGGCGGCGCCACGACCAGCCCGGCGCAGAAGCCCGGGGCCATCTCGATCGGCAACCTTGGCCGGCCGTCGCACGTCCGGCCTGGCTCGAGCTGATAGGGTGCAGCCAGGGCCGGGGTGGCGGGGGCCAGCAGCAGCAGCGCGAGCGCCGCGATCAGGCGTTTCATGTAGTCGTCCAGAGGTGAGCGGACGTCGACGCTACGTCAGGAATCGAGCTTGTTGTAGGGGAAGCTGTCGCGGATCGTCTCGGCGAAGAACCCGCCCTTCGACTCGGCGTCCAGAAAGCCGCGATGCACCTCGCCTGGCACGCCGACATAGACGTAGCGATCGCCGTCGACGAACCGCACGTAGAGCTTCTGGTGATCGTCCTCGTATTCGATGTCGGTAATGGCCGTCGATTGCACGCGCATGGCCGTCCTCCGGGCTTCCGAAGCATAAAAACCCCCTGTTCCCGCCGGGGTTCCGAGTGGCCGCGAAGCATGACAGGCTCAGCGCCAGAGAGCGGCGCAGACCGGCTCCGGAAAAGGGACCCTCTATGCAAGTTCAAGCCTATGTCGGCATCGTCAGTCTGTTGGCGCTGCTGGTCTATCTGTGGATGGGGATCCGCGTCGGCGGCGCGCGCCGCAAGTGCGGCATCTCCGCGCCGACCATGACCGGCGACCCGGTCCTGGAGCGTCACATCCGTGTGCAGGCCAACACCCTGGAGTGGCTGCCGGTCTTTCTGACCTCGCTGTGGCTGTTCGCCCTGGCCTGGCAGCCCCAGGACCTGCCCGGGCTCATCGCCGCGCTGCTGGGCCTGCTCTGGATCGTCGGCCGCATCCTCTACGCCCTCGGCTACGTCGCCGATCCCAAGAAGCGCGAGATGGGCTTCCTGATCCAGACCCTGGCCACGGCGATTCTGCTGTTCGGCGCCCTGGGCAAGCTGGCCTTCAGCCTGCTCGCCTAGGATCTTGTCGGGTGACGGGCGCGCGCCCTATAGGCCGCGCCCATGTCCCTGCCGGTAAACCCGAACCTCTATCTGCCCTTCCTCGGCGCCATGGCGATGATGGCCATCAGTCCGGGGCCGGCGAACACCTTCGCCATCGCCGTCGGCATGCAGCGCGGCAAGCGCCAGGCGCTGCTGGCGGTGCTCGGCATGAACACCGCCAACCTGGTCTGGTTCGCGGGCGCCGCCCTCGGCCTCGGCGCCCTGATGGCCGCCTTCCCGGCAGTGTTCCACTGGCTGGCGATCCTCGGCGCGCTCTACGTCGCCTGGCTCGGTCTCAAATCGATCCTGTCGGCGTTCAAGCCTGCGCCGGAGGACGATCCAGACGCGCCGCAGGTGCACCGCAACCGGTCGGCCTTCGTCGACGGCCTCTACGTCCAGCTCACCAATCCGAAGGTGTTGCTGTTCTTCACCGGCGTGCTGCCGCCGTTCCTTGACCGCGACCTGCCGGTTTTGACCCAGATGCCGGTGTACGCGGCGACCGCGGTGGCCATGGATACCCTGACCATGAGCGCCTACGGCCTGAGCGGCGCGGCCCTGGCGGCCCGCATGACCGAGCCTCGCTTTCGCCGCGGTTTCTCGATCACCATCGGCGCCCTGTTGATCGGCGTCGCGGTCCTGATCCTGCTCAGGGGGTAGGTCCCCCTTGGCGCAACCCCGTCGCGGCGCCATGTGTTGACTCGCAGGGACGAAACTTGGGGCTGAACGCGACGGCGACCGCCGCACCGCGCTGGCTCCGCTGGAGTACGGACGAATGACTTTCAAGGCGACCGCCCTGGCGGCGGCACTGGTCGCGACGACGGCGTTGACCGCCTGCGCCACCGCGACCCCCTACCAGCCCAATGTCCGAGGCCAGCAGGTCTCGGGGGGCTTCTCCGACGAGCGGATCGAGCAGAACCGCTTCCGCGTCACCTTCTCGGGCAACACCCTGACCGGTCGCGACACGGTCGAGCGCTATCTGCTCTATCGCGCCGCCGAGCTGACCACGAACGAAGGCTATGACTGGTTCCAGCTGGTCGAGCGGTCGACCGATCGCAAGGCGCGGACCTACGTCGATCCCGTCGGGCCGACCTTCGGTCCTTACGGCTACGGCTACTGGCGGCCCTACTGGCGCTACTACGGCGCCGGCTACGGCGGCTGGCGCGCCTGGGACCCCTGGTATGGCGATCCGTTCTGGGCCGACCGCATGGACGTGCGCACAGTGGAGAAGTTCGAAGCCACGGCCGAGATCGTGATGGGCAAGGGACCCAAGCCGGCCTCCGACCCCCGCGCCTTCGACGCCCGGGAGGTGATGGCCAATCTCGGCCCTTCCATCCAGCGGCCCGTGGCGGCCGGAAGCTGACCGGACAAGAAAAAGGGCGGCTCCTGCGAGCCGCCCTTCGTCTTTCAGCGATGGATCGCGGTTTAGCGCGGGGCCATCCGGATCGAGCCGTCGAGGCGGACGTCTTCACCGTTGAAGTAGCCGTTGCTGAGCATTTCCAGCGCCAGCGAGGCGTATTCCTGCGGCAGGCCGAGGCGCTTGGGGAACGGCACCGAGGCGGCCAGGGCGGCCTTCACGGCTTCCGGCGCGCCGTTCATCAGCGGGGTTTCGAAGATGCCCGGCAGGATGGTGTTGACGCGGATGCCTTCGCCGGCGAGGTCGCGAGCGATCGGCAGGGTCATGCCGACGACGCCGCCCTTGGAGGCGGAGTAGGCGGCTTGGCCCATCTGGCCGTCTTCAGCCGCGACCGAAGCGGTGTTGACGATGGCGCCGCGTTCGCCGTCGATCGGCTCCAGGTCCAGCATGCCCTTGGCCGACTTGGCGATGCAGCGGAAGGTCCCGACCAGGTTGATCTGGATGATCATGTTGAAGGCGTCGAGGGCGAAGTGCTTGGTCTCGCCGGTGGCCTTGTCGCGGCCGGCGGTCTTCTGGGCGTTGCCGGTGCCGGCGCAGTTGACCAGGATGCGCTCCTGGCCGTGGGCGGCGCGGGCCTTTTCGAAGCCGGCGTCGACGTCGGCGTCGGAGGTCACGTTGACCTTGCAGAAGACGCCGCCGATTTCGGCGGCGACCGCTTCGCCCTTGGTTTCGTTCATGTCGAAGATGGCGACCTTGACGCCTTTGGCGGCGAGGGCGCGGGCGGTGGCCTCACCGAGACCCGAGGCGCCGCCGGTGATGACGGCGGAAATGGAGGAATCAAGCTTCATGGACGGCTCCCCGTGCGTTGTGTTGAATAGACTTGTAGGAGCGGTTTAGACCGATGAGCGCCAAATCCAAGCCGTCACCCGACGTCAACGACATCATTGACCCGTCGAAGGCCCTCGTGCCCGAGGTTGTCCGGGTCAACGAGATGCGTGTGGCGCAAGGCTTCTGGCCCAAGTTCAGGCGCGTGGCGGCCAAGATCCCCTTCGCCTCGGACGCCCTGTCGGTCTGGTGGTGCGCGCGCGATCCCGAGACTCCGGCCGCGGCCAAGGGCATGATGCTGGCGGCGCTCGCCTACTTCGTCCTGCCGACCGACATCATCCCCGACTTCCTGCTCGGCGTCGGCTTCACCGATGACGCAGCGGTGTTCACGGCCCTGCTGGCGGTGGTCGGCAAGAACCTGAAGCCGAGACATCGCGCGGAGGCGCAGGCGTTCCTGAAGAAGTTCGCGCCGGACGCCTGAGGCGCCCCGACGGCGTCGGCGGTGACTTCGGCCAGCGTCGCCGGCAGCCCCCTACCCGGGCTTGGCGAGCCTGGTCTTCCGCGCCACCTGCTGTTCACGAAGGGTGATGAACAGGGTCGAGGCGACGACGATGCCGGCGCCGGCGACGGTGGCCCAGGTCGGCACCTCGTGGAACAGCATGAAGCCGATGGCCGCGCTGAACACCAGCCGCGTATAGTCGATCGGCGCCATCACGGCCGCCTCGCCGACCTGCATGCCCTTGATGTAGCAGCCCTGTGTGATGGTCCCCATCACGCCCATGGCCGCCAGAAGCATCAGGTCGACCGGCTCTGGCCAGCGCCACACGAACAGCGCCGGCGGGAACGAGAACACCAGTCCCAGCACCGCCGACCACACCAGCAGTGTGAAGGGGCTGTGGTCGCGGGTCATGACTTTCATGCCGGTGATGGTCATCGCGAACAGCGCCGCCGCGCCGAGCGCCGCCGCCTGGCCCCAGCCGAAGCCGTGCCCTGGCGCGCCTGGCTGCAGCATCACCAGCACGCCCGCGAATCCGGCCAGGGCCGCGGCGATCCGCATCGGCCCCATCTTCTCCTTCAGCACGAACAGCGCCAGCGGCACCATCCACAGGGTCCGCGTGAACGACAGGGCGTTGGCCTCGGCGAGGGGCAGCTTCTGGAAGGCGTAGAAGCTCATGATCATGGCGACCGTGCCCGCCGCCGAGCGGAAGAACAGGATGCCGGGCCGGGTGGCGTGGAAGGCGCCGCGCCAGTCGCGCAGGATCAACGGCGCCAGCACCAGCAGGCCGGCGGCCTGGCGGTAGAAGGTCTGCAGGGCCGCCGGATAGTCGTCGCCGAGGAACTTGATGAGCGTCGTCATCACCGTGAAGCCGAGCGCTGAGGCCAGCATCCACAGGGCGCCGCGGACATTGGGGGCCAGCCCCGGCCGCTCGGGAGGGTCTTCGACGGGGGGCGGCTCGTCTGTCACGGTCTAGGCGTTCTGAGCCGCTGCCTGGGCAGCCATCGCCGCCCGCATCTGCTCCGCCTGCTCGGGGGTGATCCCCAGAGCGTCGAGGATCGGGTTGCCCGCCTGCGGGTCCCAGCTGCCCCGGCCGCCGATGGTCAGGCCGCCGTCGACGACGATATGGGTTCCGGTCACGAACAGGGAGTCATCACAGGCCAGGTAGAGGGCTGCGCGGGCGATGTCCTCGGGCATCCCGGCCTTGGGGATCGGCTAGATCTTCGGACCCACCTCCTCCATGCGCGCCGCCATTTGGTCGGCGACTTCCCGCGCCAGGCCCATCGAGGCGCCGAAGATCGAGGTCGCGATCAGGCCGGGACAGATCGCGTTGACTCGGATCTTCTTCGGCGAGAGCTCGGCGGCCGCGCATTTCGACATATGGATGACCGCGCCCTTGGCGGTGGAATAGGCGAGGGGGCCGAAGCCCGCCTGCAGTCCCGCGATCGAGGCGGTGTTGATGATCGAGCCGCCGCCGCGCGCCATCATCAACGGGGCCGCATGCTTCATGCCCAGCGCCGGGCCGCGGACCAGCAGCGCGAAGGTGTTGTCCCAGCCGGCCGCGTCCAGCTCGAGCGCGCCGCCCGGCGAGCCGCCGTGGCCGGCGTTGTTGAACAGCACGTCCAGCCCGCCGAAGCTGCTGTCGGCCAGGGCGACGGCCTTGGCGATGTCGGCCTCGACGGTGACGTCGCAGTGGGCGTAGCGGACGCGGTCCGGGAACCGCTTCTCAAGCATGGCCCCCTTCTCGTCCTGAAGGTCCGCGGCGACGACCAGCGCCCCCTCGGCCACGAACAGCTCGACCGCGCCCAGGCCAATGCCCGAGGCCCCGCCGGTGATCAGGGCGACCTTGCCCTCAAGACGTCCAGCCATGGGATTTCCCTTTTCCTGATCCGATTGTCCCGCGAGGGCGTGGATCCAGGCCGAGCGAACCGTGTCTCCGGCGTTTCTCGGCCTGGAATCAGCCTTGGTCCCCGCTTTCGCGAGAATGCCCGGCTGGCGGCTACGGGACGATCACAACCTTGCCCATGGCCTTGCGGCTGCCGAGGTGGGCGATGGCGTCGCCGGCCCGGTCGAGCGAGAAGGTCTCGGAGACGTGCGGCTTGATCTTGCCCTCGTCGTACATCTGCATGAGCTGGCGCACGTTCTCCTGGTGCGCCTTGGGATCGCGGGCCACGGCCGCGCCCCAGAACACGCCGACGATGTCGCAGGACTTCAGCAGGGTTAGGTTCAGCGGCACCTTGGGGATGCCGGCCGGGAAGCCGATCACCAGGAAGCGGCCGCCCCAGCCGCTGGCGCGGATGGCGGCCTCGGCATAGTCACCGCCGACGGCGTCGTAGCAGACGTCCCAGCCGTCCTTGCCGCAGGCTTCCTTGAACAGGTTCGCGAGTTGCTTGGCCCCGTCCTTGTCGAACGGACCGGTGGGGTAGACGACGCCGCTCTCGGCGCCGCGCGAGATGGCCAGGTCGACCTTCTCCTGGCTCGAGGCGGCCGCGATCACGCGCGCGCCCATCGCCTTGCCGAGTTCGACGGCCGCCAGGCCGACGCCGCCGGCGGCGCCCAGGACCAGCAGGGTCTCGCCGGCCTTCAGATGGCCGCGGTCCTTGAGGCCGTACCAGCTGGTGCCGTAGGTCATCATGAAGGCCGCCGCATCTTCGAACGGCATGCTGTCGGGGATCGGCGTGACGCGGCTCGCCTCAAGCGCCAGCTCCTCGGCCATGCCGCCCCAGCCGGTGCTGGCGAGCACGCGCTGGCCGACCTTCAGGTTCGTGACGCCTTCGCCGAGGCTCTTGACGATCCCGGAGACCTCGCCGCCCGGGGCGAACGGCCGAGCCGGCTTGAACTGGTACTTGTCCTCGATGATGAGGACGTCGGGGTAGTTGACCCCACAGGCCTTGACCGAAAGGACGACCTGGCCGGGGCCGGCTTCGGGGCTGGGCAGCTCCTCGATGACCAGGGTCTCGGGTCCACCCACGCTCTTGCTCAGCACCGCACGCATGCCGTCTCTCCCATGCTCTTTCATTGATCGGCCCGTCAGCGTATCGCGAGCCTGAACAGCGACTATAGGCCGGAGGTCGAGCTTGGCGAACAATTGTTTGAGTCTGGTCGTTCATGGCGGCGCGGGCTCGCAGCGCGGCCGCGACTACAGCCGCGAGATCCTCCACATGCGCGAACTGGTCGAGGCCGGGCGCGACCGGCTGCTGGCCGGCGCCCTGGCTCTGGACGTGGCGGTGGAGACGACCCAGGCGCTGGAGGCCTCTGGCCTGTACGTCGCCGGCCGCGGCGCCTCGCCCAACACCGTCGGCCAGTACGAGCTCGACGCCTGCCTGATGGACGGCGCCACCGGCCGGGCCGGATCGGTCGCCGCGCTGCAGGGCTATGAGAGCCCGATCGCCGTCGCCCGCGCGATCATGGACTGGACCCCGCACGTGATGCTGGCAGGCGAGGGGGCGGCCCGGTTCGCCGCCAACAACGACATGACTCCGATCGTCGACCCGGACCGCTGGTTCACCCGGGCCGGCCAGGGCGAGGCCAACCATCCGCCCGGCGCCCTGGCCCACGGCACCGTCGGTTGCGTGGTGCGCGATGCGGAGGGCCGGCTGGCCGCCTGCACCTCGACCGGCGGCGTGTTCGGCAAGCTGCCGGGCCGGGTCGGCGACTCGCCGCTGATCGGCGCCGGCGGCTGGGCCGACGACACGGTGGCGGTCAGCTGCACCGGGCAGGGCGAGTACTTCATCCGCATCGCCGCCGCGGTGCAGCTGGCGCATCGCATGAAGTTCGCGGGCGAGAGCGTCGCGGCGGCCGCCGACGCGGTGCTGGCCCAGGTCCGGGCGCTCGGCGGCGACGGCGGCCTGATCGCGATCGACAAGGACGGCAATGTGGCGATGCCGTTCGTCTCCGCCGGCATGAAACGCGCGGCGCTCATGGCGGATGGGAGCATCGTGTCGGAGGCGTTCTAGTTGGCGGATTGGTCGAGACGCCCCATTTCTGCTATGGAGCCCCTCTTCCTCATCCATCCGGACCTTCCAGCCTTGGGCGCGACCCTCGATCTTGCTCGCGCGACGCCCGCCGTCGCCGCCGTTCCGACCAACCTTGCGGGCCTGACCCGCAAGCAGCTGGCGGCCGCCATGATCGCGGTCGGCGCGGTCCCCGAGGGCAAGGCCAAGATGCGGTCGACCCAGGTCTATCGCTGGATCCACCATCGCGGCGTCACCGATTTCGATCAGATGACCGACGTCGCCAAGGAGACCCGGGCGTCCCTGGCCGAGCACTTCACCCTGGCCCGGCCTGAGATCGTCGAGCGTCAGGTGTCGAAGGACGGCACGCGCAAGTACCTGATCCGCACCGCCCCGGGTATCGAGGTCGAGGCGGTCTACATTCCCGACGTCGGCCGCTCGGGCGCCCTGTGCGTGTCCAGCCAGGTCGGCTGCACGCTGAACTGCACCTTCTGCCACACCGGCACCCAGGCTCTGGTCCGCAACCTGACCGCCGCCGAGATCGTCGCCCAGGTCCAGGTCTGCAAGGACGACCTCGACGAGTGGCCGTCGGACCGCGAGGACCGCCGCCTGAGCAACATCGTGTTCATGGGCATGGGCGAGCCGCTCTACAATCTCGACAGCGTGTCCGACGCCATCGAGATCATCAGCGACAACGAGGGCATCGGCATCTCGCGGCGCCGGATCACCGTCTCGACCAGCGGCGTGGTTCCGCAGCTCCAGGCGCTCGGCGAGCGGACCCAGGCGATGCTGGCCATCAGCCTGCACGCCACCAACGACGCCCTGCGCGACGTGCTGGTGCCGCTGAACAAGAAGTACGACATCGCCACGTTGATGGAGGGGATCCGCACCTATCCAGGCATCTCCAATGCCCGCCGCGTGACCTTCGAGTACGTCATGCTGAAGGGGATCAACGACAGCCCCGACGAGGCGCGCGCGCTGGTTCAGCTGCTCAAGGGCATCCCGGCCAAGATCAACCTGATCCCGTTCAACCCGTGGCCCGGCACCGACTACGAATGCTCCGACTGGGCGACCATCGAACGCTTCGCGGCGATCGTGAACCGGGCCGGCTACTCCAGCCCGATCCGCACCCCCCGCGGCCGCGACATTCTCGCCGCCTGCGGCCAGCTGAAGAGCGAGAGCGAAAAGGTCCGCGCCTCGGCCCGGCGCAAGGCCGAGCCGGCGCTCGTCTCCGACTAGAAGCTTGCGCGCGCCGCGGCGCGCCGTGCTAACCCTTACGCAGCGTCCTCCGTCGGAAGTTTCGATGCCGCCACAGCTTCAGTCTCCGGAAATCCAGGCGTTCGCCACCGGCTTTCCGATCACCCTGTTCCACGCGGGCCTGACCCTGGTCATCCTGATCGTGGGGGCAGCGGTCTACGCCCTGCTCACCCCGCACCGCGAGATCCAGCTGATCCGCGAAGGCAACACCGCCGCGGCCATGTCGCTGTCTGGCGTGCTGGTCGGGCTGGCGATCCCGTTGGCTGTGTCGCTGAGCGCCTCAACCTCGCCGATGGAAATGATGCTCTGGGGCGCGACCATCATCGCCGTCCAGCTGCTGGTGTTCCGGGTGATCGACTTCATCCTCCACGGCCTGCCGCAGCGCATCCAGGACGGTGAGATTTCCGCCGCGACCCTGCTGATCGGCGCCAAGATCGCCAGCGCCCTGATCCTCGCCGCGGCGGTGCGCTAGCGCCGTGCATTTCCCCCGGCTTCCCGACTGGCTGGTCTATCTGGCCGTGGTCGCGGCCATCCTGATCGCGGCGATCGGTCGTCGCGAGAAGGCTGACGCCCCGCCGCCGCCGCCGCCCGTGCCGGGCGAGGCAGGCGTGCCGCTGGGGCCGTCCTCGCCGTTCGACCCGGCCGTGGTGGTCGAGGTGCCCGGAAAGCAGAAGCCAGGCTCCGGCACTGCCTTTTCAGTGGCCGACACCGGCGTCTGGCTGACCGCCCGCCACGTCGTAGACGGCTGCGCCCAGACCGCGCTGGTGGTGGCCGAAGGCCGCGGCGTCGCCGCCACCGTGACCATCGATCCGTCCGGCGAGGCGGCCATCCTGACCACCGAGGGCGGCGCCCCCGCCCTGCCGCTGCTGGCCGCCGGCCAGGGCCTCAAGCGCGGCGACCTCGGCTATCACCCCGGCTTCCCGCAGGGCCGTCCGGGCGAGGCCGTCTCTCGACTGCTCGGCCGCGAGAACCTCGTCGTACGGGGGCGCGGCGCCCGCACCGAGCCGGTTCTGGTCTGGGCCGAGGTTGGCCGCACCGACAGCCTGAAGGGAACGCTCGCGGGCCTGTCGGGCGCGCCGACGCTCGATTCGGCCGGTCGGGTCATCGGCGTCACCGTCGCCGAGGCGCCGCGGCGGGGCCGCATCTACACCACCGCGCCGGAAACCGTTTTGCGGGCCCTGCAGACAGCGCGCCGCCGCCCGGCCACGTTCGCGACCGGCGAGCAGATCAACGTCGAGAACTATGGCCGCGTCGCCGACGGCCTGCGCCGGGACCTGCGGGTGGCGCAGGTGGTCTGTCTGGCGACCTAGCGGGCGACGGGCGCGGCGGCGACCTCAGGCTCGGCGGCGTCTTCCTTGGCTGACGGCGGCTGGCGGGCGGCGACCATGAACGACAGCACGATCGCGAACACCCCGATCAGCGTCGAGTACAGATAGAACACCATGTACCCCGTCCCGAGCGAGACTGGCGTCACCGCCGACTTGCTCATCGCTTCGGCGAAGCTTTCCGGCGGCAGGTTCACGAAGAAGCTGCGCAGCGAGGCCAGCGGGCCGCCGGGCTCGGCGGCGCGGGCGGAGCTTTCGATGATCCGGCCGGACTGGCTGGCCAGCAGCTTGCCGGGCAGGGCGTACAGCGACGAGAACAGCGCGTACTGGGTGGCGGTGAAGCCGGCCGAGGTCAGGCTCGACATGTAGGCGATCAGGCAGGTCCCGGCGATGCCGCCACCGATGTTGTCCATCGCGATCGCCGTCAGCAGGGCCGGAACGCTGTGCCCCTGCGTCGCGAGCCAGGCGAACGAGAGGTTGCTCAGCGTGCCGACGAAGGCGCCCAGGATCAGGGCCCTCATCAGCCCGAGCCGGATCACGGCGAAGCCGCCGAGGGCCACGCCGATCACCGACATCACCACGCCGAACACCTTCCGGATCTCGGCGATCTCAAGCTTGCTGAAGCCGAGGTCGACGTAGAAGGCGCCGTTGATGTTCAGCACGAAGTCAGACACCCGGTACAGGCAGATCAGCGCCAGGATCAGCCCGGCGACCTTGCCGTAGCGACCGAAGAAATCGACCAGAGGCTGGCCGAGCGCGCCGGACAGATAGGCGCCGGGGCGGGTCTGCACGCCCGGAATGCGCCGGGCGGCGAGGGTGATGATCGCGAACCCGGCGACGATGGCGATCAGCTGGAACCAGATCTTGGCGTCCGACGCCCAGGCCGCCTTCATCGCGTCGCCGACGGCGCCCAGGCCGAGGGCCGAGAGAATGGAGGCGAGGAAGTCCGCGCTGGCGGCGAGGCCGGACCCGACAAGCAGGCCGCCGGCGACGAGGATCAGCAGTCGCACGATCCACTCGAAGACCTCGAGACCGGGCCGCGAGCGCGTGTCGCCCAGATCGATCGCCCGCACCTTGTGGGCGGTCTCCCGAGGGGCGGCCAGCACGGCCAGCATGCCCAGGATCATCAGCGCGGCCATCGTCGCGTAAGACAGACGCCAGCTGTAGGCGGCCGCGATGATCAGGGGCACGGCGCCGGCGACGATCATCGCGATGCGGTAGCCCCACTGGTAGGCGGCGGCCATCGGCCCCTGCCGGTCATCGTCGGCCGCTTCGATCCGCCAGGCGTCGATGACGATGTCCTGGGTCGCCGAGGCGAAACCCACAAGCACCGCGAAGGCGGCCATGAGGCCAAGGTTCTTGGCCGGATCGACGCCCGCGATCAGCCACAGGCCGAGGATGATGATCACCTGGGCGACCAGCATCCACGAGCGGCGGTGGCCGAGCAGGTTGGTCAGGAGCGGCACCTTCGTCCGGTCTACCAGGGGCGCCCACAGAAACTTCATCGCCGTGGCCAGGGTGGCGAGGCCGAAGATGCTGATCGCCTGCAGCGACAGGCCGGATTCCCGGAGCCAGATCGACAGGGTGTCGAAGATCAGCAGATTGGGCAGACCGGCGGCGAAGCCCAGCACCAGCATGACCAGCGTGCGCCGCTCTCCGAAGGTCGCCAGCGACTGCAGGAAGGTGGGCTTGGCCTTCGCGACCGTGGCCGGCTGGGCGCTGGAGTCCGTCATACGCGTCGCTTTCCCCCAGGCGTGCGGGACGTCCGCGGCCCGCAAATCAGGAGGCGACCTTGGCCTCTCCGGGGGCGTCCGTCCAGCCGACCCAGTGGGTCAGCACCGCCCGCAGGGCGGTCTCGGTCAGGGGTTTGACCAGAAAATCGTTCATCCCGGCCGCGAGGCAGGCGCGCCGGTCGTCCTCGAACGCGTCGGCGGTCAGGGCGACGATCGGTGTGGTCACGCCCTTCGCTCGCAGAGCCTGGGCGGTCTCGACGCCGGACATGCCCGGCATGCGCACATCCATCAGCACCAGGTCGTAGCGGCCGGCGGCCATGGCGGCGATCGCCTCCTCGCCGCTGGCGGCGCGGTCGACATGAGCCCCTTCGCGCTGAAGCAGGGTGCGGGCGAGCAGGGCGTTGATCGGATTGTCCTCGGCGAGCAGGACACGGGCGCCGGGCGCGGTCGCCTCGGCGACACGATCGTCGTCCTGCGGTCGGTCGGCCGTGTCCTGACCCCCGGCGGCGGCCAGGACCCGCGTCGCCAGCGACGCCGGGCGCAGGGGCTTGATCAGATAGCCGGCGAAACCCGCCGCGCGGCTCTTGCCGATGCGGGCGCGCTCATCGGGACGCAACAGGATCAGGCAGGCCCGTCCGGCGGGCGCCTTGGGCAGGCGGCTGCCGCCGAGGGCATTGTCGATCAGCAGCACCGCGCTTGCAGGCGCGGCCTCGAGCAGCGCCTCGACCGTGGAGGCGACAACGACCCGCCCGCCAAGCGCTTCGATCTGGCGGGCGGCGGCGTCGCGGAGGATGGCGTTGGGCGAGGCGATGCCGACGGTGCGTCGGGCCAGCGGCCGCGCGCGCACAGCCGGGCCGGCGGGGGTGAAGGTCGCCTCCAGCCAGAACTCGGCCCCGCCGCCGACGGCGTCGCCGACCCCGACCGCGCCGTCCATGGCGTCGGCCAGCCGCTTGACGATGGCCAGTCCCAGTCCGGCGCCGCCGACCGTGACGGCGCCATGGGCGGGATCGGCATGAACGAAAGGCTCGAAGATGCGGGCGCGGGCGGCCTGGGGGACCCCGGGGCCGGTGTCGCGTACGGTCAGGCGAAGCCGGCCGCCGGGCGCCGGCTCGGCGGTCAGCAGCACGCCGCCCTGCTCGGTGAACTTGACGGCGTTGCCGGTGAAGTTCAGCAGCACCTGCCGCAGCCGGCCTTCGTCGGCCAGCACGGTCGGCAGGCCGGGGGCCACGGCCCAGGCGATCTCGATGCCCTTCTCGTGAGCGCGCGGGCTCATCAGCTCCGCGGCCTGACGCAGCAGGGCGGCGACGTCGGTCGGGGCCGGGTGCAGCTCGATCTTGCCGGCGCCGAGCCGCGCCAGGTCGAGCACGTCATTGACGAGCGACAGCAGGTGGTCGCCGCTCTCGCGCAGGGCCGCGACATAGGCCTTCTGCTCGGCGGTCAGCCGCGTGCCATCCAGCAGCCGGGCCATGCCCAGCACGCCGTTCAGCGGCGTGCGGAACTCGTGGCTCAGGGTGGCCAGCTGCTCGGGCGTGATGGCGCGGTTGTCATCCGACATGCGCGCAGGCTAGCGCCCGCGGCTTAACGGGCGGTCAAGCCGGCGTCAGGTCGCCACCATGCGCCGCGTGCGCAGCAGGAAGGCCAGGAACAGCGCCGCGAACACCAGATCAACGGCCGGCAGACCAAGGCTGCTCGGCGGCGCATGGCCGGCCCGGACCTGGAGCCAGACCAGAAGGATCAGCGGCGTCTTGCCGAATACGCCCAGCCACGCGATCGGCCGGTTGGCGACGGGATTGACGGCGATCATCGCATATCCGACCCCGAACACCGCGATCAGCAGCCCCGACATCTGCGCCGACAAGAGGTCCGGGGAGGTGGAGCCTCCGGCCAACTTCAGGAAGGCTGCGGGCGCGAGCAGCAGCGGCAGTCCGACGAGCAGGTTGAACGCGGCCGCCAGCGCGAAGACGGTTTTCCAGAGTTTCATGACGGCTCCCCGTAAACTGTGGCGAGATCAGCACCTGCGCCGCGTCGAGGGAAGCACCTGATCGCTCAGTGGGCGCCGCCGCCGGCCAGGGCCCAGCGATGCGAGCCTTCCCCGAACGGCAGCTGGAACAGGCTCTTGCCACGGCCCGACAGGTGCCGCTCGAAGACCTGCTGGATGTCCTTGGCCGGGTCCTGCGGCAGCGGCTCGCCGCGGCGGCCGCGCGTGATCGCGATACGCTCCACCACCAGCGACCGGTGCGCGGCGCCGCCGTAGACCTTCAAGGCCTCGACGATGTCGTTGACGAACTCTTCGGCGCGACCCTCGACGCGACGACCCATGACCACCCCCCGTGACCAGACTGCACTGAGCGTAGAGAACCAGAGGGTGGGTTGAACAATCGTGAATTGCGAAGGTTTACGCCGCGCTCACCGCGTCAGCCCCGCGCCTGGGCGTCGAAGAAGGCGTCGGGGTCCTCGACCTCGACCAGCTTCCCGCGCCGGATCTCCAGGAACCGGCTGGCCGCCGTGCGCGTGAAATAGCGGTCGTGGGAGACGAAGATGCAGGACACTTCCGCTTCCTCGAGCTGCGCCTCGAGCGCCTCCTGGCCCTCGATGTCGAGGTGGTTGGTCGGCTCGTCGAGCAGATAGAGGTTGGGTCGCTCCAGCTTCATCCGCAGGAACATCAGGCGCGACCGCTCGCCGTAGCTGAGCAGGGCGATCGGGTTCTGGATGCGGATGAACGGGAATCCCGCCTGGGCCAGCAGCCGCACGGCGTCCTTCTCGGTCGCGTCGGGCGCTCCGGCGACATAGTCGAGCAGGCTCGACTTCAGCGGCAGGGCCCGCATCGACTGGTCGAACATCGCCAGCCGGGTGGCCGGGTTGAAGCGCACCTGCGCCTGGCCGTCGTAATGTCGCTGGCCCGGGTCGAAGGCCGCCGCCAGGGCCGTCAGCAACGTCGACTTGCCCGACCCGTTGGCGCCGAGGATGGCGATGCGATCGCCGGCGTTCAGGGTCAGCCGTTCAACCTTCATCAGGGTGCGTGCGCCGTCCGGCGTCTTCACAGCGAGATCCTGGACGCGCAAGGCGACCCTGGCGTCGATCTCGCCGTCGGACAGCTCCAGCTTTCGATCGCGCGAGACGTAGGCGGTGGTCTTGTCGGCCTCGATCCGCGCGATGCGGGTTTCGAGCGCGGCCTTGCGCTTGTTCAGCTCCGGGTTCGTGACGGCCCAGACCTTGTAGCGCGCGGCGGCGGCCTCAAGCCGTCTCACCTCCTTCTCTTCAAGCTTGCGGTGGGCGGCGGCCACGGCGTCGCGGCGCAGCAGCTCTTCGCGAGCGGTGGAGAAGGCCGTCTTGAAGCTGTGCACCCCGTCGCTGCGCAGGAACAGGGTGCGATCGGTGACCCGGTTGAGGAACTCGCGGTCGTGGCTGACGATCAGCATCGGCACGTCGAACCCCGCCGTCAGCCACAGCTCCAGCGTGGCGATGTTGGTCAGGTCGAGGTGGTTGGTCGGCTCGTCGAGCAGCAGGATGTCCGGCTCCTCGAGCCGCGCCGCCGCCGCGATCAGCAGCAGTCGTTGCCAGCCGCCGGACAGCGAGCCGAAAGGCTGGTCGGCCACCTCCGGCGCGACGCCGATCTCGTCGAGCAACACATCGATGCGCCAGTCGTCGTCGCCCAGGCCGATCGTCTCAAGCGATTTGCGCAGCACCTCGCGAACCGGCAGGTCGGCCAGGCCCTCGGGCGTATCCTGCGGCAGCGACCCGACGCGCAGGGACCGCGAGCGGACGACGGTTCCCTTGTCGAGTTCCAGCTCGCCGGTCAGGCATTTGAGCAGCGTCGACTTGCCGGCCCCGTTCTCTCCGACCAGCGCCGTGCGGGCGTCGTCCAGCAGGAACGAGACACCATCGAAGACCGGGTTCGAGCCGTGGTGGAAACTGGCCTGGTCCATGCCGAGCACGGCCTGACGGGGAGGCATTGGGGGTGGCCCTCTGCGGCGGATGCGCCGGACGGGAGGGGTAGCGGAAGTGGGCGGGCCTTCCAAGCGGGGAGGATCAGCCCGCGCCGACCGCCGAGCCCGCCCCGACGCGGCGGTAGATCAGCGCTTCGGCGACGTGCACGCGCTTTACGCTTCCCGCGCCCTCAAGGTCGGCGATGGTGCGGGCCAGCCGCAGGGCCCGGGCCCAGCCCCGCGCGGTCAGGTGGCCGGCCTCGGCGGCGCGGCTCATCAGCGCGCGGGCGGCGTCGTCCAGGGCCACGGCCTTGTCGAGGAAGTCGCCGTCGGCGTGGGCGTTCAGCAACGGTCCGCCGCCCGCCTCGGCCCGCTCGGCCTGCGCCTCACGCGCCGCCGAGACCCGGGCGGCGACCTCGGCGCTGCCCTCGGCCGGCGGCGGCAGGGCGAGGTCGGCGGCGCTGACCGGCGGCACGTCGATCTGCAGGTCGATACGGTCGATCAGCGGCCCCGAGACGCGGCCCTGATAGTCGCGCTGGCAGCGCGGGGCCTTGCCGCACCAGCCCTTGCCTGGCCCGCCATGGCCACAGCGGCAAGGGTTCTGCGCCGCCACCAGCTGCACCCGCGCCGGATAGCGGATGTGGGCATTGGCGCGGGCGACCATGACCTCGCCGGTCTCCAGCGGTGCGCGCAGGCTGTCGAGCGCCTGGGCGCTGAACTCGGGCAGCTCGTCGAGGAACAGCACGCCGTTGTGGGCCAGCGACACCTCGCCGGGCTTGGCCTTCAGCCCGCCGCCGGTGAGGGCGGCCATGCTGGCGGAGTGGTGCGGGCTGCGGAACGGCCGCGTCCGGGTCAGCTCACCACGCGCGATCAGCCCGGCGACCGAATGGACCATCGAGGTCTCGAGCAGCTCGGCGGCCGACAGCGGCGGCAGAATGCCCGGCAGGCGCTGGGCCATCATCGACTTGCCCGAGCCCGGCGGGCCGCAGAACAGCAGGTTGTGGCCGCCCGCCGCCGCGATCTCCAGCGCCCGCTTGGCCTGTTCCTGGCCCTTCACCTCGCGCAGGTCCGGGACGCGGCCGCCGTCGATCACCGGCCCGGGCTTCGGCTCTGACAACAGCTGCGTGCCGCGGAAATGGTTGATCAGCCCGATCAGCGAGCGCGGGGCCAGCACCCGCGTGCCGCCGGCCCAGGCCGCCTCGGCCCCGCAAGGCTCCGGGCAGATGAGGCCGAGATCCATGGCCCCGGCGGCGATGGCGGCGGGCAGCACCCCGGCGACCGGGCTGATGGTGGCGTCCAGCGACAGTTCCCCGACCGCGACCCAGCCGTTCAGCGCGTCCGGCGGGATGATCCCCATGGCCCCCATGATCGCCAGCGAGATCGGCAGATCGTAGTGGCTGCCCTCCTTGGGCAGGTCTGCCGGCGCGAGGTTCACCACCACGCGCTTGGCCGGCATGGCCAGCCCCAGGCCGGTGAAGGCCCCGCGCACCCGCTCCCGGCTTTCGGCCACGGCCTTGTCGCCCAAGCCGACCACGACGATGTGCGGTTCGCCCGTCGTCAGCTGGACCTCGACGTCGACGCGACGCGCCTCGACGCCCTGAAACGCAACGGTGACCACCCGCGCGACCATGCCCCCTCCGCGCTACAGGACCTGTGACTTATCCACAGATGCAACCATGGCGCGCAGTCCGGATCAAGAACGAAAAAGGAACTATGCGGAAACTGATACAAATCAGTCAGCTATCCGTCACATCTCACCTGGAGTTGCGGATCTGCTCGATCTTGTCCCAGAGGACGGCCGCCGCGTCGACGCCGCCGAACCGCTTCAGCTGCTGGGCGCCGGTCGGGGAGGTGACGTTGATTTCGGTCAGATAGTCGCCGATCACGTCGATGCCGACGAACAGCAGGCCGCGCCGCTTCAGCTCCGGCCCGATGATCGCGCAGAGCTCGAGATCGCGCGCGGTCAGCTCGACAGCCGCCGCGCGGCCGCCGCGGGCGAGGTTGGACCGGACCTGGCCCTCGGCCGGGATCCGGTTGATGGCGCCGACCGGCTCGCCGTCGACCAGCAGGATGCGCTTGTCGCCCTTGCTGACGGCGGGAATGAACTTCTGGGCGATGACCTGGTCGCGGCCGATCAGGGCATGCAGTTCAAGCAGGGCGTCGAGGTTGGGGTCGTCGGCCTTCAGCCGCACCACGCCCGAACCGCCGCCGCCGTGCAGGGGCTTGAGCACCATGTCCCCGTGGCGCTCGCGGAAGTCGTAGATGGCTTCGACGTCGCTGGTGATCAGGGTCGGCGGCTGCACGCCCGGGAAGTCGGTGACGAACAGCTTTTCCGGCGCGTTGCGCACCTCGGTCGGGTTGTTCACCACCAGCACCTTGGGGTGGACCTTGTCGAGGAAGTGGGTGGCGGTGATGTAGGCCATGTCGAACGGCGGATCCTGGCGCATCAGCACCACGTCGATCTCGCTCTCCAGATCCAGGACCTTGATCTCGCCGAAGGTCGCATGGTCGCCCTTCACCGCCTTGAGCGTCAGCGGCCGCGCGCGGGCGGTGACCCGGCCCTCTTCCAGCGACAGCTTGTCGGGCGTGTAGACCCACAGCTGGTGGCCGCGCGTCTGGGCCTCCATCATCATCAGGAAGGTGGTGTCGGTCTCGATGTTGATCCCCTCGACGGGATCCATCTGCACGGCGACCTTCAGCGACATGGGAGCTTCCTTCAGGGGCTAGGGAGACGACTTAGCCACTCGCCGGGACCTTCGCCAGTGCCGCGCGGGATTTCCTCCCCGCTCGCGGGGAGGGGGCGGGGAGGGGGAGGAGCGCCACAGCTAATTCAGCTGCAGCCGCACTCGCTCGCGCGCGGCCCTCGCGGCGATCGCCGCGCCGCCGTCGAGGATCTGGGCCTGGCCCAGCGCCTGCAGCGCCCCGGCCAGCGCGCCCTGGCCCTCGCGGGCGGCGGCGACGTCGAGCCACGGTCGGTGGTCGGTGGGGTCGATCAGGGCGCGACGCAGGGCTGACCGCTCGGCCCGGGGCCAGTCCCTGGCCGCCTGGGCGCGAGCGAAGATGTTGTTCTGCAGCCGGATCAGCACCGCGCGGTCGGGCGCTGGGGCCATCAGCGTATCCAGCCGTCCAGCCACGTCCGGCGTCAGGCCGGTGCGCAGGGCCCGGCGCGACAGCTCCGAGGGCAGCACCACCCGGCCCTCGCTGAACGGGTCCAGCGCCAGCGGCCCCTCGACGGTCTCGATGCGCAGCAGGAAGTGACCCGGGAAGTCGACGCCGCGCACGTCCAGCTGACATTGCCGCGCGGCGTGCAGATAGAAGATGCCGAGCGACACCGGGATGCCCTTGCGCCGCTGCGACACCGCGATGACATCGGCGTTGTAGGGATGATCGTAGGTGAACAGGTCGCCCTGCAGTTGCAGGTCGCCGGCCATGGCCTCGGCCAGCGCCTCCTCCGGCGACTCCAGCTCCAGCCGCCGCCGGAGGTGTTCGGCCCCTTCGTCGGCGAAGGCCTGGGCGGCGGCGGCGTCGCGATCGGGATCGTCGTGGACGGCGCAGGCGAGCGCGGCCTCGAACAGCGGGAAGGCGTCATCCGCCGCCCGTCCGGCCTCGGTCAGGAATGCTTCGGCTTCTTCCTGGGTCATCCGACTCAAACGCCTAACTACCCCGCCAGGCGTCGGGAATATGACGCGGCAGGCGGCCCGGGGCGAGGGCGATCAGGTCCAGACGTATGGTGGCGTCGCGCAAGGCGGGCCTTCCGGCGGCGATCGAGGCCGCCGCGCGACGCAATCGGTCTCGCTGCTCGAAGCGGACCGCTTCAAGCGCCGTCTCCAGCGTCATCCGCCGCTTCACCTCGACCACGGCCAGCACCTTGCCGCGAATCGCCAGCAGGTCGATTTCGCCCTGGGTCGCGGCCAGGCGGAAACCGAGAATGCGGTAGCCCTTGGCCATCAGCAGCAGGGCGGCCAGCACCTCGCCGCGGCGGCCGCTCAGCCGGGCCTTCGTCCCCCGCGCGCTGCGGGTCGCTGTCACGGGACGTCCTTGAGCGCCAGTGCGCGCCGATAGAGGTCGCGCCGGTTCAGGCCCAGCGCCTTGGCCACCTCCGACGCCGCCTCGCCGGGGGGCAGGCGGGTCAGGGCCTCGGCCAGGGCCGCGTCGGCGTCGCCCTCGGTGGCGGCCTTCTCCTCGCCTGGCCCGACGAGGACGACGATCTCGCCCTTGGGACCGTCAAGGCGATCGTCGACGGCGAGATCGGCGAGGGGCCCGCGCACCGCGGTCTCATAGAGCTTGGTCAGTTCGCGAGTCACCGCCGCCATGCGGTCGCCGCCGAACACCGCCGCCATGTCCTCGAGGCTGGCGCGCAGGCGCGGCCCGCTCTCGAAGAAGATCAGCGTCGCCTGCACGGCCGCGAACTCGCTGAAGAAGGTGCGTCGCGCTCCGCCCTTGGTCGGGGCGAAGCCGGCGAACAGGAACCGGTCGGTCGGCAGGCCGGCCAGGGTCAGCGCCGCCAGCGCCGCCGAGGGGCCGGGGATCGGGATGACCGTGTGTCCGGCCGCGACCACTTCCAGCACCAGCCGGTAGCCGGGGTCGGAAACCAGCGGCGTGCCCGCGTCCGAGACCAGCGCCACCCGCTGCCCGGCCGCGAGGGCCGCCATGATTTTCGGCCGCGCCCGCTCGGCGGCGTGCTCGTCGTACCGCTGCATGGTCTTGCTGAGACCGTAGGCGGCCAGCAGCTTGCCGGTCACCCGGGTGTCTTCCGCCAGCAGCAGGTCGCAGCCGTGAAGCACGTCCAGCGCCCGCAGGGTGATGTCGCGCAGGTTGCCGATCGGCGTCGCCACCACATAGAGGCCGGGCGCCAGCGGCGCGTCGGACAGGGCGGGCGGCGGCGGGTGCTTGGACAAGTCTTGCTCCAGAGCCACGGTCTTCCTGCGGACGACCGTGTTTTTCGGGTGGCGCGCGCCGGG
>JAZJXN010000168.1:1812-3404 GCA_040390885.1 Pseudomonadota bacterium | reverse complement strand
CTCGGCCCGTCGGGCGTCGGAAAGACGGCGCTCGCGAAAGCGGTCGCGGCGTCATACTTCGGCGGGGAGCAGAGCATGCTGCGGTTTGACATGAGCGAATACCAGGACCAGGCGAGCGTGTATCGATTGATCGGCGCGCCGGGCGGCGAGACCGGAGTCCACTTTCGCCTGACGCGCGTTGGAACGGGAGAGCGCCTTGCCCGCTGTCTCCAGTCAAGGGATAGAAGCTATACCCCAGTCCCGTGCCGGAGTTTCGCAGGTCATGAAGAAGTTCGTCGCGGGCCTTGTGGTCGTCGCTCTGATCATCGTCGCGGGCGCCGGGGCCTGGTGGTGGCTCGACCTGCGCTGGCGGCCCAAGACCATTACCAAGCACCAGGCCGAGATCGCCAAGATCGTCGAACAGGCCGGCTGGGTCTCGCCGCGCCTCGACGGGCCGAAGCTCTACATGATCAGCTTCCGCAAATGCCCCGACTGTATCCGCTTCACCCAGGAGGAGTTCCCTGGCCTGCACAAGGCCGGGGTCGACACCCGGGTGATCATGATCGCGCGCGGCGAGTACAACGGCATCGAGAAGTCGACGCCGGTCGAGCGCTCGACCGTGGCCGAGCTGTGGATCAACCGCAGCTGGCCGCTGCTGGAGCGCTGGGACGCTCTTCCGCCTGACGCCTGGACCGCGCAGGGCATCGCGCCTGCCGATGGCGACATGGCCCGCACGGCCGTGGTCGAGGTCGGCCGCGGCCTGGTCAAGGACATCACCCCGCTGCTCAAGGACAACGGCGTCGGCTTTGCCTATCCGCTGCTGATCTGGTGGACCAAGGACGGCGAGATGAAGGCCTGCGCCTGCGAGAAGAAAGAGACCTACCGCTTCGTGCGCAAGGACCTGGGCGCCTAGGGAGGACCTGCGCACCATCATCGTCGCCCTGGTCTCGCCACGGGGGCGACGATGATGGTGTGTTGGACCCGTCGTGATCCAACGCGCACAAGCTTTCATTGAAGCGCGCGCCGCGGCGCGCTAACCGCTTCGGCGATGCCTTCCTCCGTCCGCGCCGCCTACCGCGACCGCCTCGCCAGCGGCGAGATCAAGCCTGACGCGGCCCAGGAGGCGGCGCTGGGCGCGCTGTCGCGGCTGGAGGGCGATCTCAACGCGCTCGGCGAGCCGGGCTTCGCTTTCTTCCGCAAGCCGAAGGGCGCCCGCGGCGTCTACCTCTGGGGACCGGTCGGCCGCGGCAAGTCCATGCTCATGGACCTGTTCTTCGAGTCGGCGCCGGTGGCGAAGAAGCGCCGCGTCCACTTCCACGTCTTCATGGGCGAGATTCATCGGCTGATCGACGCCTGGCGAAAGGGCGACCCTGCCGCCCGCAAGGCCCGCTTCGGCCAGGCCAAGGGCGACGATCCCATCGTCCCGACCGCCGAACGGATCGCCGCCGACACCCGGCTGCTCTGTTTCGACGAGCTTCAGGTCACCGACATCGCCGACGCCATGATCCTGGGGCGGTTGTTCGAGGCGCTGTTCGCGCTCGGCGTGACGCTCGTGGCGACCTCCAACCGGCCGCCGGACGACCTCTACAAGGACGGCATCAACCGACAGCTTT
>JAZJXN010000168.1:0-1802 GCA_040390885.1 Pseudomonadota bacterium | reverse complement strand
GGTGTCGGTGCGCGGCCCAACGGATTTCCGGCTCGACCGCCTGCGTGGCGCGCGAACCTGGCTGGCCCCGCAGGACCCTGACAACGAGCGCGAATTCGATCGCCTCTGGGCCGACATGCTGGATGGGGCGCCGGAGACCGGGGCGACTCTCGACGTGCTCGGCCGCAAGCTGCACCTGCCCCGCGCCAGTGGCGGCCTCCTGCGCGCCAGCTTCCACAGCCTCTGCGAAACCGCGCTCGGCCCGCAGGATTACCTGGCCATCGCCGATCGCTTCCACACCGTCTTCCTGGAAGACATTCCGAAGCTGGTCCCGGCCCGCCGCGACGCCGCCCGTCGCTTCAACACGCTGATCGACGCCCTCTACGAGGCCCAGGCGAAGCTGGTTGCCGTCGCGGCCGTCGAGCCTGAGGCGCTGTATCCTGAAGGCGAGGGGTCGTTCGAGTTCGAGCGGACCGTGTCGCGCCTGCAGGAGATGCGTTCCGCCGACTGGCTGGAGCGAATTCGCGAGTAATTCGCAACAAGCCCGGTTTCGTTGACACCCCTCGTCTGCGGCTTAAAAGCGGCGTCACTTCGCCCGTGCAGCAAACCGAGTCCCAGATGACCGAAGCCTCGCCGGGGGTCCGCCAAAGGCCCCTTTCGCCACACCTCCAGGTCTGGCGCTGGCATGTCACCATGCTGGGTTCGATCCTTCATCGCGCCTGTCTGATGGCGCTCTACGTCGGGGCCCTGATCCTGACCGGATGGGTGATCGCCCTGTCGTTCGGGCCCGACGCCTACGCTGCCTATGCCGGGCTGCTCGGATCGCTGCTGGGCAAGCTGGTCCTGATCGGCCTGACCTTCTGCGTCTTCTTCCAGATCTCCAGCACCGTGCGCCACGCGCTGTGGGACACCGGCCAGGCCTTCACGCCGAAGACCGCCGACACCATCACCATCGCCAGCATCGTCTTCGCCGTGGTCTGCACGGCCGCCGTCTGGATCCTGGCCGGCGTGACCGGAGGCCTGTCATGAGCACCAAGACCGTCGGTTACCGCACGCCGCTGGGCCGCGCCCGCGGCATGGGCTCTGCCAAGCACGGCGTCGGCCACTTCATCGCCGAGCGCGTCAGCGGCATCGTCCTGGTTCCGCTGTTCCTGTGGGCCGCCTTCGCCGGGGTGAAGCTGGCCGGGGCCGACTTCGCGCTGGTCGCGACCTGGGTCGCGCAGCCGCTCAACGCTGTGCTGCTGTCGGCCCTGATCGTGGTCGGCTTCTTCCACCTCCGCCTCACCACCCAGGTGGTGATCGAGGACTATGTCTACGGCTTCGTGGCCAAGTCCTCGCTGCTCATCCTCAATCTCGTCGTCTGCGTCCTCGGCGCAGCCCTGGGGGTCTTCGCGATCCTCAAGGTGGCCCTGACCGGAGCCTTCTGATGTCGGCCTACAAGTTCATCGACCACAAGTTCGACGTCGTCGTGGTCGGCGCCGGCGGCTCGGGCCTCCGCGCCGCGCTCGGCTGCGCCCAGGTGGGTCTCAAGACCGCCTGCATCACCAAGGTGTTCCCGACCCGCAGCCACACCGTGGCGGCCCAGGGCGGCATCTCCGCCTCGCTCGGCAACATGGGCCAGGACGACTGGCGCTGGCACATGTACGACACCGTCAAGGGCTCCGACTGGCTCGGCGACCAGGACGCCATCGAGTACCTGACCCGCAACGCGCCGGCCGCCGTCTATGAGCTCGAGCACTGGGGCGTGCCCTTCTCGCGCACCGAGGACGGCAAGATCTATCAGCGCGCCTTCGGCGGCATGACCAAGAACTACGGCGAGGCCC
>JAZJXN010000167.1:0-4995 GCA_040390885.1 Pseudomonadota bacterium | reverse complement strand
CGTCAGCTCGGCGCGGTGAGCTTGTCGGCCGTCCGAAACTCGAAATCGCTTGCGTCGTGGCGTTCATGCAGCTGGCTCGACGGCTCGCCGAAGGTGCGGTTGACCATCCGCCCGCGCTTCACCGCGGGTCGCTCGCCGATCTGATCGGCCCAGCGGATGACGTTCCTGTAGTCCTGCACCGAGAGGAATTCTCCGCCCTCGTAGAGCAGGCCCTTGGCCATGCCGCCGTACCAGGGCCAGACCGCCATGTCGGCGATCGTGTAGTCGGGACCGGCGAGGTACTCGCTCTCGGCCAGACGGCGATCCAGCACGTCGAGCTGGCGCTTCACCTCCATGGCGAACCGGTCGATGGCGTACTCGATCTTGGTCGGCGCATAGGCGTAGAAGTGGCCGAATCCGCCCCCCAGGTAAGGCGCGCTGCCCATCTGCCAGAACAGCCAGGACAGGGTCTCGGCGCGCGCCGCCGGCTCGGTCGGCAGGAAGGCGTTGCCGAACTTCTCCGCCAGATGGACGAGGATGGCGCCGGATTCGAACACGCGGATCGGCGTCGTGCCGCTGTGGTCGACCAGCGCCGGGATCTTGGAGTTGGGGTTGGCGGACACGAAGCCGCTGCCGAACTGGTCGCCCGCGCCGATGTTGATGAGCCAGGCGTCGTACTCGGCGCCCGCATGGCCCAGCGCGAGCAGCTCCTCGAGCATGATCGTCACCTTCACCCCGTTGGGCGTGCCCAGCGAGTAGAGCTGAAGCGGATGCTTGCCGACCTGCAGCGGCTTGTCATGTGTGGGGCCCGCGATCGGGCGATTGATGGCGGCGAACCGGCCGCCGTTTTCCTTGTTCCAGGTCCAGACCTTGGGCGGCGTGTACTCGGCTGCGTCCGTCATGACTTCCTCTGGCTCCCGACCGGGTTGGTGACTGGATCCTAGATGGGCGTTCGCCCGCGTCCCGCGCAAGGATTTACGGAACGCGAATCCTGACGAGGCCGTTCAGCCCGGGTTCAGGCGCACGGATTCACCATGGGCCTACTGTCGAGGGAACCACGCGGCGGGCCTGCGCCGCGCCGAGCTCAAAGAGGAGACCTTCACCATGAAGCGTCTGATTTTGACCATCGCCGCCGTGGCTTCGGTGGCCGGACCGATGGCCGTCATGGCCACCGACGCGGCCGCCCAGGACCGCGGCCGTTATGATCGCGGCGAGCGGCGGGACGACCGTCGGGATGATCGCCGCGGTGACCGCGGCGACCGCCGTGAATGGCGCCAGGACAATCGCGACGACCGTCGCGAATGGCGTCAGCGCGATCGCGACGACCGCCGCGAGTACCGGCAGGATCGCCGGGACGACCGCCGCTGGAACCAGCAGACTCGCTGGAGCCGAGGCAGCCACAACGGCTACTACTACAACAACCGCTGGTACTACGGCCCGCCGCCGCAGTCCTACTATGGCCGTCCGGGGTATCGTCCGGGCTACGCCCAATGGCGTCGCGGCGCCTATCTGCCGCCCTACTACCGGGGCAACAGCTACCGGGTCTACGAGTACGGCCGCTATGGCCTGCGCCCGCCGCCCCGTGGCTACTACTGGTACAACGACAACGGCAACTATCTGCTCGCCGCCGTCGCCACCGGTCTGATCCTGGACGTGATCGTCAACCGCTAGATCCTTGCGTCCGTCGAAACGAGAACCGCCCCGGAGGAGACTCCGGGGCGGTTTTCTTTTGTGCGGCCTCCGCGAGGCGGTGCGGGTCCCTGGGGTGTAGCGCCGACCGGAGACAGGCGCCCTACGGGGCGCATGTCCCCTGCGTTTACAGCCCCAGCTTCGCCTTCAGGATGTCGTTGACGGCAGCCGGATTGGCCTTGCCGCCGGTCTCCTTCATCACCTGGCCGACGAACCAGCCGATGGCCTGGGGCTTTTCCTTCACCGCGGCGGCCTTGTCGGGATTGGCCGCGATCAGGGCGTCGACGGCCGTCTCGATGGCGCCGGTATCGGTGATCTGGACCAGGCCGTGCTTCTCGACGATGGCGGCCGGAGCCCCCTCGCCCGCCCACATGTGCTCGAACACCGTCCGGGCGATCTTGCCCGAGATGGTGCCGTCCTCGATCAGCGCCACCAGGGCGGCGATGTCGGCGGCCGGGATCGGCGAGGCGGTGATATCCAGCCCGTCCTTACCCAGTCGCCCGAGCAGGTCGTTCAGCACCCAGTTGGCGACCAGTTTGGCGTCGCGGCCAGTGGCGGCCTCTTCGAAGAAGGCGGCCACGTCGCCGTCCGAGGTCAGCACCGTCGCGTCATAGGCGGAGAGGCCGTAGTCGGCCATCAGCCGCGCCTTCTTGGCGTCGGGCAGTTCCGGCAGGCCGGCCTCGATCTGCTTCACCCAGGCGGCGTCCAGCACCAGCGGCAGCAGGTCCGGGTCGGGGAAGTAGCGGTAGTCATGCGCCTCCTCCTTGGACCGCATCGAGCGGGTCTCGTTCTTGGTCGGATCGAACAGGCGCGTCTCCTGGTCGATCGAGCCGCCGTCCTCGAGGATCTCGATCTGGCGGCGGGCCTCGTAGTTGATGGCCTGCTGGATGTAGCGGTACGAATTGACGTTCTTGATCTCGCAGCGCGTGCCCAGGTGCTTGAAGCTGCCGTCGGCGCGGAACTTCTCGTACTGGCCCGGGCGGCAGACCGAGACGTTGACGTCGGCGCGCAGGTTGCCCTTCTCCATGTCGCCGTCGCAGGTGCCGAGCGTGATCAGGATCGCCCGCAGCTTCTTGACGTAAGCCGCGGCTTCTTCAGGCGAACGCATGTCCGGCTTGCTGACGATTTCCATCAGCGCCGTGCCCGACCGGTTGAGGTCGACATAGGTCTCGGTCGGCGACAGGTCGTGGATCGACTTGCCGGCGTCCTGCTCCAGGTGGAGCCGCTCGATGCGCACGGTGAAGGCCGTGCCGTCGTCGCGATCGACGGTCACCTCGCCCTCGCCGACGATCGGGAACTCGAACTGGCTGATCTGATAGCCCTGCGGCAGATCCGGGTAGAAGTAGTTCTTGCGGTCGAAGCGGCTCTTCAGGTTGATCTGCGCCTTCAGGCCGAGGCCCGTGCGCACCGCCTGCTCGACGCAGTACTTGTTCAGCACCGGCAGCATGCCCGGCATGGCGGCGTCGACGAGCGAGACCTGTTCGTTCGGTCCGGCGCCGAAGCCGACGGCCGCGCCGCTGAACAGCTTGCTGTTCGAAGCGACCTGGGCGTGGACCTCGAGGCCGAGGACGATTTCCCAGTCGCCGGTGCGACCCTTGAGGGTGAGAACTTCGGTCATCTTACCACCACCGCTCCGCCTTGCCCCGGAAGGCGGCGGCCTTTTCCAGCGCGCCCGCCGCCGCGAACACGGTCGCTTCGTCCAGAGCCTTGCCGATGATCTGTAGGCCGAGCGGCAGGCCGCCCGCGTCGAGACCGGCCGGGACACTGATCGACGGCAGCCCGGCGAGGTTGGTCGTCACCGTGAAGACGTCGTTCAGGTACATGGCGATCGGGTCGGCGTTGCGCTCGCCGAGCGCGAAGGCCGCCGAGGGCGCCGTCGGGGTCAGCAGGACGTCGCAGGTCGCCCAGGCGTTGTCGAAGTCCTCGGCGATGCGCCGGCGAACCTTCTGGGCCTTGAGGTAATAGGCGTCGTAGTAGCCGGCGCTGAGCACATAGGTGCCGATCAGAATGCGGCGCTTGACCTCGTCGCCGAAGCCCTCGGCGCGGGTGTTCTCGTAGATCTCGGTCAGGTTGCCGCCCTCGGCGCGCAGGCCGTAGCGCATGCCGTCGTAGCGGGCGAGGTTCGAGGACGCCTCGGCCGGAGCGACGATGTAGTAGGCCGGCAGGGCGTACTTCGTGTGCGGAAGCGAGACCTCGACGATCTCGGCGCCGGCCTCCTTCAGCCAGTCGATGCCGTCCTGCCAGAGCTTCTCGATCTCGGCCGGCATGCCGTCGACGCGGTATTCCCTGGGCACGCCGACGCGCAGGCCCTTCACCGACTGGCCGACCGAGGCGACCCAGTCGGGCACCGCGACGTCGAGGCTGGTGGAATCCTTGGGGTCGTGGCCGGCCATGCTGGTCAGCAGGATGGCCGCATCCTCGACGGTCTTGGCGATCGGGCCGGCCTGGTCCAGCGAACTGGCGAAGGCGACGACGCCCCAGCGCGAGCAGCGGCCGTAGGTCGGCTTGATGCCGACGGTGCCGGTGAAGGCGGCCGGCTGGCGGATCGAGCCGCCGGTGTCGGTCGCCGTGGCGCCGAGGCAGATGTCGGCCGCCACCGCCGCCGCAGAGCCGCCCGACGAACCGCCGGGGGTCAGGGCGCGGTTGCCGCCCGAAGCCGACTTCCACGGATTGATGACGTTGCCGAACGCGCTGGTCTCGTTCGACGAGCCCATGGCGAACTCGTCCATGTTCAGCTTGCCGAGCATGACCGCGCCGTCGCCGAACAGGTTGGCGGTGACCGTCGACTCATAGGTCGGGATGAAGTTGCCGAGGATCTTCGACGCGGCCGTCGAGCGGACGCCCTGCGTGCAGAACAGGTCCTTGATGCCGAGCGGCGCGCCTTCCAGCGGCCCGGCCTCGCCCTTGGCGATGCGGGCGTCGGAGGCGGCCGCCATCTCGAGCGCCTTCTCGGGCGTCTCCAGGACAAAGGCGTTCAGCGGCCGGGCGGCTTCCACCGCGGCGATGTGGGCCGTCGTGATCTCCACGGCGGAGAACGACTTCGACTTCAGGCCGTCGAGGGCGGCCTTGAGGGTGAGCTTGGTGAGATCGGACATGGCTTACTCGACCACCTTGGGCACGACGAAGAAGCCGTCGGCGCTCTTGGGGGCGTTGGCGAGGACGCGGGCGACGTCGCCGCCGTCACTGACGACGTCGTCGCGGAGCGGCAGGACGGCGTGGACGACGCTGGTCAGCGGCTCGACGCCGTCGGTGTCGACCTCGGCAAGCTGTTCGATCCAGGCGATGATGCCGTTCAGTTCCTGGGCGAGCGGCTCCAGCCGCGCCTCG
>JAZJXN010000166.1:1744-7480 GCA_040390885.1 Pseudomonadota bacterium | reverse complement strand
GGCGACGCCAAGCTCGTCACCGACTCGGTCACCATCACCGGCGGCGCGGCCTTGGTCCGCGGCTCGGTGCTGGGTCAGGTCACTGTCGGCGCGGCCGCGGCGGCCGTCGCCGGCGGCGGCAACACCGGCAACGGCGCCATCTCGGCGATCACCCTCGGCGCCCGCGCCAAGGTCGGCACCTACACGATCCGCTTCACCGGGGCGACGACCTACAACGTCGTCAACCCCTTCGGCGTCGAACTCACGCCGGGCTATGCCGCCGGTGCGTATGTGGATCCGGAGATCAACTGGACGTTCACCGCGGGTGGCACCGCCATGGTGGCTGGCGACACGGAGACCATCGCCGTGGCCGCGGGCTCGGGCGCCTACAAGCTGGCGGCCGCCGCCGCGCTCGACGGCTCGCAGAACCCGGTCGCCATCCTGGCGGACGCCGCCGACGCTTCGGGCGGCGACGTCACCGGCTCGATCTACCTGACCGGTGAGTTCAACCAGCGGGCCCTCACCCTCGGCGCCGGCATCACCGCCGCCGCGGCCAAGGCGGCGCTGCGCGTGCTGAACATCTTCATCAAGACCTCGAACTCCGCCGCCGACCCGACCTAACCCCGCCTCAGAACCCCACCAGGCGCGAGCGGATCGGGAGCGGCGATAGCCGCGACGGCCGAGCGCCCAGCCAACAAGGAGACCCTCCGTGGTCGACAGCATCGCCTTTGATACCGCAACGCTCGTGGGCGTTGTCCCGAACCTCAAGACCTCCCAGAACTGGATGCTGGACCGGTATTTCACCGGCCTGGTGGAGTCCGACTCCGAAGAGGTCGTCATCGACGTCGACGTCGGCAAGCGCCGCATGTCGCCGTTCGTGAGCCCGCTCGTCGAGGGCAAGCTGGTCGAGCAGCGCCGCTTCCAGACCAACAAGTTCAAGCCGGCCTACGTCAAGGACAAGCGCGCGCCCGACCTGCGCAAGCCCGTCCGCCGGATGATCGGCGAGAAGATCGGCGGCAACCTCAGCGGCGCCGAGCGCGAGATGGCCAATCTCGAATTCGAGATGACCGACCAGGTCGACATGCTCAACCGCCGCCTCGAGTGGATGGCCTGTCAGGCGATGATGACCGCCCAGGTCCCGATCGTCGGCGACGGCGTGAACGCCCTGGTCGACTTCGGCCGCGACGCCGCGCTCACCGTGACGCTGACCGGCAACAACCGCTGGGGCATCTCGGCCAACTTCCTGCCCGATGGCCGCGACCCGGTACCGACCGGCAATATCGAGGACTGGCAGGCGCTGATCCTGAAGAAGTCGGGCGCCACGGTGACCGACATCGTTTTCACCACGACGCCCTGGAAGCGGTTCCAGAACGCCGAGGGCGTGCAGGGCGCCATCTACTACCCGAAGCTGGGCGGCGAGCAGAACAACGAGATCCGCAACGGCCCGGAGATCAAGAAGGGCGCCATCTACAAGGGCCGCTGGGGCCAGTACGACCTCTGGCTCTACAATGACTGGTACGTCGACGATAACGACGTCGAGCAGCCGATGATCACCGACGGCGTGGTCATCCTGTCCGGCCAGGAGCTGATGGGCACGCGTGCCTTCGGCATGATCATGGACCCGAAGTTCAACTACGGGCCCATGGCCTACGCGCCGAAGACCTGGATCACGGAAGATCCGGCGCAGCGGCTGATCATGCTGCAGTCCGCGCCGCTGGTGATCCCCAGCCGCGTCAACGCCTGCTTCGCCGCGACGGTCATCTAGCGGGCGAATCGGCGGGGTGCGAGCGGCGCTCGCATCCTGTCCGGCCCGTCGCATCCAAATCCACCAACCAAACGACAAGGAGCCAGCATGGCGACCTACTTCTTTGAGACCCTCACCGCGGCCCAGGCGCTCTGCGCCGCCCCGTCCCTCTGCTTTGCCGACGACGGCGCCGACGCTGGCGCCGGCGGCGCCGGCGGCGGTGCTGCAGCGCCCGCAGCGGAGGCGCCCGCTTCTCCCAAGGTCAAGCTGGTCGACGCCGTCGTGCGCCGCGGCACCGTCACGGTCGGCGATTGGCCTGACGTCGAACACAAGGGGCCGGGCGAGACGGTCACGCTCTCCATCAAGGAAGTGGAGAAGCTGCGCGCCGCCGGCGTGCTGCATCCTGCGCCTGGCGATGAGCCCCCGGCCATTCAGACTGGGCCTCGGGTGGACATCGATCTGGTCGACCCGAAGACTCCGGCCGACAAGGCCCAGGCCGCGCGGCGCAAGAAATAGCGCCCGTCCCACCATGGCGATCGATTGGGACGAGAAGGTCCTGCAGCCGAGCATGTCCGCGGGCGTGTTCGGCGAGGACGTTCAGCCGGTCTACCGGCCCGCCGGCGGCGGATCGTTCCCGATCGACGCCGTGTTCGACCAGCCGTTCAAGGGGCTGGTGATCAGCGCCGACGGCGAGCCGAATATCGCCACCAGCCAGCCCACGATCGGGGTCCGCCTGGTGCAGTTCCCGTCCGCCCCGCTGAAGGGCGACAAGATCGACATCACCATCAAGGGCCAGCTGGTCACCTACATGGTCGCCGACGTCCAGCCTGACGGCAAAGGCTTCGCCCTTCTTCCGCTTCTCCTGGCCGCCTGAGAAGGGTCCTCAGAATCATGACCGCGGTCACCTCGGACCTTCTGCAGGCCCTGATCGTGGCGGCCGTCAGCGCGGCGGACGCCACGGCTGTCGGGGGCAACTGGTTCGCGCCGCGAGACTGGCCCACGGCGCCGCAGGAGATGCCGATCGGCATGGTCCAGTCGCCTGCCGAGCACAAGCAGAGCCTGGGCCGCTCCGGCGCCCAGCAGTTCACGGTCACAGCGACGATCCGCCTGGTGGTGCGCGCCTGGTCGAAGGCGACCGCCGGCGACGCCGGCGCGGCCGCGGTCCTGGGGGCGCTCGGCGTCATCCAGCGCCAGGTCGAGATCGCGGTGATCAACAGCTTCTCGCTCACCCAGGTCATCCAGCAGATCTCGGCAATCCGGGTGCAGAACGGCGTCTCGGCCGACGCCGACCGCCACATGGGCGAGCTGGTGATCGACTTCGACCTGGAGTTCTACCAGGGCCCCGAGGACTTCGCGCCGATCGTGGGCTCACCGCTCACCGAGCTCGCGATCTACGCCGACCTGGTCAACGTCTTCTCGCCGACCGGGACCTTCGATCCCGCGCTCGAGCCCTTCGATGTCGCGACGCCGTCGCCTCGTACGTCCGGGCCCGACGGCCGCCCCGAATTCAAAGAACTCATCGAACTCCCTCAAGACTAAAGGAGCGCCCCATGCTCGTGGGTCCGAAGCCTGATCACTACTACCGCCGCACCGACACCAAAGAGCTGATCCCGCCCGGCGGCTCATTCGACGCCGATGAGACCAATCACGACATCGACCGCGCCCTGACCTGTGGCGACCTCGTGCCGGTGAAGCCGGCGAAGGCGCCGCGGAAGGCCGAGTCCTGACCGAAGGCCTGAGTTCTTCGGTCTCCTCCCCCTTTCCCTAAGGAACACGGCACATGACTACTGACATCCAGTTCCGGCAGATCCCGAGCAACCTGCTCGTGCCGCTGTTCTATTTCGAGATGGACAACAGCCATGCCAATACGGCTGGCGAGAATGTCCGGGCCCTGCTGATCGGGTCCAAGCTCGCGGCGGGGTCCGCCCCGGCCAACATCCCGACGATCATCGCGTCTGGCCCGGACAGCAAGGGTCTGTTCGGCACTGGCTCGATCTTGGCGCAAATGGCCTTCACCTACCGTAGGAACGACCCGTTAGGTGAGTTCTGGGGCTTGCCGCTGGCCGACGCCGGCGGCGCGGTGGCTGCGACCGGCAGCGTCAGTTTTACGGGTCCGGCGACGGCCGTCGGCGTGCTCAGCCTGTACATCGGCGGCCTGCTCACGAGCATTCCGGTCGCTTCCGGAACGACCGCCACGGCGCTCGCCACGGCGGTGATCGCGGCGGTCAACGGGAATCTCGATCTGCCCGTTACGGCCGCCGTCGATGGCGTCCACAACTATCAGGTCAACTTCACGGCCAGGAATGCGGGCCTGACGGGCAACGACATCGACATCCGGCTGAACTACCGGGGCGCCTCGGCTGGCGAGGCGACGCCGGCGGGTATCGTGCCGACCATCACGGCCATGTCGACCGGCGCGACCAATCCGACGCTAACCACGGCGCTCGCCAACCTGCAGGACGAGCCGTTCGAGGTGATCGCCTGTTCCTACACGGACGCCACGTCGATCGCCGCCCTGACGGCCTTCCTGAACGACACGGCGGGCCGCTGGTCATGGCTGGTGCAGGTCTTCGGCCACTACGTGATCGCCTACCGGGCGACCTATTCCGGACTGACCACCTTCGGGGTCACCCAGAACGACCAGCACGAAAGCGCCCTGGGCGTCTACGACACGCCGACCCCGGTTTGGAAGGTGGCCGCGGCGCTCGCCGCGCAGGCCGCGATCAGCGTGCGCGCGGATCCGGCCCTGCCGATCCGGGAGATCGTTCTGCAGGACGTGCTGGCACCCCCGCGGGAGAGCCGCTTCAGTGTCAGCCAGCGGAATGCGCTGCTGGTCGACGGCATCTCGACGTTCAAGGTCGACCAGGCCGGCAACGTCATCCTGGAGAAGTTGGTGTCGACCTATCAGGTCAACACCTTCGGCCAGCCGGACAACAGCTACCGCGACGCCGAGACCCTGTTCAATTCGGCCTTCATCCTGCGCCAGCTGCGCACCCTGGCCACCTCCAAGTACGGCCGGGTTAAACTGGCGAAGGATGGCACGCGCCTGCAGCCGGGCTCGGATATCGTCACGCCGTCCATCGTTCGCGCCGACCTGATCGCGAAGTATCGGGAGCTCGAGGACGGCGGCTTCTGCCAACAGTCCGACGTGTTCGCCAAGGGCCTGATCGTGCAGATCAACGCCCAAAACGCCAACCGCCTCGACGTCCTGTTCGACCCGGTCCTGATCGCCCGCCTCGACATCTTCGCGGTGCTCAACCAGTTCCGCCTCAGCTAGGCGGCTCACCGAATAACCCAGCGCCAGACGGCCCGCCCCCGACCCGGCTTCGATGACCGGGTCGGGGCGCGATCCCTTGCCGCTTCCAGCATCCCAGATCGGAGCCCTTAGATGGCCGACACGACCAACCGCATTGCCGGCGTCTGCACCCTGAGCATCGACGGCCGACCCGTCGCGCTCGTGGGCGAGGCGGCCTACCGCTGCTCGAACCCGACCCGCGAGACCAAGATGGGGGCCGACGGCTTCCACGGCTACAAGGAAAAGCCCGGCTCCGGCATGATGAAGGGCAAGATCCGCGACTCGGGCGGTCTCTCCGTCCAGTCGCTCGGCCAGCTGACCAATTCGACGATCGTCTTCCAGTTGGCGAACGGCAAGACCGTCACCGGCCGCAACATGTTCTGGTCGGGTGACGCGCCGGAGGCCGACTCCGAAGAGGCCGAGATCGCCTTCCAGTTCGAGGGTCCGGACGTCACCGATGCCTTCTGACGCTCTGGATGATCTCGAGGACCTGATCGAGCCTCCGCAGGAGCCCGCCTGGCCGCCGGCGGAGTTCGAGCTGGTGCTGCGCAAGCCGGTGTCGCTGGACGGCGTCAGCTGCGACCGCCTGCAGCTGCGCGAGCCCACCTGCTGGGAATGGGAACAGATCATCGCCCAGCCGATCGACAAGCAGCGCCGCTTCGCGGTGCAGCTGATCAGCGGCGCCTCGATCAAGCTGATCGCACTGATGGGGATCGGC
>JAZJXN010000166.1:0-1734 GCA_040390885.1 Pseudomonadota bacterium | reverse complement strand
GACGTCGTCCGCGCCGAGCGCTACCTGCTCAGTTTTTTCGAGGTGGGCCGGAGGCTCGGCGACGCCTAGAGGCGCTGCTCGCCCTGGCCTACCGCTGGGATCCGGTGACCATCGGCCGACTGAAGGTCCGTCAGGCTTTCGACTGGTGCGGCCGCGCGGCGGATCTCGGGCTGTTTGAGGACCTTCCATGACGCCTCAGATCGCCACCGACATCATTGCGCGCGACAAGTCCGCGTCGGGCTTCGCCTCGGCCGAGCGCCGCGCGCAGGGGTTCGCGAAGAAGTCGAGCGAACACGTCGAGAAGAGCGGCCTCGCCAAGCTGGGCCACCAAGTCGAGCGGCTGAGCCGGTTCCGCGACATCGACCTTGCCGGCGGCAAGCTGGGGGGCAGCCTGCAGCTGATCGGCCGCTCATCGTCCGAGATGGCCAGCGGCTTCCAGTCCGCGGCCGAGAAGGCGTTCGGGTTCGGCGCGGCGGGCGAGGAAGCCCTGGGCGGCATCGCCGGTGCGGCGGGTGGCGCGGCCGCGGCCGTCGGCGGCGTGGTGGTCGCCGTGGCGGCTCTCGATCTTGGCGCCTACAAGCTCGGCGAGAAATGGGCGCATGTCGGCGCCGAGGTCGACCGGACGTCGAAGACCTTCGGGATCGCCGCTCAGGACCTGCAGGGCTTGCGCGCCGCCGGCGAGCAGGTCGGGGTTTCGGCCGACACCACGACTTCGAGCATCAGCGGCCTGTCGAGCTCGATCTACGCGATGCGCTCCGGCGCCAACAACCAGGGCCTGGCCGTCCTCGACCGCCTGGGCGTCAAGCTGAAGTACACGAAGGACGGCGCCGCCGACACGACGGCGATGCTCTACGACCTCTCGGACGCGATCGCGCGCCAGAAGGATCCGCAGGCGCAGCGGGCGATCGCCCAGCTCTACGGCGTCGAGGGCATGCTGCCGCTGCTGCGCCAGGGCTCGGCCGCCATGCGCGCCAAGGCGAAGGACTTCACCAGCTCGCCCGCGGCGCTCTCCGACAAGGACATCGCCGAGGGCGTCACCACGGAGGAACAGGCTGTCCGCTTCAAGCAGCGGCTGTCCGGGCTTGAGAAGACCGCCGGCGTGCACATGATGGGCGTTACCAGCTCGCAGGCGAAGCTGGGCGTGCGGGCGATGGACGCGGCCGACCACGCCTTCGACACCGCCCGGGACAAGGTCTCGGGGTTCGGCAAGGCCGCGCTGCAGGAAGTCGAGCACAGCGCCGAGAAGCTGGCGCACGGCGGCCTCGAGGCCGGCCGGCACCTGGTGGCGGGCGGCGAGGCGGCGGCGGCCAAGATGATCGCCGGGTTCGAGGGCTTCATCAATCACGGCAAGTGGGACCGCAACGCCTACCGGGCCGGCTACGGGTCGGACACCGTCACCGACCCGGCCACGGGCAGGATCTCGCGCGTCACGCCTGAGACCAGGGTGTCCCGCGCCGCGGCGCTCTTCGATCTGAACCGGCGCGTCAAGTCTGAGTTCATGCCGAAGGTCGCCCGATCGGTCGGCGCGCAATGGGACAGCTTCGACGACGAGACGAAGGCGGCGCTCACGTCGGTCGCCTACAACTACGGCCACCTGCCGCGCAACGTCCGGGCCGCCGCCCGCACGGGCGACCCCGACGCCATCGCCGCGGCGATCCGCGCCCACGAGGCCGACAACGGCGGCGTGAACGCCCGCCGCCGCGACACCGAGGCCGATGTCGTGGCCGGCGCCCC
>JAZJXN010000165.1:0-3794 GCA_040390885.1 Pseudomonadota bacterium | reverse complement strand
ACCGTCGCTTCGGTGACGGATTCGCCCAGGGCGGGGGTCATGATGTCGGCCATCGGCTTGTGTCTCTTCTTTCGTTCGTTCGGTCTTCGGTCGTTCAGGCGGCTTCGCTTAGGCGGCGAAGGCTTCGGCCAGGAACGTCTCGAGTTCTTTCAGGTGCCGGCTCATCAGGCCGGCGGCGGTGGAGGCGGAGGCGGGACGGCCCACGTAGCGGGCGCGCTTGGCCTTGATGTCGAGACGATCGAGCGTCAATTCAAGCCACGGATCGACAAACGTCCAGCCGCCCATGTTCTTCGGCTCTTCCTGGCACCAGACCAGCTCGGCGTTCTTGAAGCGGGTCAGCACCTGGCTGACCGACTTCATCGGCCACGGATAGAACTGCTCCAGACGCAGGATGTAGACGTCGTCGCGGCCCGACTTGGCGCGGGCGTCGATCAGGTCGAAGTAGACCTTCCCCGAGCACATGATCACGCGCTTGATCTTGTCGTCGGACAGCAGGCTGATCCCGCCGACGTCGCACTGGGCCTCGGCCCCGTCGATCATCACCCGGTGGAAGGACGACCCCTCCGCCAGGTCGGCCAGGTTGGAGACCGCCTTCTTGTGGCGCAGCAGGCTCTTGGGGGTCATGACCACCAGCGGCTTGCGGAACTCGCGGTGCATCTGGCGACGCAGGGCGTGGAAGTAGTTGGCCGGGGTCGAGCAGTTGACCACCTGCATGTTGTCCTCGGCGCAGGACTGCAGGAACCGCTCGAGGCGGGCCGAGCTGTGCTCCGGACCCTGGCCCTCGTAGCCGTGCGGCAGCAGCATCACGAGGCCGCTCATCCGCAGCCACTTGCGCTCGCCCGAGATGATGAACTGGTCGATGACCACCTGGGCGCCGTTCACGAAGTCGCCGAACTGCGCTTCCCAGACGGTCAGGGTGTTGGGCTCGGCCAGCGAGAAGCCGTACTCGAACCCGAGCACCGCCTCTTCCGACAGGGCCGAGTCGACGACCTCGTAGTTGGCCTGGCCCGGGCGGATGTTGTTCAGCGGCGTGTAGTGTTCCTCGGTCGTCTGGTCGACGACGTCGGAGTGGCGCTGGGTGAAGGTGCCGCGGACGCTGTCCTGGCCGGACAGGCGGACGGGAATGCCTTCGTCGAGCAGGGTGGCGAAGGCCATGTGCTCGGCGGTGCCCCAGTCGAGGCCCTCGCCGGCTTCAATGGCCGCGCGGCGGCCCTCGATGACGCGGCGGACCGTCTTGTGGGCGTCGACGCTCTCGGGGAGCGTGGTGATGCGCTTGCCGATATCGACCAGCTTCTGCATCGCCACGCCGGTGCGGCCGGGACGGTCCTCGTCGCCGGGCAGCTTGAGGCCCGCCCACTTGCCGTCCAGCCAGTCGGCCTTGTTGGCCTTGTAGGTCTTGCCGGCCTCGAACTCCGAGTCGAGGAAGGCCAGGAACTCGTCGACCCAGCCCTCGCCCTCGGCCTCGGTGATCACGCCCTCGCCGATCAGGCGCTTGGCGTAGATCTCGCGGGTGGACGGCTGGTCCTTGATGCGCGCGTACATCAGCGGCGACGTCATCGTCGGGTCGTCGCCTTCGTTGTGGCCGAACCGGCGGTAGCAGAACATGTCGATGACGACGTCCTTGCCGAACTGCTGGCGGTACTCGGTGGCCACCTTGGCGGCGAAGGTCACGGCCTCGGGGTCGTCCCCGTTCACGTGGAAGATCGGCGCCTCGACCATCAGCGCCACATCCGACGGATAGGGGCTGGTGCGGCTGAAGCTCGGCGCCGTGGTGAAGCCGATCTGGTTGTTGACGATGAAGTGGATGGTCCCGCCGACGCGGAAGCCCTTCACGCCGGAGATGGCGAAGCACTCGGCGACCACGCCCTGGCCGGCGAACGCGGCGTCGCCGTGCAGCAGCATCGGCAGCACATGGCCGCGGCCGGCGTCCGGCGTCTCGCGCAGGGTGAAGGCCTGCTTGGCGCGGGCCTTGCCGAGGACGACCGGGTTGACGATTTCGAGGTGAGAGGGGTTCGCGGTCAGCGACAGGTGGACGCTGTTGTCATCGAACGCGCGGTCCGACGAGGCGCCCATGTGATACTTCACGTCGCCCGAGCCCTCGATGTCCGAAGGCAGCGACGAGCCGCCCTGAAACTCGTGGAAGATGACGTGATAGGGCTTGCCCATCACGGCGGCGAGCACGTTCAGGCGGCCGCGGTGGGGCATGCCCAGCACGATGTCCTTCACGCCCAGGGCGCCGCCGCGCTTGATGATCTGCTCCATGGCCGGGACCAGGGCTTCGCCGCCGTCGAGGCCGAACCGCTTGGTGCCGGGGAAGCGCTTGTGCAGGAAGCGTTCGAAGCCCTCGGCCTCGATCAGCTTCTTGAGGATGGCGATCTTGCCTTCCTTGGAGAAGACGATCTCCTTGTCGCGGCCCTCGATCCGTTCCTGCAGCCAGGATTTCTCCTTCGGATCGGAGATGTGCATGTACTGCACGCCGATCGTTCCGCAGTAGGTGCGGCGCAGGATGGTCAGGATCTCGCGCAGGGTCGAGGTCTCGAGCCCGAGCACGAAGTCCAGGAAGATCGGACGGTCGTAGTCGGCCTCGGTGAAGCCGTAGGTCGCCGGGTCCAGCTCAGACGCGTCGCCCGGCGTGGTCGCCATGCCGAGCGGGTCGAGGTTGGCGCGCAGGTGGCCGCGCATCCGGAAGGCCCGGATCATCATGATGGCGCGCAGGGAATCGAGGGTCGCGGCGCGGACATCGCCGGCCGGGGCGGCCGGGGTCTTGGTGGCGATGGCCTTGCCGAGCTTGGCCTCGACCGCGGGCCAGAGCCCGTCGATCGCCGAAAGCCAGTCGGGACGGGCGGCGGGCGCGCCGGTCGGCGTCCAGCTCGGCTTGGCTGCGGCGGCCTTGACCTCGTCGGCGCGGTCCTGAAGCGAGGCGAAGAAGCTCTGCCAGGACGGATCGACCGATCCGGGAGTCTCCGCCCAGCGGGCGTAGAGGTCTTCCACGAAGGCGGCGTTGGCCCCGTACAGGAAGGAGGTTTCGGTCAGAACCTGATTGATAATGCCTGCGTCGTCCGCCATCGATCTCGCGCCTTGAGCCGCCCTGGGCGACCGCATAGCCGACCGGGCGTAAATATAGTGTCTCGCGCCCGATTTCGTGACGAAATCGGCCCCCCGGCGCTGAAAGAAAAACCCGGACCCTCCAGGGTCCGGGTTTCATATAGTGATCGCTTAGCCCTTGAGCACTTCGAGAAGCGTCTCACCGAGCCGTGCCGGCGACGGAGACACGCGGATGCCCGCCGCCTCCATGGCCGCGATCTTGTCTTCGGCGCCGCCCTTGCCGCCGGAGACGATGGCGCCGGCGTGGCCCATGTGACGTCCGGGAGGGGCCGTGCGGCCGGCGATGAAGCCAACCATCGGCTTCTTGCGGCCGCGCTTGGCTTCGTCGATCAGGAACTGGGCCGCGTCCTCTTCGGCCGCGCCGCCGATCTCGCCGATCATGACGATCGACTTGGTGGCTTCGTCGGCGAGGAAGAGTTCGAGCACGTCGATGAACTCGGTGCCCTTGACCGGGTCGCCGCCGATGCCGACGGCCGTGGTCTGGCCGAGGCCGGCGTTGGTGGTCTGGAACACCGCTTCATAGGTCAGGGTGCCGGAGCGCGAGACGACGCCGACGCTGCCTTCGGAGAAGATGCCGCCGGGCATGATGCCGATCTTGCACTGGTTCGGCGTCAGGACGCCGGGGCAGTTCGGGCCGATCAGGCGCGACTTGGAGCCCTGCAGGGCCTTCTTGACCTTGACCATGTCGA
>JAZJXN010000164.1:0-8256 GCA_040390885.1 Pseudomonadota bacterium | reverse complement strand
GGTCGATATGCTCCGACGCGTTGAAACCGTCAACATCGGCGGCCAAACCATCAGCGCCGCCGGCTTCTTCCGCTCGGCTTCGTCCGGGACGTTCATTGACCCCACCACTCTCGTCAACAACGCGGCCTTCCAGGTCCATGCGGAGCGCTTCGAGGATCTGACGCTCGAGCATTTCGACGAGACGATCCGCACCAACCTCTACGGCTATTTCCACATGGCCAAGGCGGCCGTCCCGCACATGAAGCCGGGATCGGCGATCGTGAACACCGGCTCGGTGACCGGGATCGAGGGCAGCAAGGCGCTGGTCGACTATTCGATGACCAAGGGCGGCATCCACGCCTTTACCCGGGCCCTGTCCGGCAACCTGATGCCCAAGGGCATCCGCGTGAACTGCGTCGCGCCGGGCCCGGTCTGGACCCCGCTGAACCCGAGCGACAAACAGGCCAAGGACATCGCCGAGTTCGGCAGCCAGGTCCCGATGGGCCGCCCGGCGCAGCCCGAGGAGATCGCGCCGGCCTATGTGTTTTTGGCCTCGCCGCAGCTCTCCAGCTACATCACCGGCGAGATCATCCCGATCATCGGCGGCTACGGCGGGGGCTGACCCGCGCGTAAGACCCAGGGCGGCGAGGCGCGTCTGGCCGCGTAGGCGTCCAGCCTTCGCCGGATTTCCCGGTAAGCCCAATCAAGCTCCGCCTTTTCTTCGGGCGTCATGGGCTCGGGCCGCGGCCGGGCTTGGCGGGGCTTGGTCATCTGCATCTCCAGCGCGCACGGCTTCGCCGCCTCACGGGCTCGGCCTTGTGAAGGTGGGGAGGTGATGCGGAGCGCTCCGGTCTTGCCCGGATGTCTGTTTGTGCAAGTGCAAGAAGAGCAGGACCGACGCGCTCCGCGAAGTCCGTTATCCGAAAGCCGCCGGTAGGCAGTGGTGTTTAACACTTAGCCGGCAGAAGCCTCCGACGGGCGGGGCCTGGCAAGGCGCCCCGGACCGCATGCGTAACCCCCGCATGCCTGCTGCTCTCCGGCCAGAGGTCTGTCCGGTCTGCCTCCGCCGGGATGCCTTAGCGGCGGCGGAGCGACCTTCGAGACTGACGCCGTCGAGCTTCCCGCTCGAACTCCATCTCGAACACCGCAAGGTCGCCGGCCTGAGCGCCCTCCCCGTGTGACGGGACAGGCTGAGAATACGGCCGCTACAGAGGGCGGGGGATAAGTCGCGGTGTTTCCACGCGAGCTTTGGAAAGCCTCTTTCCGGATCAACGGCTTGCGTCCGCGAGACCGGCTCTACCCAGGCGGAACCGCCGCCCTGGCTAGCCCTCCACGACCTCGTCAGGGAGGATTCGTGGGGCCTACGCCGCCCCGATAATCCCCAGGAAGTCCGCCGCCTTCAGCGAGGCGCCGCCGACCAGGGCGCCGCCGACATCCTTGATGGCCAGGATCTCTGCCGCGTTCGAGGGCTTCACCGAGCCGCCGTAGAGGATCGGGGTCATGGCGCCCCCGTCGCCGAAGATCTCCACCAGCGTCGCGCGGACGGCGACATGGACCTCCTCGATCTGCTCCAGGGTCGGGGTCAGGCCCGTGCCGATCGCCCAGACCGGCTCGTAGGCGACGCTGAACGGCTTGCCGGCCAGGCTGGCCGGCAGCGAGCCCCTCGCCTGCCCGGTGACGACCTCGAGCGTGCGGCCCGCTTCCCGTTCGGCCAGCGTCTCGCCGACGCAGACGATCGGCTCCAGCCCCGCCCGCAGCGCGCCCTCGACCTTCGCGGCGACGATCGCGTCCGTCTCGGCGTAGCCGGCCCGGCGCTCGGAGTGGCCGAGGATCACGAGGTCGGCGCCGGCCTCGACCAGCATCTCGGCGGCGACGTCGCCGGTGAAGGCGCCGGAGGCTTCGGCGCGGCAGTCCTGGGCCCCGACCTCGACCGCCGAACCGGCCATGGCCTCGGCCAGGCGATGGATCAGCGTCGCCGGCGGGCAGATGGCGACTCGGGCCGCCGCCGGATGAGTCTCGATCGCCGCCGCCACCGCCCGCGCCTCGTCCAGCGACGCCTCCAGCCCGTTCATCTTCCAGTTTCCGGCGATCAGGGGGCGGGGCGTGGTCACGGGCGGGCTCTCCGGCTTTTGAAATTGCGCCCCCGGGGCCTACTGGAAGCCCGCGCGTCTGTCACGCGGCGGCTGCACGGCGCCCGCGCGGCTGTTAAGGGCGCTTCCGGAGGGGTTCTGCTTGCGGCGTTCTGGGAGCGTCCACTATACCGCCCGGGCGGCGTCAGTGCGCCCCGCGCCTCTCATAGGGTCTGCCTCTTCATGCTCGCCGGTTTCCGCAAGTTCGCGAAGTCGCCCTTCGCCGCCATCCTGCTGGGTCTGCTGGTCGTCAGCTTCGCCCTGTTCGGCATCAGCGACATCTTCACGCCGAAGATCGGCCAGGACGTCATCAAGGTCGGGTCCCGCACGGTGTCGATGGACGACTTCCGGCGCGACTTCGACAACTACAAGAAGGGTCTGGAGCAGCAATACGGCCAGCCGATCAGCCCCGAGCTGGCCGTGCAGGAAGGCCTGGACCGCCGCATTCTCGAAGAACTGGCCCTGCGCGAGTCGTTCGCCGAGCTGATGAGCAAGCTGGGGCTGCACGCCTCCGACAAGATGCTGACCGACGAGCTCAGCAAGGCGACCGCCTTCTTCGACCCAATCACCGGCAAGTTCGACAAGGCGCGCTACGCCCAGGTCCTCGGCGAGAACGGCCTGACCCCGGCCCTGTTCGAGCGCCAGCTCAACGACGACATGCGCCAGAAGCAGTACATCGCCGCGGCCGCCGCCGGACTGCGGGCGCCGCGCGCCTATTCGGCCCTGGCCGGCGCCTTCGGCCTCGAGCAGCGCGACCTCGCCTTCTTCGTCATCGACCCGCGCACCGTCGGCGTGATCCCGACGCCGACCGACGCCGAGATCCTCGCCTTCATGAAGGAGAACGCCGCCCAGCTGACGCTGCCGGAGTTCCGCGCCCTCACCGTCATGCGCATCTCGCGCAAGGCCCACGAAGGCGGCGTCACGGTCGATCCGGCCGCGGTCCAGAAGCAGTTCGACTTCCAGAAGGACAGCCTGTCCAAGCCCGAGCTGCGCAGCGTCGTGCAGATCCCGGCCAAGGACGCCGCCCAGGCGCAGGTCATCATCGACCGCCTGAACAAGGGCGAGAACCCCAATGTGGTCGCCGGCTCGCTGGGCGTTCAGCCCGTGCAGTTCGCCGACAAGCCGCGCACGGCCTTCTTCGACCCGGCCGTCGCCGCCGCCGCCTTCCAGCTGCCCGTCAATGGCGTCAGTGGCCCGATCAAGAGCCAGTTCGGCACGGCCGTGCTCAAGGTGACGAAGGTCACCCCGGGCGTCACCGCCACGCTCGAGCAGCACCGCGCCGCGCTCGAGGCGAAGGTCCGCACCGACCTCGCCGCCCAGAAGGTCTCCGACATCGCCAAGGTCTATGAGGACGCCCACGCCGCCGGCGCGGACATGGCCGGCGCCGCCGCCAAGGCCGGTCTGACCCTGGACACCATCCCGCCCGTGACCGCCGACGGCCGCGGCCAGGACGCCAAGCCGACCGGGATCCCGCCCGCCATTCTCAAGGCCGCGTTCGAGCTGGCCCAGGGCGGCGAGAGCGACATCCAGGACGCCGGCGACGGCGAATACTTCGTCGTCCGCGTCGACCGCGTCGTGCCGCCGACCCTGCCGCCGCTGGCCGAGGTCAAGCCGGCCATGACCCGCGCCATCATGCTGCGCCGCGCCGCCGAGCGCATGCAGAAGAAGGCCGAGGAACTGGCCGCCCGCGTCAAGAAGGGCGAGACCATGGAAGCCGTCGCCGCCTCCGCCGGGGTCAAGGTGGTCACCGCCACCGGCCTCAGCCGCGCCGGAGCCGGCCAGTACAAGGAGCTGGGCCGCGAACTGCTCGGCGCGACCTTCGCGGCCAAGAAGGGCGAGCCCTTCACCGCTCGCGGCCAGCAGTTCGGCATCGGCGTCGGTCTCGTCACCGCCATCCGCCCGGCCGAGGTGCAGGTCCTGGCCCAGGCCACCAACCAGCAGACCCGCCAGTTCACCGAGGACCTGTTCAAGGACCTCGCCGAATCGGCCCGCGCCTACGCCCGCTCGACGCTGAAGGCCGAGACCAACCTCGCCAACGCGCGGCTGGCCATCGGCGCCGAGCCCGGCGACGCGCTGAACGTCGACGGCAAGAAGCCGGCCGCCCCGGCGAGCAAGGCCCAGTGACCGCCCAGGCTGCGCTCGAACCGTCGTTCGACGACTTCGCGCGAGCCTGGGACGCCGGGCGGCCGCAGGTCGTCTGGACACGGCTGATCGACGATCTCGAGACGCCGGTGTCGGCCTATCTGAAGATGGCCCACGGCCGTCGCTACAGCTTCCTGTTCGAGAGCGTCGAAGGCGGCGCCTGGCGCGGCCGCTATTCGTTCCTGGCCATGAAGCCGGACCTGGTCTGGCGCTGCCGCGGGAACGCCGCCGAGATCGCCGAGGGCGAGGCCATCGCCGCAGACGCGTTCACGCCCCAGGCGGGCGGCGCGCTCGACAGTCTGCGCGACCTCGTCGCCCAGTCGCGGATCGAGCTGCCGGCCGGCCTGCCGCCGCCCGCCGCCGGCGTCTACGGCTCGCTCGGCTACGACATGATCCGGCTGGCCGAGCATCTGCCGGACGTGAACCCGGACCCGCTGGGCCTGCCCGATGCGATCATGATCCGGCCCTCGATCGTGGCCGTTTTCGACGCGATCGCCCAGGAGATCGTGCTGGTGACGCCGGCGCGGCCGCTGCCCGGGGTCTCGGCGAAGGACGCCTACGCCGCCGCCCGCGCGCGGATCGACGCGGTGCTGGCCGACCTGCGCACGCCGCTGGCCGCGCCCGTCGGCGGCGAGCCCGAGGCCATCGACTTCACCACCCCGGTCGACCGCGAGGCCTATCGCAAGGTGGTCGAGGCGGCGAAGGACTACATCGGCGCCGGCGACATCTTCCAGACCGTGGTCGCGCACCGCTTCCGGGCGCCATTCACCCGCGATCCGTTCGCGCTGTACCGCTCGCTGCGGCGGACCAACCCCTCGCCGTTCCTGTTCTATCTCGAGTTCGGCGACTTCCAGCTGGTCGGGTCGAGCCCCGAGATCCTGGTCCGGCTGCGCGACGGCAAGGTCACCATCCGCCCGATCGCCGGCACCCGTCCGCGCGGCGCCACGCCCGAGCAGGACCTGGCGCTGGAACAGGAGCTGCTCGCCGATCCCAAGGAGCGGGCCGAGCACCTCATGCTGCTGGACCTCGGCCGCAACGACGTCGGCCGGGTCGCCCGCCTGCGCGAGCCCGGCCGCAACGCGCCGGCGGCGGCCGTCGGCCGCTCGTCGGTGCGCGTGACCCAGAGCTTCGTCATCGAGCGCTACAGCCACGTCATGCACATCGTCTCCAACGTCGAGGGCGACGCGCCCGAGGGGCTGGACCCGGTCGACGTGCTGATGGCCGCCCTCCCCGCCGGCACGGTGTCGGGCGCCCCCAAGGTGCGGGCGATGGAGATCATCGACGAGCTGGAGATCGAGAAGCGCGGCATCGGCTACGCCGGCGCGGTCGGCTACTTCGGCGCCGACGGCTCGGTCGACACCTGCATCGTGCTGCGCACCGGACTGGTCAAGGACGGCATGCTCTACGTCCAGGCCGGCGGCGGCCTGGTCGCCGACAGCGATCCCGACGCCGAGTATGACGAGACCATCCACAAGTCGAACGCCCTGCGCCGAGCGGCCAACGAGGCCTGGCGGTTCGGCTGACTTTCCCTCTCCCGGAGGGAGAGGGAGGGGCCCGTCGCGGAGCGATGGGAGGGTGAGGCGTTACGCCATCGACCACATGAACCCCTCAACCTCCCATCCCGCTGCGCCTACGGCTGCGCGGGACGGCCCCCTCCTTCTCCCTCCGGGAGAAGGTTTTGGGGAGCCGGCGCTTCCTCGATCACCAGATGGCTGCTCGTCGTCGGCGGCGCGACGATCATCGCGTAGGCGAAGGCCAGCGCGGCGACCGCGCACAGTGACGCCGCGCCGAGCACCGGCCACGGGCTCTCGCGCACCAGCGGCGGTTTCAGCAGCGCCCGCGCATAGGCGAGCGCTTCACGGTCGATGACGGAATCGGCGACGGCCATGGCGGGAGGATGACGCGCGCCGCCCCTTGGCGCAAACGGCGTCAGCGCCTAGAAGCATCAGGCCATGATCCTCGTCATCGATAACTACGACAGCTTTACCTACAACCTCGTTCATTACCTGAACGAGCTGGGGGCGGAGACCGTCGTCTACCGCAATGACGCCCTGACCGTTCAGGAAGCGCTGGGCCTGAGGCCCGAGGCGGTGCTGCTGTCGCCGGGGCCCAAGGCGCCTGCGCAGGCCGGGATCTGCCTGCCGCTGCTGCGCGGGGCGCCGGAAGATCTGGCCATCCTCGGCGTCTGCCTCGGCCACCAGGCGATCGGCGAGGCCTATGGCGGCGACGTGATCCGGGCCAAATCGATCATGCACGGCAAGACCAGCGAGATCAGCCACGCCGACAAGGGCCTGTTCAAGGGCCTGCCGCAGCCGTTCACGGCCACGCGCTACCACAGCCTGGCCATCGACAAGGCCACGCTGCCGCCCGAGCTCGAGGTCACCGCCTGGACCGACGACGGCGAGATCATGGGCGTCCAGCACCGCACCCGGCCGATCCACGGGGTGCAGTTCCACCCCGAGTCGATCGCCACCGAGGGCGGCCACCAGCTGCTCGACAACTTCCTCGACCTCGCCGGGGTCAAGCGGACGGCGACCGTCTAGCCATGTCCGACGCCTTCAAGCCGCTGCTCAGCCGTCTCGCCGACGGGGCCACACTGTCGGGCGAGGACGCCGAGACCTTCTTCTCCGCCTGCCTGCGCGGCGAACCGACTCCGGCCCAGGTCGCCGCGGCCGTGACCGCCATCCGCCTGCGTGGCGAGACGGTCGGCGAGATCGCCGCCTGCGCCCGGGCCATGCGCCGCGCCGCCGTGCACCTCGACCTGCCGTACGAGACGATCGACGTCTGCGGCACGGGCGGCGACGGCCTGCATACGCTGAACATCTCCACCGCCGTCAGCTTCGTCGCCGCCGGCGGCGGGCTGAAGGTGGCCAAGCACGGCAACCGCGCCATCACCAGCAAGTCCGGTACGGCCGACGTGCTGGCGGCGCTCGGCGTCAACATCGATCCGGGCCTCGAGAAGCAGCGCCAGGCGCTCGACGAGGCCGGCGTCTGCTTCCTGTTCGCCCAGGCCCACCACGGCGCGATGAAGCACGTCTCGCCGATCCGCCAGCAGCTCGGCTTCAGGACGATCTTCAACCTCTTGGGCCCGCTGACCAATCCCGCCGGCGCCAAGCGCCAGGTCGTCGGCGTGTCGGCCCCGCGCTTCATCGAGCCGATGGCCCAGGCCCTGGGCGCGCTCGGCGCCGAACGCGCCTGGGTGGCGCACGGCCAGGGCATGGACGAGCTGACCACGACCGGCGAAACCGAGGTCGTCGAGTGGCGCGACGGCGGCGTGCGGCTGTTCACGATCACGCCGGAAGCCGTTGGCTTGCCTCGGGCTTCCCTGTCGGATCTCACCGGGGGCGATCCCGACTACAACGCGACCGCCCTGCGCGACCTGCTGAACGGCAAGACCGGCGCCTACCGCGACATCGTGCTGCTCAACGCCGCCGCCGCCTTCCTGGTGGCCGAGCGGGTCGAGACGCTGCGTGAGGGCGTCGAGCTGGCCGGCCAGGTCATCGACGACGGCCGCGCCCTTGCGGCGCTCGACAAGCTCGTGACGATCAGCAACGCATGACCGACATTCTCGCGAAGATCGCCGCCTACAAGCGCGAAGAGGTCGCCGCCCGCAAGGCCGAGCGTCCGCAGTCCCAGATCGAGGCCGACGCCGCCGTCGCCAACGGCGCCCGCGGCTTCCGCGCCGCCCTCGAGCGCCACCACGCGCCCGGCCGACTGGCCCTGATCGCCGAGATCAAGAAGGCCTCGCCGTCGAAGGGCGTGATCCGCGAGGACTTCGACCCGCCGGCCCTGGCCCGGGCCTATGAGCGCGGCGGCGCGGCCTGTCTGTCCGTGCTGACCGACGGTCCCAGCTTCATGGGCGCCGACGACTATCTGCAGGCGGCCCGCGCGGCGACCGCCCTGCCCTGCATCCGCAAGGACTTCCTCGTCGATCCCTGGCAGGTGGCGGAGTCACGCAGCCTCGGCGCCGACGCCATCCTGGTGATCCTGGCGATGATCGACGACG
>JAZJXN010000163.1:5533-13234 GCA_040390885.1 Pseudomonadota bacterium | reverse complement strand
CCCTGATCCGGGCGGTGTTCGAGAACATCCCGGACTATCTCTACACCTTCAACATCACGCCGGATGGGCGCTTCCTGGTCGGCGACTTCAATCCGGCCCTGGCCAGGCTGATGGGCGGCGACGTGACTCCGTTCCGCGGCCGCGACATCATGGATGTCTTCCCGGCCATCGGCCCGCAGCTGAAGGCCGTCTACGACCGCGTCCTGGCCGCTGGTCGCGCGATCACCACCCGCGACACCATCGACGTGCCCGGCGTGGGGGTGGTCGCCTGGGAGTCTATGCTGGCCCCCGTGCTGGACGCCTCCGGCCGCGCCACCCGCATCGTCGGATCCTCGCGAGACATCAGCGAGCGCGAACGCGCCGAAGAGCAGGCGCGCCGCTCGCAGCGGATGGAGGCGGTCGGCCAGCTTACGGGCGGCGTCGCTCACGACTTCAACAACCTGCTGCAAGTGATCCGCGCCAACCTCGAGATGGTCGAGCGGGTGGTCAAGGACGCCAAGAGCAAGGCCCGCCTGCAGAACGCCATCCACGCCTCCGACCGCGCCGCGGACCTGACCCGGCAGCTGCTCGCCTTCGCCCGGCGGCAGCCGCTGGAGCCGCAGGTGGTCAACCCCGGCCGCCTGGTCGGCGACATGGCCATGCTGATGCGCCGCACGCTGGGGGAGGCGGTCGAGGTCGAAACCGTGATCGCCGGCGGCCTGTGGAATACCGTCGCCGACCCGGCCCAGCTCGAGAGCGCGCTCCTAAACCTTGCCATCAATGCCCGGGACGCCATGCCCGAGGGCGGCCGCCTGACGGTCGAACTGGCCAACGCGGCGCTGGCCGACATCACGCCCGGCCAGTACGTCATGCTCGCCGTGTCCGACACGGGTCAGGGAATGACGCGCGAGACCATGGCCCGGGTGTTCGAGCCGTTCTTTACCACCAAGGTGGAGGGCAAGGGCACAGGCCTGGGCCTCTCGATGGTCTACGGCTTCGTCAAGCAGTCGAAGGGCCATATCCAGATCTACAGCGAGCTCGGCCAGGGCACGACGGTGAAGATCTACCTGCCGCGCACCCGCAAGCGCGAGGCGGTCCCGGCGGCCGCCGAACGGATGGACGAGGGTCGCGGCGAGATGATTCTGGTCGTCGAGGACGAGGACGCCGTGCGCGAAGCCGCCTGCGCCATGCTCACCGACCTCGGCTACGACTGCATCCAGGCCGACGGGCCGGCGGCGGCGCTCGAAATCCTGCGCAGCGACCGGCGGATCGACCTGCTGTTCACCGACGTGATCATGCCCGGCAAGATGAAGACCCCGGCCTTCGTCGCGGCGGCGATGGACCTGCGCCCCGGTCTGCCGGTGCTCTACACCTCGGGCTATACCGAGAACGCCATTGTCCACCATGGCCGCCTGGACGAGGGGGTGGCCCTGCTGTCCAAGCCCTACGCCAAGGCCGACCTGGCGCGGAAGATCGCCGCTGGGCTGCGGGCGGGCCGCGAGACCGTGCTGCTGGTCGAGGACGAGGCCCTGGTTCGCGCGGCGGCGGCCGAGATGATCACCGAGCTGGGCTTTGCGGTGATCGAGGCGGTCGACGCCACGGCGGCGCTACTGATCATCGAATCGGGGGCTCGGGTCGACGTGCTGTTCACCGACATCGGCCTGCCGGGCATGCGCGGCGACGAGCTCGCGCGGATGGCCCGGACGATCCGCCCCGGGCTGCGCCTGGTGCTGGCCAGCGGCTATTCCGACAGCGAGGTCATGCAGGGCGTCGAGGACGTGGTCGCCCTCGACAAGCCCTACGACGCCGGCGCCCTGGCGAAGGCGCTGGGGCGGTAGTCGATCTCCCTTCCTCATCGATGGAGCAAGGCCGGGGATTGGTGTGTGGTCGAAGAGGGCCGGGATGAGCGCTGTTCGGCGCCGAGCCTTGCTGATCCCTTCACCCAACCGCAGCGGCCACACCACCACCCAACCCTCCTCCACCGAGGAGGAGGGCTGTGCAGGGGGCTTTGCTACCCCACCTTCAATCGCACGAACGCCATGCCGCCACCGGGGTCGCCGTAGCTGGAATCCAGCGGGGCGGGGATGTCGAACGCGTTGATCAGGGCGCCGACGCCGACCTTGACGCTGTCGGACAGACGCCAGTCGTGGATGGCGCCGATCGACAGTTTGCGCACGGTGTAGGCCGGGCCATGGCCGCCGCCGAGGGTCAGCTCGTCGGTGTCGATCTGCTCGGCGCGGGCGAACAGGGTCCAGCGGTCGTCGGGTTGGACGGCGCCCTCGAACAGCCAGGCGTCCAGCTCGACGTCGTCGGGCTTCTTCTGCTTGCGCGCCCAGGCGGCCGTGCCCGAGACCAGCCCCGCGGACCCGAAGCGCTTGGCATAGAGGGCGCTCACAGAGACCCGCTCCTCGTCATGATGGGGCTCCAGCGCCTCGGGGCTGATGATCGACGCCCAGCTGGCCTGCAGCGACCAGTTCTCGGTGGGGTTGAAGCTCAGGCGGGCCGAGCGCGAGTCGAGCTCGCCGGTCTCGATGTCCCAGCGCTCTTCGTCGGGCTCGCGGCCGCGGAAGGCTGACGCCTCGACCTTCCAGCGCCCCGATACGAAGCCGGCCGTGACGACGCCGAAGGTGATGTGGGTGCTGTCGAACCAGTGGTGGGTGATCGGCGCCTCGGGGCTGTCCATCGCCGCGGTGCGGTGCATGAAGGCGGGCGGACCGAAGGCGGGCTCGCCGGGCAGGCCACCATAGAGGAACAGGCTCTGCGCATCGCCGACCTTCACGCTCCAGCTTGCGGCCAGCTCCATGAACAGGTCGTGCGGGTGCTGGCGGTCGATCAGCGGATCGACGCCGTTGGCGCTCTCGCCGGCGGCCAGCAGCAGCGGGTAGCCGTCGCCGCCCATCAGCGGATCAGGGCTGAGCATGGCCTTCAGCTGCAGCGTGCCGGCGCCGAGCGGGCGGCTGGCCGTCGCCATCGCCATCCCGGCCAGGAAGGCCTTGTCGTCGCCGCGCGGGCCGTCCTGGGTCGCGTAGACGCCGTTGATCAGGGCGTGACCCATGATCATCCAGTCGCCCTTCATCACGTGCAGGCCATCGTGCGGCGCGACATCGGGCTGCCAGCTGGTGCCGCTGGCGTCGCGGGTCATGGGGTAGGCGCCCAGGGCGCTGACCATCCCCGTGTCGGCCTCCATCGCCATGCTCTCTTCCGGGGGCATGTCGGCGGGCTGGGCTGTGGCGACCGGCGGCATGTCGTGGTGGTCGTGCGCGCCATGCTCCTGCGCGATAGCGGCGGTGGCGAGCGCAAGGCTCGCGGCGAGGGATGCGGACGCCAGCAGGCGCGCGCGGGTGTTGAAGGTCATCTGACCCTCCCTGTCTGAAACGGAAAGTAGCGGGTTTTCGAGCTTCAGGCGCGGAGGCGTGGAGGCCCGGGATCGGGCGCCGTGTGGCGGCCCTCGATCGCGGTCTCGACGACGGTGTAGGCGGTTGGCTCGGCGACGGTGATCTCGAGCATCGCCGCCGTTTCCGTCGGCGCGGGCATGCAGCCGGCGCAGCAGTTCATGGCCACTGGAGCCGGCTTGTGCTTTTCCGGCGAGGCCGGCGCCTCGTGGCACGGCGGCGCGTCCGCGGCCATCGGCATGGCGCGCGCGGTCCCGCCGACGGCGAAACTCGCCGCGATCAGGATCAGCAGAAGGGTGCGCAGGGCCTGCATGCGACGGAACCTAGGGGCGGGCGGGCGGCGATGCAATGCGTCCTTCGAGACGCGGCGTCGCCGCTCCTCAGGATGACTGGTTGGGTGGGCTGCAGAAAAGCTTGTCATGGTGAGGAGCGCGCGGCGCGTCTCGAACCACGCAATGCGCTACCCCCCGCCCAGCGCAAGCCCCGGAACTTCCGGCACGCTTCCGGCCCCGCCGTTCAGCGGCTTCTGCATCATCACGATGTCCCGCCAGGCGCCGAACTTGAAGCCCACGGCCTCGACCACGCCCTGGCGCCGGAAGCCCAGCCCCTCGTGCAGGCGGATCGAGCCCGTGTTGTCCGACCCGCCGATCACCGCGATCAGCTGGCGCAGGCCCAGCGCCTCGCAGTCGGCGATCACGCGCGGCAGCAGCGCCTTGCCGAGGCCCCGACCCTTCGCGGACGGCGCGATGTAGACGCTGTCCTCCGCCGTGTAGCGGTAGCCGGTGCGCGGCCGGAACGGCGAGGCGTAGGCATAGCCCGCCACCGCGCCGTCGAGCTCGGCCACATAGTAGGGAAGGCCAAGCGCCAGGATCGCCGACTGCCGCCGGGCCATCTCCGCGGCGTCGGGCGGGATCTCCTCGAAGGTGCCGACGCCGTGCAGGACGGCATCGCCGTAGATGGCCGCCAGCGCCGGGGCGTCGGCGGCGGTGGCGGCTCTTATCGTGATCAAGCGTTCGTCCATCCCCTGTCCACCGCCCAGACGGCGAAGGCGTAGTCCAGCGCGATCTCCTTCAGGAAATCGAACCGGCCCGAAGCGCCGCCGTGGCCCGCCTCCATGTTGATCTTCAGCAGGATCGGGTCGCCGCTGGTCGTGTGGTCGCGCAGCTTGGCGGCCCACTTCTCCGGCTCCCAGTAGGTCACGCGCGGGTCGGACAAGCCGCCCGTCGCGAGCACCGCCGGATAGGGCTTGTCGCCGACCTGGTCGTAGGGGCTGTAGCTCAGGATGTAGTCATACGCCTCGGCGTCCTCGATCGGGTTGCCCCACTCGGGCCACTCCGGCGGCGTCAGCGGCAGGGTGGTGTCGCTCATGGTGTTGATGACGTCGACGAACGGCACCGCCGCGATGATCCCGGCCCAGAGGTCCGGCCGCATGTTGGTGATGGCGCCCATCAGCAGGCCGCCGGCCGAGCCACCGTAGGCCACCGTCCGCTCCGGCGCGCCGTAGCCGGCCGCGTGCAGGTGCTCGGCGCAGGCGATGAAGTCGGTGAAGGTGTTCTTCTTCTTGAACTTCTTGCCGTCCAGGAACCAGCCCCAGCCCTTCTCCGAGCCGCCGCGCGGGCAGGCCGTGGCCCAGATCCAGCCGCGGTCGACGAGGCTGAAGTTTCGGATGGAGAAGCTGGCGTCCATCGAGATGCCATAGCTGCCGTAGCCGTACAGCAGCAGCGGCGCTGAGCCGTCGAGCTTGGTCCCCTTCTTCATCAGCACGAAGATCGGCACCTCGGCCCCGTCGGGCGCCCGGGCGTTCAGGCGCCGGGTCTCGTAGTCGGCCGGATTGTGGCCGGACGGGATCTCCTGGGTCTTGCGCAGGGTCCGCTTGCGGGTCGCCATGTCGTAGTCGAACCACTGCCGGGGCGTGGTCATCGAGGTGTAGGTGAAGCGCAGCTCGGTGGTGTCGTACTCATAGCCGCCGTCGAGGCCGAGGGCGTAGGCCTGCTCGTCGAAGTCGACGATGTGCTCGTCGCCGTCTTTGGTGGTGACGACGATGCGGTTGACCGCGTCGACCTTCTCCAGCCGCACGAAGTGGTCCTTGAAGGCCGTCACGCCCACGATCAGGCTGCCCGGCTTGTGGGCGATCCAGTCCTTCCAGTGCGTCTTGCCGGGCGTCGCTTCCGGCGCGGTGACCAGCTTGAAGTCGACGGCGTCGTCGGCGTTGGTGCGGATCACGAAGTGGTCGTTCCAGTGGTCGACATCGTAGCGGACGCCTACCTTGCGCGGCTCGACCACAACGGGCCTGGCCGTGGGATCGGCCGCCGGGATCAGCGAGGCCTCGCTGGTCTCCTGGTTGCCGCAGCCGATGACGATCCATTTCCGCGACTGGGTGACGCCCGTGCCGATGAAGAACCCTTCGTCAGGCTCGTCATAGACCAGGACGTCGTCTTTGGCCGCGCCGCCGACGGGGCGGCGGAAGATCTTCGCCGGGCGACCGTTGTCGTCGCGCAAGGTCCAGAAAATCCACTTCGAGTCCGGCGAGAACACGAAGTCGGCGACGCTCTCGACCGGCTCGCCGACGACCTTGCCGGTGGCGATGTCCTTCACATGCAGGCGGTAGACCTCTGAGCCCTGCTCATCGACCATCCAGCCGTAGCGCGCGTGGTCGGCCGTGTGGCTGGCTGACCCCACCTGGTAGAAGGCCTTGCCCTTGGACTCGGTCTCCTCGTTCAGGAGGATCACCTCGCCCTCGGTCTGGCCCTTGGGCCGTCGAGCATGGATCGGGTGCTGAGCCCCGACCTCGAAGCGGGTGTAGTACTCCCAGGGCCCGTCTGCGTCGGGAACGGAGGCGTCGTCCTCCTTGATGCGGCCCTTCATCTCCTCGAACATCTGCGCCTGCAGCGGCTCGGTCGAGGCCAGCATCGCCTTGGTGTAGGCGTTCTCCTCGGTCAGGTGCGCCTTGACGTCGGCCTTGATCAGCGACGGGTCGCGCAGGACCTTCTGCCAGTTGTCGTCCTTCATCCAGGCGTAGTCGTCGACCCGCACACGGCCCAGCTGCTCGATCCGCTTGGGGATCTTGGGGGCGACGGGAGGGATGGGCTTGGCGGTGGCGGACATGGCGCTTCCTGATGCGAAACTGGTCGATACGGCGGTCGCGGCGGTCGCGACCATCATTTGGCGCCGGTTCATGAATCAACTCTCCGAGTGCGGCCTTGCGTCAGCTTGTGCGGTGGGGAGGTTGGGGTCAAATGAGGACGCATCATTGAGACGGGCGACTCAATAGTCCGGATAGTAGGCGTGCAGACCAAGGGGCGTTGATGGCCTGGGACCTCTCCGTCGACCTGATCAAGGCGACGGTCCAGCTCGAGCAGCCACTGGGCGACGGCACGCGCACCGTCGGCACCGGCTTCCTGATCGACGCGCCCACGCCGGACGGCAAGCCTCGCACCATCCTCGTCACCGCCGCCCACGTCTTCGACCGCATGCCCGCGATGACCGCCAAGATCGGCTATCGCATCCAGGGCGCCGACGGGGCCTGGCGCTACGATCCCCAGCCCCTCACGATCCGCGACGACGCAAAGGCGGCCAAGTGGACCCGCCATCCCACCCGCGACGTCGCCGCCATCGTCATCAAGGCCCCCGACGAATTCGCCAAGGCCGCCATTCCGCTTTCCTGGCTCGCCCAGGACGACACCTTCACCCAGTACGCGCTGGGGCCGGGCGACGAGATGATGGCGCTCGGCTTCCCGCGCGGCCTCTCGGCCAACCAGGCCGGCTTCCCGATCCTGCGGTCGGGCCGGGTGGCCTCCTATCCGCTGGCGCCGTCCAACGTCTTCCCGACCTTCCTGCTCGATTTCAGCGTCTTCCCGGGCAACTCCGGCGGGCCGGTGTTCATGGCCGAAGGCGCGCGCCGCCGGCCGGGCGGGACGGAGTCGCAGGAGGTCCAGTTCGTGGCCGGAATTCTGACCCAGCAGGTCGAGCTGTCCGGTGAGCGGCTTGAGATCGGCATCGTCACCCACGCCCGATTCGTGCGCGAGGCGGTGGGCATGATCGACGGCATCACGCCGCCCGGATCGGCCCCGGTCGAGCCGACGCCGGCCGGCACCATCGCCGCCTCGATCGGCAATCACTCGGAACCCTGACCCCGCGGAAAGGGTTATTCCTGTCTGCAGTAACAGTGACAGGAGACCGCTATGTGGAACCGCGCCGAAGGCGAGTGGAAGCAGTTCTCGGGCAAGGTGAAGGAGCAGTGGGGCAAGCTCACTGACGACGACCTGACCGTGATCGCGGGCAAGCGCGACCAGCTTCTGGGCAAGATCCAGGAGCGCTACGGCTACGCGCA
>JAZJXN010000163.1:0-5523 GCA_040390885.1 Pseudomonadota bacterium | reverse complement strand
GTGGTCCGCGTTCATTCCGACAAGTCCCTCGACGTCGCGACCGACAAGGCCGACAGCGAGATCAAGGATTTCGAGCGCCGACATGCCGAGCCGCGGTCCTTCGGCTGATAGGGCCCGGCTAGCATCCCACAAGCAACGGCCGCGGAGCGATCCGCGGCCGTTTGCACGTCCGCGGCGGCGCGCGGGCGGCCGTAGGTTGTCGAGAAAGGTTAACCTGCACCCACGAGGGGAAACCGACTGCGGACGGTCCCGCTCCGGCTCATAAGTGGGGTCCGCGACATATCCGGGGGGATGCGCCGCTTAGACTTGGAGTGCCCCGGGATGGATTTTCGCGTCCGACCGTTCGACCTGAAGGACCACAAGGCGGTCAACGCCCTCTGCGACTGGGCCTGGTGGCCGTCGCGCAGCCTGGAGAGCTGGGCCTGGCTGACGGCCGGGACGCCCGGCCTCGACTCGGCGACGGGTCCGGTGGGCTGGGTCTGCGAAGACGAGCACGGCGTCGAGGCCTTCCTCGGCAACTTCAGCCAGCGCTTCTGGCAGGGCGATGAGACCTTCCTCGGCGCGACCGGACACACCCTGCTGGTCAACCCGCGGATGCGCGGCGCCGGCCGCGATCTTCTGAGGCGGCTGGCCAATCAGGATGACCGCTTCGCGCGATACGTCTTCAACGCCAACGACCGCTCGGCGCCGATGTATCAGCATCACGCCATGAACCCGTGGCCCGAGCCGTTGGCGTCGGTGAAGTATGTCTGGCGCACCGACTGGACCGGCGTCGCCAGCGAGCGCGCGCTGCGCTGGTTCAACGGTCTGTCGGGACACGCCGCCTCACGCCGGGGCGGGGAGCGCTTCAACTCGGATCGTCTGTGGAGCGGTGGCCTGACCTGGCTGGCGGACGGCGTGAGCGAAATCCCGATGTCCGGCGTCGACGACGCCTTCGACCGCCTCTGGGATCGTTTGCGGCAGGACGGGCGCCTGCTGGCGAGCCGCGACGCCGCGAGCCTGCGCTGGCGGTGCGCCGACCCGGACCTGACCCGGGCGCCGCTCATGCTTGGCTTCGAGGCGGACGGCGAGCTGGCGGGCTATCTCCTCGCCTTCTTCTCCAAGGGATCGGAAGTCGAGCGTCCGGCGCTGGAGATCGTCGACCTGATCGCGCTGCGAGATCATGAGGCGCGTGCTGTCCCGGCGCTGGTGCAGACGCTGATCGGCTCGGCGAGAGCGCTGGGCGCCGCACGTGTGCGGCTGCCGATGGTCAATCCCCGGATGGACGAGCTTCTGTCAGGACCGTTCGCCGTCGCGCGTCGAACCTATGGTCACAATCACTGCCATGTGCGCTGGGCGCCGGAGGTCGAGGACGACCTGAAGGCCGCCTGGTTCGCGACCCCCTATGACGGCGACTACAGCTTCTGCCTGAGGCCGCCGCCGCGGCCGGCGCTCGTGCGCGTGGCCGCCTAGAAGAGGCTCCCCCGCGCGCCGCGCGGGGGATACCGTCAGATCACCCGTAGATGACGCTGATGGTCTCAGCGACGCAGGCGGGGCGGTCTTCGCCCTCGATCTCGATGGTGCATTCGTTCTTCATCTGCAGGCCGCCGGCCTTGGGTTCGACGCTGACCAGCTTCTGGCGCATGCGCACGCGCTTGCCGACGCGGACCATGTTGGTGAAGCGGACCTTGTCGCTGCCGTAGTTGATGCCGCGGGTCACGCCGTTGACCTTGAGCAGCTTGGCGCCGAGGAACGGGATCAGCGACAGGGTCAGGTAACCGTGGGCGATCGGGCCGCCCATTTCCTTGGTGGCCCGCTCCACGTCGACGTGGATCCACTGGTGGTCGCCGGTCGCTTCGGCGAACTGGTTGACGCGTTCCTGGCTGACTTCCAGCCAGTCCGAAACACCGATTTCCTGCCCGACGAGGCTGGCCAGGTCCTTGTAGTCGACTTCCTTGGTCATGCGCGGCTCTCCCTCAAACGCTTGTTCGGCGCCATCCTTGCCCGCTGCCGGGGCCGCTTTCAACCGGCTACGCTGGGGAAGGGCGCCCGCGGACTACCTGCGAGGTAATTGGAAGCCGGCCCAGACGGGTCTAGCCTCCGCCCATGAGCAACCCATCGACCGTCGGCGGGCGCATCCGCGACTGGCGCCAGCGGCGGCGCCTGACGCAGCTGGATCTCGCGCTCGACGCCGAGATTTCGCCCAAGCATCTGAGCTTCATCGAGACCGGGCGCTCGCAGCCCAGCCGCCAGATGGTGCTGCATCTGGCCGAGCAGCTCGACGTTCCGCTCCGCGAGCGCAACGCCCTGCTGATCGCGGGCGGCTTCGCGCCGGTCTATCCGGAGCGGCCGCTGGATGCGCCGGATCTCGCGGCGGCTCGCCGCGCGGTCGACCTCATCCTCAAGGGCCACGAGCCGTACCCGGCGCTTGCGGTGGACCGGCACTGGAACCTGATTTCCGCCAACGCCGCGGCGATGGCCTTCCTGGCCGTGGATGCGGACCTGCTGGCGCAGCCGCTGAACGTCCTCCGGCTAAGCCTGCACCCGAAGGGGCTGGCGCCGAGGATCGCCAACCTGATCGAATGGCGCGGCCATCTCCTCGACCGCCTGCGCCGCCAGATCGACGCGACCGCCGACGCCGCGCTGCAGACCCTGTACGACGAGCTGAAGGGCTATCCCGCGCCGCCGGCCGCCGTCGGGGTTCCGCATGGCCAGGACCTCGGCGGAGTCGCCGTGCCGATGCGGCTGCAGACCGAGCACGGCGTGCTGGCCTTCATCAGCACCGTCACCGTGTTCGGCACCCCGACGGACGTGACCCTTTCGGAACTGGCCCTCGAGACCTTCTTCCCGGCCGATGACTTCACCGCGAAGGCGTTGATTTCCCTCGCGGCAGAGCGCCGACAGGAGGGCGATGCGGCGGCCTGAGGGGGCAAGGATGAGCGACGAACACGTTTTCAGCGTCGATGGACATCGCGCCACGGCGACGCCCTTTTCCGCCGGTCCGTGGGATCCGACCATGCAGCACGGCGGGGCCCCGTCAGCCCTGGTGGCGCGGGCGGCCGAGGCCTTCCCCGCGGAGCGTCCGATGCGGGTGGCGCGGATGACCGTCGACCTGCTGCGGCCGGTGCCGGTCGCCACCCTCGACATCGAGACCGAGGTCGTTCGTGAAGGCCGCAAGATCCAGTTGCTGCAGATTCGCCTGCTCGCCGACGGCAAGGAGTGCGTGCGCGCCAGCGTGCTGAAGCTGCGCGATGAGCCCCAGACGCTGCCCGAGCACGACGGCTTCCGCCCGCTGGAGTTCGCGGCGCCGGCCGACGACGAGCCGCGCAGCGCGGGCTTTGGCGCCACGCACGGCTTCGGTTCGGGCATGTCGGCAAAGATCGCGCGCGGCGAATGGGGCAAGCCCGGCGCGGCGGCGGTCTGGTTCCGCGCCGAGCGGCCGATGGTCAGGGGAGAGGAGACGTCGGCCCTGATGCGCGCCGCCCTCACCGCCGACTTCAGCAACGGGGTGTCGTCGGTGCTCGACTTTCAGAAGTACACCTTCATCAACGGCGACCTGTCGGTCAGCTTCGCGCGTCAGCCGGTCGGCAAGTGGATCCTGCTCGACGCCGAGACCTGGGTCGGAGACAGCGGCGGGGCGCTCGCCTTCGCGCGGCTGGCCGATCGCGACGGCTACTTCGGCCGCTCGGTGCAGAGCGTGCTGATCGAGCCGCGCGCCTAGCCCTTCAGCAGCTGTCCCGCGAGGATGTTGCGCTGGACCTCGCTGGAGCCGGCGTAGATCGTCGCCGCGCGGTTGTTCAGATAGCGCGAGGTGTTGGTGATCGCGTCCACGGGCCCGACGCCGAGCTGGACGTTGAGGCCGTGCAGCGCCGGCGACTGGTCCACCGCTGCGTAGGGTCCGGCCAGGATCACCCCGAGCTCGTCCATCTGCTGCAGCAGCTCGGTGCCTGACATCTTGAGCATCGAGCTGGCCGGGCCGGGCGAGCCGCCCTGCGACAGCGTCGACAGGATCTGGTGCTCGTTGGCTTCCTGGGCGTCGAGCTGGATCGCGAGTTCGGCGAGCCGGCGGCGGATGCTGGCGATCTCGTCCGCATCCCCATCGGGGCGGTCGGCCAGCATGGTGGCGAGCCGCCCCCACTGTTTGCGCAGCCGCGGCGCCCACTGGCCGCCGCGCTCATGGGTCAGCAGGTACTTGGCCACGGTCCAGCCGTCGTTCTCCTGGCCGACCAGCCCTGAGACCGGCGCGCGGACATTGTCGAAGAAGACCTCATTGACCTCATGGTCGCCGGCCAGGGTGATGATCGGCCGGATGGTGATGCCGGGCAGGTCCATGTCGAACAGCAGGAAGCTGATCCCGGCCTGCGGCTTGCCCTCGGTGCTGGTGCGGACGAGGCAGAAGATGCGGTTCGAGAACTGGGCGTGGGTGGTCCAGATCTTGGAGCCGTTGATGACGTAGTGGTCGCCATCGCGCACGGCGCGGCATTGCAGGCTGGCCAGGTCCGACCCGGCGCCCGGTTCGGAATAGCCTTGGGCCCACCAGTCCTCGCCGGTCTTGATGGCGGGCAGGTACTTCGCCTTCTGCTCGGGCGTGCCGAAGGCGATGATCACCGGGCCGAGCATGCCGGTGCCGTTCGGCGTCACGGCCGGGGCGTCGGCGGCGATCAGCTCGCTGGCGAAGATGTAGCGCTGAACCTGGGTCCAGTCGGTCCCGCCCAGCTCGACAGGCCAGTTCGGCGTCGCCCAGCCGCGATCATTCAGGATCGACAGCCACCGTTGCGCCACCGGTCGGTCGCAGTAGACGCCCGCGTTCAGCCGTCCCGCCTCGCGCAGGTCGTCGGTCAGCTTCTCATCGAGGAAGCGGCGGACGTCGTCGCGGAAGGCGAGGTCTTCGGGGCTGAGCGCCAGGGCCATGCGGTCAGGCCTTCTTGCGGGCGGCGAACGCGGCGATGCGGCCCTGCATGTCCGGGCCGACGCCCTCGCCCTTGTAGATCTCGTGGCCGAGGCCTGCCGGCAGCGGCAGCCCGTCGGTGTGGTCGAGCAGCCGCTTGTTGGCCGCGTGGCTGAACGGCGAGTTGGCGGAGATCTCCTCGGCCAGCCGGTCGATGGCGGCTTCCCAGTCTGCGTCGGCGACGCAGACGTTGGCCAGGCCCATGGCCTCGGCCTCGCGGCCCGAATAGGTGCGGCAGGTGAACATCATCTCCCGCGCCTTCGAGGTCCCCACCCGGCGCGGCAGCCGCTGGCTCAGGCCCCAGACCGGGGTCAGCGCCCATTTGGCGTGGGTGTCGGCGAACTTGGCGCTCTCGCTGGCCAGGATCAGGTCGCCGGCGAGGGCCAGCTCAAGCGCCCCGGTGTAGCAGTGGCCCTGCACCGCCGTGATCACCGGCAGCGGCAGGTTCGCCAGCCGCTCGATCACCTTGGCCTGGAAGTTGGGGTAGGGCAGCTTCTCGCCGCTGGCGATGTCGCCGAGGTCGTGGCCGGCGGAGAAGCATTTCCCCGCCCCGCGCAGCACGAGATAAACGCCGCGGCCCGTGGCCTGATACGACG
>JAZJXN010000162.1:2334-4077 GCA_040390885.1 Pseudomonadota bacterium | reverse complement strand
GCGCGCCCGGCCTTGCCGCGCCGATGCCGCTACTGCTCGACGGCGAGAGCCTGCGCGCGGGCGGGGTCCCGCATCCGCGCCTGCGCATCCTCGGCGCGCTGGAGGCGCGGCTGCTGCGCGCCGACCGGCTGATCCTCGCGGGCCTAGAGGATGGCGTCTGGCCGCGCGGCGCGCCGATCGATCCGTTCCTGTCGCGGCCCATGCGCGAGCGCATGGGCCTGCCGCCGCCCGAGCGCCGCCTCGGCCTCACCGCCCACGACTTCGCCCAGGCCGCCTGCGCGCCGGAGGTGGTGCTGGTCCACAGCCAGCGCCGCGAGGGCGGGCCGGCGGTGGAGTCGCGCTGGCTGTGGCGGCTGCGCACCCTGGCGCGCGGCGCCGGCGTGGCGCTGCCCGGACGACCTGAACTGCTCGACTGGGCCCGCGCCCTCGACGCCCCCGCGCCCTACGCCCCGGTCAGGCGCCCCGCGCCCGCCCCGCCGGTGGCCGAGCGGCCCGACACCTTCGCGGTGACCCGCATCGAGGCGCTGACCCGGGATCCCTATTCGGTCTGGGCCCGCGACATCCTCAAGCTGTTCCCGCTCGACCGCCCCGACGAGCCGGTCGAATCCAAGGCGCGCGGCACCGCCATCCACAGCGCCTTCGAGAAGTTCGCCGAGGCCTGGGAAGGCGGCGAGCCGCCCGACGCCACCGGCCTGTTCGAAAAGCTCTACCTCGACGCCCTGGTCGCCCAGGGTCTGCCGCGGGCGATGCTCGCCCGCGAGCGCGCCCTGGCCCGGGAGGCCGCGCGCTGGGCGGCCGACCTGGAGCGAGACCGTCGCGCCGACGGTCGCGAGATCCATGTCGAACAATCCGGCCGGCTGCCCCTGACCGTCGACGGCCGCGCCTTCACCCTCACCGCCAAGGCCGACCGCATCGAGATCACCCCGGAGGGCCTCGGCCATGTGCTCGACTTCAAGACCGGCGGCGCCCCGTCCGGGAAACAGATCGACACCGGGTTCTCGCCGCAGCTGACCCTGACGATGGCCATGCTGCTGGCGGGCGGCTTCAAGGGGCTCAAGGCCTATGCCGGCGAGCTCACCTATCTGCGCGTCACCGGCCGCCGGCCGCCCGGCGAGGAGATCGTGCGCAAGAAGGCCGGCGACGAGAGCGAGGAGGCGGCGGCCAGGGCCTGGGAGGGCGTGAAGGCCCTGCTGGCCCTCTACCAGGACCCGGCGCGCGGCTACCTTTCGCGCACCGCCCCGCAGTTCGTGAAGACCTATGCCGGCGACTACGACCATCTGGCGCGGGTGTTCGAATGGTCCACCGGCGGCGAAGGGGAGGGCGGCGAATGAGCGCTCCGGTCCCAGGGGGTCATGACCTCAACCAGCGCCGGGCCGCCGACCCGTCGCTGAACGCCTTCGTCACCGCCAACGCCGGCTCGGGCAAGACCAAGACCCTGATCGACCGGGTCGCGCGGCTGCTGCTGCGCGAGGTGCAGCCCGCGGCGATCCTGTGCGTGACCTACACCAAGGCCGCCGCCGCCGAGATGCAGCGGCGCTTGTTCGAGGTGCTGGGCGGCTGGTCGGTGATGGAGGACGAAGCCCTCCAGGACGAGCTGGCGAAGCTGGAGGGCGACGACGCCGGTCCGCGCGACGCCATCGCGCTGTCCAAGGCGCGGATGCTGTTCGCCAAGGCGCTGGAGACGCCGGGCGGGCTGAAGATCCAGACCATCCACGCCTTCTGCGAGAAGCTGCTGCGGCGGTT
>JAZJXN010000162.1:0-2234 GCA_040390885.1 Pseudomonadota bacterium | reverse complement strand
GCGGGCTGAAGATCCAGACCATCCACGCCTTCTGCGAGAAGCTGCTGCGGCGGTTCCCGCTCGAGGCCCGGGTCTCGCCCGGCTTCACCGTCATGGACGACGCCGCCTCGGCCCTGATCGCCGCCGAGGCGCGGGCCCAGGTGGCCAACCACGCCCTGGTCAGCGAGGGCGCGCTGGCCGACGCCTACGCGCGGCTGTCGGTGGCGCTCGACTTCGACAGTTTCCAGCAGATGTTCGCGGCCTTCGAACAGAAGCGCGACGCCATCGCCGGCTATGTCGCCCGCACCGGCGGCTTCGGCGGCATGCAGGCCGACGTCTGGGCGGTCTGCGGCTTCGATGTCCCGACCACGGCCGAGGAGATCGAGGCCGAGGCGCTGGCGGCGACCAACCGTCGTCTCTATCGCGAGGCCGCCGAGGTGCTCTCGGCCGGCGGCGTGAACGACGACAAATGCGCGCGCGGCCTCTCCGCCGCGGCGACCATCGCGGACGCCGTCGGCGTCTTCTTCACGGCCAAGGGCGAGGGCACGCCCGTCAAGCACTTCGCCACGACCAAGACGCTCAAGCCGCGCGAGGACCTGCGCATGGCCCTGCTGACCGAGCAGGACCGCCTGGAGCGGGTCCGGGGGCAGTTGCGCGCGGCCAGGGTCGCCGAGAGCACGGTCCAGGTCCTGGCCCTGGCCAGCGGCTATCAGGTCGCCTACCACAAGGCCAAGACCGAGCGCGGGGCGCTCGACTTCGCCGACCTCATCATCCGCACCAAGGAGCTGGTCGCCGAGCGGCCGGACGCGGCCTGGGTGCTCTACAAGCTTGACGGCGGCATCGACCACATCCTCGTCGACGAGGCCCAGGACACCGCGCCCGAGCAGTGGGAGATCGTGCGCCAGCTGGCCGGAGAGTTCTGGTCCGGGGCCGGGCTGCGCGGCAGCGACGCCACCGACCGCACCCTGTTCGTGGTCGGCGACGAGAAGCAGTCGATCTACAGCTTCCAGGGCGCCGACCCGCAGCGGCTGCTCGACGAGACCCAGGCCTACATCGCCCAGATCGAGGCCGCCGGCCGCGCCGCCTCGGGCGTGCCGCTGCTGGTCTCCTATCGGTCGACGCCGGAAGTCCTGCGGTTTGTCGACACCCTGTTCATCGCCCCGGAGACGCGTCGGGGCGTGCCGCCGCCGATCGGGGAGGACATCGTCAGCCACCGCGCCTTCCGCGCCGACCATCCTGGCTGCGTCGACCTCTGGCCGCTGGAACGCGAGGAGACGGCGGAGGATCGCGAAGCCTGGGAGGCGCCGCTCGACGAGGAGGCCGAGACCTCGGCCAATCGGCGGCTGGCTCGCCGGATCGCCGCCGAGATCCAGGCCCTGGTCGCGCGCGGCGACTCCATCTTCGACAAGGAAGCCCGGGAATGGCGGCCGGCCGGATACGGCGACGTGCTGATCCTGGTGCGTCGCCGCCGGGTGCTGTTCGAGGAGATCATCCGCGAGCTCAAGCGGCGCGGCGTGCCGGTGGCGGGCGCGGACCGTCTCACCCTGTCCGCGCACATCGCCTTCGACGACCTGATGGCCCTGGCACGGTTCGTCCTCTACCCCGACGACGACCTGACCCTGGCGGCGCTGCTGAAGACGCCCTTCTGCGGACTCGCCGACGCCGATGTCTATGCGCTGGCCAAGGATCGCAAGCCGGAAACCCTGTGGTCGGTGCTGCGCCGCCGCGCGGCGGAGCAGGCGCGCTGGTCCGGCGCGCTGGCGTTTCTCGAGGTCGCCCGGACCCTGGCCCGCCTGCACACGCCGTTCGACTTCTACGCCCGGGTGCTCGGCCTGACCGGACCGAACGGCCGCTCGATGCGGGCCGAGGTGCTGACGCGGCTGGGCGCCGAGGCCGGCGACGTGATCGACGAGTTCCTCGCCCGGACCCTGGCCGCCGAGGGGCAGGGCGTACGCGACCTCGAGACCCTGGCGGCGGTGTTCGTCGGGCTCGACATCTCGGTGAAGCGCGAGATGGACGCCGATACGGGCGAGGTCCGGGTGATGACCACCCACGGCGCCAAGGGGCTGGAGGCGCCGATCGTGTTCCTGCCCGAAACCACGGTGACCCGGACCGCGCGGGGCTCGCCGCTGCTGGAGACGCAGGGGGGCGGTTTCCTGTGGAGCCTGCGCAAGGACGACGACTGCGACGCCAGCGCCGCCGCCCGCGAGCCTGACGTCACCGAGGCCCAGCGCCGCGAGATGATCGCCGCCGCC
>JAZJXN010000161.1:3982-4380 GCA_040390885.1 Pseudomonadota bacterium | reverse complement strand
ATCCTGTTCGTCGCCGAGAACGCCGCCCCGCCACAGCACAACGTGCTGACCCCGCGCGGCGCCCAGGGGCGCGACGCCAAGGCCTGGGCCGCCTATCTCTCGGAAACCATCCGCCTCTACGCCGGCCGCTCCGACGTCATGTTCACCAGCCACGGCTGGCCGCGCTTCGGCCGCGAACCGCTGACGGAGCTGCTGACCGGCGAGCGCGACGCCTACAAGTATCTGCACGACCAGACCGTGCGGCTGATGAACCAGGGCTACACCGGGCCGGAGATCGCCAACCGCCTGCAGCTGCCGCCGGCGCTGGCGAAGCAATGGTTCAACCGCGGCTACTACGGGACGACCAGCTTCAACAGCCGCGCGGTATCGGCGAGTGAGAACGCGCCGATCGCCGCGAG
>JAZJXN010000161.1:0-3972 GCA_040390885.1 Pseudomonadota bacterium | reverse complement strand
ATCAGCGCTACATGGGTTGGTATGACGCCAATCCGGTGAATCTGGCGGTGCTCCCGCCGGCAGACAAGTCGCGGCGCTATGTCGAGGCCATGGGCGGGGCGGCCAGGGTGAGGGCGCTGGCGGCCACGGCGCACGGCCAGGGCGACTACCGCTGGGCCGCGACCCTGCTCAACAATGTCGTCCAGGCCGATCCCAAGGACGCCGACGCCCGCGAGGCGCTGGCAAAGGCCTACGACCAGATGGGCTGGCAAGCCGAGAGCGCGATCTGGCGGAACATGTATCTCACCGGCGCCGACGAGCTGCGCGAGGGGATCAAGGTCGGGCGCGGCGCTGGCGGCTCGGCCGACATGGTCGCGAACCTGCCCAGCGGCATGATCTTCGACGTGCTCGCCATCCGCCTTGATCCGGCGAAGGCGGGAGACGCCAGGGTGGCGGTGATCTTCGACTTCCCCGACCGCAAGGAGCGGTTCCTGGTCACGGTGCGCAACGGCGTGCTCAACGCCGAGCCGGCCGGGGCGGGAGCCTCGGCCGACGCCGTCCTGACCCTGCCGCGGCCGCTGCTCCTGCAGTCGCTGTTCACCGGCGCACCGCTCGCGGCCAAGGTCGCCAGCGGGGAGGCGAAGATCACCGGCAATCCGCTCGCGCTTCAGCGCCTGACCAGCTGGTTCGACCGCCCGGCCGGCGATTTTCCGATCGTGACCCGGCCAGAGTAGTGCAGTTCGGGGCGAAACTTGCGCGAGGGGCTTCCGCTGCGTCGTTTCGCGCAATGCTCTTGCGCGCAAGGGCCGGATTCGGTATCGAAGAAGCATGCAAAGCGCGCCCGACAGCCTGCGCCTTCTTCTCTGCCTGGGGCTTAGCAGCCCCTGGGCGGCCGCCTAGTCGCGCTTTACGCGCGCCGGCGCTCAGGGGCCTTTTCAAAAGAACCCGCCTGACCCCGAACGCACCTCGCGACGAAAGCCTTTCCAGATGACCTCCGTATCCGACGCCGACCGCGTCATCGTATTTGACACCACCATGCGCGACGGCGAGCAGTCGCCCGGCGCGTCGATGAGCCACGACGAGAAGCTCGAACTGGCCAAGATCCTGGAAGATATGGGCGTCGACGTCATCGAGGCCGGCTTCCCGATCGCCTCCAACGGCGACTTCGAGGCGGTCCGCGAGATCTCCAAGATCGTCAAGAACAGCACCATCGCCGGCCTGTGCCGCGCGCACCAGGTCGACATCGACCGCTGCGCCGAAGCGATCAAGCCCGCCGCCCGCGGGCGCATCCACATCGTCATCGCCACCAGCGACCTGCACATGAAGCACAAGCTGCAGATGGAGCCGGAAGCGGTGCTGGACGTGATCACCCGTTCGGTGACGCACGCCCGCAACCTGTGCGACGACATCGAATGGTCGGCCGAGGACGCCACCCGCAGCGAACGCGGCTTCCTGCAGCGCGCGATCGAGACCGCGATCCGCGCCGGGGCGACCACGATCAACCTGCCCGACACCGTCGGCTACACCTATCCGTCCGAATATGCGGACCTGTTCCGCTACATGACCGAGAACGTCGAAGGCGCTGACAAGGTCATCTTCTCCACCCACTGCCACAACGACCTGGGCCTGGCCGTCGCCAACAGCCTGGCCGGGGTGCAGGGCGGGGCGCGTCAGGTCGAGTGCGCGATCAACGGCCTGGGCGAGCGGGCCGGCAACGCGGCGCTGGAAGAGATCGTCATGGCGCTGAAGGTCCGCGCCGACCGTCTGCCGTTCCAGACCGGGATCGACACCACCCACATCACGCGCGCGAGCCGCTACGTCTCGGCCATCACCGGCTTCCCGGTGCAGTTCAACAAGGCGATCGTCGGCAAGAACGCCTTCGCCCACGAGAGCGGCATCCACCAGGACGGGATGCTGAAGAACCGCGAGACCTACGAGATCATGACCCCCGAGTCGGTCGGCCAGGCGCCCTCGACCCTGGTGATGGGCAAGCACTCGGGCAGCCACGCCTTCCGCGCCAAGCTGAAGGACCTGGGCTACGAGCTGGGCCAGAACGCCCTGAAGGAGGCCTTCGGCCGCTTCAAGGATCTCGCCGACAAGAAGAAGCACGTCTACGACGACGACATCATCGCCCTCGTCGACGACGCCCTGGCGCGCGGCTCCGAGCGCATCCGCGTCGTGCATCTGAAGGTCATCGCCGGCACCGAAGGCCAGTCGGCCGAGCTGACCCTGGACGTCGATGGCGTCGAACAGAGCGCCGAGGCCAGCGGCGATGGGCCGGTCGATGCGGTGTTCAACGCCATCCACGCGGTGATGCCGCACGAGGCCGTGCTGCGGCTCTTCCAGGTGCACGCGGTCACGGAAGGTACGGACGCCCAGGCCCAGGTCTCGGTGCGCCTCGAGGAGGACGGCCGGATCGCCACCGGCGCGGCCGCCGACACCGACACCCTGACCGCCAGCGCCAAGGCCTACGTCAACGCCTTGAACAACCTCTTCTCCCGCAAGGAAAAGAGCCGTCCGGAAGCGCTCGCGAGCGGGTTCTAGACCCGGCAGTCCTCCCCGCTTCGCGGGGAGGATAGGAAACCACCATGCTCTGGATTCCCGTAACCGTCGCGGCGGCGGCCCTTCAGGTCGCCCGCAACGCGGCGCAGCGCAGCCTGATGACCGGGGCCGGGCCGTGGGGCGCGACCCTGGTACGGTTCCTGTTCGGGCTGCCGTTCAGCCTCGTCTTCGTGGCCGTGGCCCTGCTGGTCACGCCGGTCACGCCCCAGGTCTCGCCGGCCTACTTCGGCTGGGCCGCGCTGGGCGGGGCGATGCAGATCGGGGCCACCGCGGCGCTGCTCGTCTCCATGCACCGCTCCAGCTTCGCGCTGGGCGCCGCCTTCCAGCAGAGCGGACTGCCGTTCGCGGCGATCATCGGCTTCCTGGTGTTCGGCGACCATCTCAGCGGACTGGCCTGGGCGGGTCTGGGCCTCGCCACCGCCGGCCTGATCGTCCTGTCCTGGCCGCGCGGCGGGGACGCGCCGCGCGACTGGAGCGCCGCGGGCCTCGGGACGCTGTCGGGCTTCTGCTTCGCCATCTCGGCCAACGCTTTCCGGCAGGCGTCGCTCGCCCTCGATCCGGCCCATCCGATTCCCGCCGCCCTGATCACGGTCGCCGTGGTCCAGGCCCTGCAGACCGTCGCCCTGACCAGCTGGATGGCCGTGCGCGACCGGGCGTCGCTCGGCGCGGCGGTGAGATCCTGGCGCGTGTCGCTGGGCGCCGGCTTCTTCGGAGCGGCGGCCTCGGCGGGCTGGTTTGTCGCCCTGGCCCTGTCCCCGGCAGGCCCCGTGCGCGCTGTCGGCGTGGTCGAGATGCCGATCGCGGCCCTGGCGGGACGCCGCCTGTTCGCCGAACGGCTGAGTCCCCTGCAGTGGATCGCGGGGGCTGTAACGGCGGTTGGAGTGGTCCTCGCGGCCCTGCGCTGAGAACGGGTCCTAATAGACCTTGAATTCAACACGTTCGCGGTGCACACGGCGTGGTCAGCTGCCTTGCCGCCTCGGCGATGTTGCGCCTAGGGGGGCGCGCTCGCGACGTGGGGTCGGGTCTGCCGACTGTGCCTCGCCCGTCCCAAACGCTTCTTATTTCAAGGCCCTGAATGTTCGGTTCACTCTTCGGCGCCATCTCCAATGACATCGCCATCGACCTCGGCACGGCCAACACCCTGATCTACATGAAGGGCAAGGGCATCGTGCTCAACGAGCCGTCCGTGGTGGCGCTCCGGAACGTCGGTGGACGGAAGGTCGTCCACGCCGTTGGCATAGAAGCCAAGCAGATGCTGGGTCGCACCCCCGGCCACATGGAAGCCATCCGCCCGATGCGTGATGGCGTCATCGCTGACTTCGAAGTCGCCGAGGAGATGATCAAGTACTTCATCCGCAAGGTTCACAACCGCAAGGGCTTCGTGAACCCCAAGGTCATCGTCTGCGTGCCGTCGGGCGCCACCGCCGTCGA
>JAZJXN010000160.1:0-4716 GCA_040390885.1 Pseudomonadota bacterium | reverse complement strand
CGGGCCCTTGAAGCGGTCGTTGCCCCAGCCGCCGTTGCCGCCCTTGGCCAGCAGGAAGCGCATTCCCGCCTGGTCGAGGTCGACGACCAGCGTCTCCTTGTCCTCTTCCAGCACCTGGGTGCCGACCGGGACCTTGAGCACGATGTCCTCGCCGGCGTGGCCGTGGCGGTTGCGGCCCATCCCGTGGATGCCGGTGTCGGCCTTGAAGTGCTGTTGATAGCGGTAGTCGATCAGGGTGTTGAGGCCATCGACGGCCTCGATCCAGACGTCGCCGCCGCGTCCGCCGTCGCCGCCGTCCGGGCCGCCGTACTCGATGTACTTCTCGCGCCGGAACGACACAGCGCCGCCGCCGCCGTTTCCGGAGCGGATGTAGATCTTGCACTGGTCGAGAAATTTCATCGGGCCCTTATGAGGCAAGGCGGGGGTCCAGAAAAGGGCGGAGGCCGCCGCCGGGACCTTCCGTCACCCCCAAAACCGGCCTAGATGGCGTTTCGGGGCCTGAAACGGAACGAAGTCATGCGTATCGCACGCCGCCTGCTGATCGGGCTCGCCGCCCTCGCCCTGCTGCCCGCCATGGCCTCGGCCCAGCGTCCCGCCTTGCGGCCGGACGACATGACGCTCGGCAAGCCCAAGGCAAGGGTGGTGATCGTCGAGTACGCCTCGCTCAGCTGCCCGCACTGCGCGCGTTTCCATCGCGACGTCTTCCCGGCCCTGAAGACGAAGTACATCGACAGCGGGAAGGTGCTGTTCGTCTACCGCGAGTTCGTGACCTCGCCGGTCGAGGTGGCGGTCCCGGCCACCATCCTCGCCCGCTGCGCGGCGCCGAAGGACTACTTCACCGTCATCGCCAAGGTGTTCGACGCCCAGGAGCAGATCTACAGGGACGGCACCGTGCCCGGGCTGCTGAAGACGCTGAAGGGGATCGGCGCGTCGGTCGGCATCGACGAGGCGCGGTTCGAGGCCTGCCTGAACGACCAGGCCGCCTTCGACGCCCTCAAGGCCCGTATCGCGCGCGCCCAGGCCGATGGCGTCGACAGCACCCCGACCCTGATGGTCAACGGCAGGAAGGTCGCGCCGCCGGCGACGGGCGAGATGGACCTGGCCAGCCTCGAAAAGGCGATCGCGGCGGCGAAGTGATCCGCCGCCGCTCGGCCGTTCACGCCAGCCAGACCATCATCCGCGCTTCCACGGGCTCGCCTCGCGCCTTGGATGGCAAGGGTTTGCGCTCGCCCGTGTAGAGGAAGCCGGCCTTGCACAGCACCTCGCCCGAAGCCGGGTTGTCGGCGAAATGTCCGGCGACCACGACCTTCCTGCGCCAGTCTGACGCCGCCCAGCCTAGGACGCCCTGCAGCGCCTCGGTGGCGAAGCCGCGACCCCACCAGGCCTTGCCGATCCAGTAGCCGACCTCGGTGTGGCCGCCCTCGGACGGGAACAGGCCGAGGCCGCCGATCACGCCCTCGTCTTCCAGCTCGATCATGAACTCGCGATGGCTGCGCGGATCGCCTGCATGGCTGCGCGCGACGTGATCCTCGGCGGCGGCCAGACTGTAGGGGTGCGGGACCTGGCTGGTCATTCTGGCGATGTCGTAGTCGGCCATCAGCGCCGCCAGCCTCGGAGCGTCGGTGATGTCAGGCGCGCGCAGGGCGAGACGCCTGGTCTCGATCCGTGGCGAGAATTCGATCACGCACATTGTCCACCTCCCGGCCCCTCTCCGGAGGCCTAGAAAAACAAAAGCGGGGAGCCCGGCGTCCGGACTCCCCGCTTGAGGAATTTCATATCCGGATCGCCTGTATCGGGCGATCCGGAGGAGGGCTCCGGTCGCCTACTCGGCGGCCTGAAGCTGCTCGGCCGGAACGACCGTCGCGTAGGTGCGGTCATTGCGCTTGGTTACGAAGCGCACAGCGCCCGCGACCAGAGCAAACAGGGTATGGTCCTTGCCGATACCCACGCCGGCGCCCGGCCAGAACTTGGTGCCGCGCTGACGGATGATGATGTTGCCGGCGGCGACCTTTTCGCCACCGAACTTCTTCACGCCGAGACGGCGGCCGGCCGAGTCGCGACCGTTGCGCGAGGAACCGCCAGATTTCTTGTGAGCCATTGTGCTCTCCTAATCCTTAGAGGCGCCGCCGCTAGGCTTCGCCGTCTTCCTTCTTGGCCGCGGCCTTCTTCGGCGCGGCGGGCTTCTTGGCGGGAGCGGCTTCACCCTCGGCCTTGGCGGCCTTGGGCGCAGCGGCCTTCTTCGGCGCGGCTTCGGCGGCCGGAGCAGCGTCGACCTTGGCGGCCTTCGGCGCGGGGGTCTTCTTGACCTTGGCGACCGGGGCGGCGTCGGCGGCGACCGGTGCCACGAACTTCAGGTTCCGCGAGCGGGCGTTGAACTCGGCCTTGGTGGTCAGATCGACCGTGCCGTCCCACTTGTCGGTCTTGCCGACGCCGGCGACCGAGGTCACGCGCAGGACCGTTTCGGTCTGGCGGTGGCCCTGGGTGCGACGATAGCCCTGACGGCGGATCTTCTTGAAGACCTTGATCTTCTCACCCTTGCGGGTCTCGATCAGGGTCGCGGCCACGGTCGCGCCGTCAACCAGGGGGGCGCCGACCGTAATGGTCTCGCCATCGCCCAGCATCAGGACTTCGCCGAAGCTGACGTCGTCGCCCGGCTCACCAGCCAGCTTTTCAACCACAAGCACGTCGCCCGCTTGGACCCGGTATTGCTTGCCGCCGGTCTTGATCACCGCGTACATCGGTATCGCCTTGAAATTCTGTGAGTTCGCAAAATAGCTCGCACCCGCAAGATGGGCCTGCGGGCGAGGGAGGCGTCTTATACAGCCGACGCTTTCCGAGTCAACGCCAAGGCGCCGTCTTCCTTGCATATAGAGCCCCGCCGGACCGCCTGGGGGCGAACGGCGGAATCCCACTAGGACGTTACATTATAACATGCCATAGAGCGCGGGTGACCTCGACGCTCTTCGCCTCCATCGCCGCGACCGGCTTCGCCGTCGCCTTCGTGCACGCGGCCCTGCCGACGCACTGGCTGCCGTTCGTGCTGGTCGGGCGGGGCCAGAACTGGTCCGCGGGCAAGACCCTGGGCGTCACCGCCCTGGCCGGCGTGGGCCACGTCGCCTTCACCATTCTGCTGGGATTGCTGGTGGTCACCGCCGGCCTGGCCGTGCTGCCGACGCTGGGAACCTGGTTCCCCTATATTGTCGGCGGGCTGCTGGTCGTGCTCGGACTCTTCTATCTGTTCAGGCATGTGCGCCACGCCAGGACCGAGCAGCCGAAACGCTACGCCTCGGACCGGGCGGCCATCATTGGACTGTTCGTGCTGCTGGCGCTGTCGCCCTGCGAGGCGTTTCTGCCGGTCTACCTGGCCGGCGTGCAGCACGGCTGGGCCGCCTTCGCCCTGCTCAGCCTGATCCTGCTGCTGGCCACGGCTGCCGGCATGCTGCTGTTCACGGGCCTGAGCCTGGCGGGCGCCAACCGGCTGAAGCTGGCGGGGCTGGAAAAGTACGAGCAGGCGATCCTCGGCGGCGCGCTGATCCTGCTCGGCTTCGCGGTGATGGTGTTCGAGCACTAGCCGCCGTTTGCTACCGTCGGCGCGTGCCCCTATCTACGCGGCATGACCGACGCTTCCCCGACCCGCACCCCCGTCACCGTCCTCACCGGCTATCTCGGGGCCGGCAAGACCACGCTCCTCAACCGCATCCTCACCGAGGACCACGGCAAGCGCTACGCCGTGATCGTCAACGAATTCGGCGAGATCGGCATCGACAACGACCTGGTGGTCGGCGCCGATGAGGAAGTGTTCGAAATGAACAACGGATGCGTCTGCTGCACGGTGCGGGGCGACCTGATCCGGGTGGTCTCGGGCCTCATGAAGCGCAAGGGCGGCTTCGACGCGATCATCGTCGAGACCACGGGCCTCGCCGATCCCGGACCGGTCGCCCAGACCTTCTTCGTCGACGACGACGTCAAGGCGCGCACGCGGCTCGATTCGGTGACCACGGTGGTCGACGCCAAGCACCTGCCGCTGCGCCTGGCCGACAGCCGCGAGGCGGTCGAGCAGATCGCCTTCGCCGACCAGATCCTGCTCAACAAGACCGACCTGGTGACACCGGAAGAGCTGGCCGCCGTCGAGGCCCAGATCCGCCGCATCAACCCGCTCGCCCCGATCCACCGCACCGAGCGCTCGGCCGTGCCGCTGGACGCCATCCTCGGCCGCGGCGGCTTCGACCTCGACCGCATCGTCGATATCGAGCCGCAGTTCCTGAACCCCGGCCACGGCGAGGCCGGCCACGTTCACGACGACAGCTGTGCGCACGATCACGACCATGATCACCACGGCCACGACCATCACGGCCACGACCATGGCCACGTCCACGATCACGTCGCCGAAGCCGGCATCCGCGGGATCTCGCTGACCAGCGACAAGCCGCTGGACGGCATCAAGGTCACCAACTGGCTGAACCAGCTGCTGCAGGACAAGGGCCCCGACATCCTCCGCGCCAAGGGCATCCTAGACGTGAAGGGCGAAAGCCGCCGGCTGGTGTTCCAGGCCGTGCACATGATTCTGGAAGGCGACTTCCAGCGCGAGTGGAAGGACGGCGACCATCGCTACAGCCGCATGGTCTTCATCGGCCGCGACCTCGACGAGGCGGCGCTGAAGGCGGGCTTCGAGGGGTGTGTGGCTTAACGGCCGGGGACAGGCTCCCGCAGGGTGCG
>JAZJXN010000159.1:0-7869 GCA_040390885.1 Pseudomonadota bacterium | reverse complement strand
TTCGGCTTCGAGGCGGCGGCCTGGTACTGGCACTTCGTCGACGTGGTCTGGCTGTTCCTGTTCGCGTTCATCTACGTGATCTTCGGGACCCCCTAGATGACGAACCCTTACGCGGCTGGGGCGGCAGGCCGCTGCCCCAACTGCGGAGAGGGCCACCTGTTCGAGGGCTTCCTCAAGGTGGCCCCCCGATGTGAAGCCTGCGGCTTCGACCTGAAGGCGGCCGACTCCGGAGACGGACCGGCCGTTTTCGTTATTCTGATCGGCGGCTTCCTGGTCGCCTTCGGCGCCGTGTTCACCCAGATCGCCTTCAACCCGCCCGTCTGGCTGCAGCTGATCGTGTGGCTGCCGTTGACGGTGATCGTGTGCGGCGGCCTGCTGCGGCCCTTCAAGGGCCTGATGATCGCCGCCCAGTTCGCCAACAAGGCGCGTGAAGCGGGCCGAGACGATGTCTGAGCCGACAACAGCCAAAGGCGGCCGGCGGTTTCCGCTCGGCCTGACGATCGCCACCGTGATCTCGCTGGCGATCCTGATCGGCCTCGGCGTCTGGCAGCTGGAGCGGCGCGCCTGGAAGGAAAACCTGCTCACCCGGATCGAAGCGCTCAAGACCGCCCCCGCCGTGCCCATCGCGCCGGTGCTGGCGCGCGAGAAGGCGGGCGAGACCGTCGACTGGACGCGCGTCTCGGTGGCCTGCGCGCCTTCGCCTGAACGCCCCGCCCCCGACACCGTGCGCAATGCCGTCCGCGACGGCGAGATCGTCTGGCGGGTGCTGTCGTCCTGCCGCCTCCCGTCCGGGCCTTATCGCGAGATTCTGGTCGACCGGGGCCTGGTCGAAAGCGCCACCGGCGGCGTGCGTGCGCCGACCCCGACCCTACCGCCGGTCGTGACCGCCACGGGCGTGCTGGTACAGCTCGCCGATCTCTCGAAGGAGGCGCTCGCCGAGCGTCCCGCCGGCGCGCCGGCGATGGCCCTGATGGTCGAGACCGAGACCCCGGCCCCGGCGGGGATCGTCCCCGCGCCGCTGCCGCCGGACGTGCCCAACCGCCACCTTGAATACGCCCTGACCTGGTTCGGGCTTGCGGGCGCGCTGGCCGCCGTCTACGCCGCCCTCCTCCGTCGCAGATTGAAGAGCGCATGAAGTACGTCTCCACGCGGATGGGTTCGGCCGGCGCGGCCGCCCCTGTTGGTTTCCTCGACGCCGTTCTGTCCGGCCTGGCGCCGGACGGCGGCCTGTACGTCCCCGAGACCTGGCCGGAACTGACCGCCGACGAGATCGCCGCCTTCGCGGGGCGGCCCTACGCCGAGGTCGCGGCGAAGATCCTGTCGCGCTTCGCCGAGGACGAGATCCCCTACGACGCGCTGCTGGAGATGTGCTCGGAGGCCTACGGGACCTTCACCCACGCCGCGACCTGCCCGATCAAGCAGCTGCGGCCCAACCAGCACCTGCTTGAGCTGTTCCACGGCCCGTCGCTGGCCTTCAAGGACGTCGCCATGCAGCTGCTCGGGCGGCTGTACGACTACGCCCTGTCGCGGCAGGGCCGGACGATGACCATCGTCTGCGCAACCTCGGGCGATACCGGCGGCGCGGCCGTCGAAGCGTTCCGCGGCCGCGCGTCGGTGCGCATGGTCGCGCTTTTCCCTGAGGGCCGGATCAGCGAGGTCCAGCGCCGGTTCATGACCACCACCGGCGAGGCCAACGTCGCCTGCGTCTCGGTCGAGGGCACCTTCGACGACTGCCAGACGATCCTGAAGGGCATGTTCGGCGACGACCAGTTCCGCACGGCGGTCGACCTGTCCGGCGTCAACTCGATCAACTTCGCCCGCATCATCGCCCAGTCGGTCTACTACTTCACCGCCGCCGTCGCCCTCGGCGCGCCTCAGCGCCAGGTCGCCTTCGCAGTGCCGACGGGCAATTTCGGCGACGCCTTCGCCGGCTGGGTGGCCAAGCGGATGGGCCTGCCGATCTCGCGCATCATCGTCGCCACCAACAGCAACGACATCATGGCCCGCGCCTTCGAGGAAGGCCGCTACGCCCGGGGCGTAGTCGCGCCGACGCAGTCGCCCGCCATGGACATCCAGATCGCCTCGAACTTCGAGCGTCTGTACTTCGAGACCGCCCGCCGCGACGGGGTCGAGACCAGCCGGGCCTTCCGCGCCTTCGCCGACAGCGGGACCCTGGATCTGCCGCCCGCCGCCTTGGCGGCCATGCGCGAGCTGTTCTCGGGAATGTCGGTCAGCGAGGACGACACCGCCCGCACCATCCTGTCGACGCTCAACGAGACCGGCGAGATGATTGACCCGCACACCGCCGTCGCCGTGACCGCTGCCAACCGCGCCGGCCTGCCGGATGCGACCCCGATCGTGGTGCTGTCGACCGCGCACGCAGCCAAGTTCCCCGAAGCGGTCGAGGCCGCCACCGGCATGCTGCCGACCATTCCGGCCGCCGCCCAGGGCCTGGCCGCGAAGCGCGAGGTCTACGACCGCCTGCCGGCCGACGCCGATGCGATCAAGACCTACGTCCGCGACTTCGCGCGCCAGTGACCGCCAGCCTCCATACCCTCGGTAACGGCGTCCGGGTCATCTGCGATCCGATGCCGGGGCTGGAGACCCTAGCCCTGTCCGTCGTCGCCGGCCGCGGGGCGCGCTACGAGGACGCGCGGCATTCGGGCTGGTCGCACCTGCTCGAGCACATGGTCTTCAAGGGCGCCGGCGATCGGTCGGCCCGCGAGATCGTCGAGGCGATCGAGAACGAGGGCGGTCAGCTCAACGCCGCCACCGGCTACGAGCGCACCAGCTTCCAGACCCGCGCCCTCGCCGGCGGCCTGCCGCTGGCGATGCAGGTCAGCGCCGACATGCTGCTGCGGCCGACGCTGGACGCCGGGGATCTGACCAAGGAAAAGCAGGTCGTCCTGCAGGAGATCGCCGAGGCCGCCGACACGCCCGACGACCTGGTCTTCGAGCTGGCCCAGGAAAAGGCCTTCCACGGCCAGTCGCTGGGCCGCCCGATCCTGGGCACGACTCAGTCGCTCAAGCCCGTCACCGCCGAGGCCATGGCCGACTGGCGCGCCGCCCTCTACGCCACCGACCGGCTGGTGGTCAGCGCCGCCGGCGCCGTGGACGAGGCCGAGCTCCTGGCGCTCGCCGAGGAGGCCTTCGGCCACCTGCCGGCCGCCGAAGGCGCGGCCGATCCCGGCCTGCCCGTCTTCACCGGCGGCGTGGCCAGCAAGAACCGCAAGCTCGAGCAGGCGCATCTGGTGCTGATGCTGCCCGCCGTCGGCGCCGGGGACGACGACTATTTCGTGCTGCGGCTGTTCGCCGAGGCGCTGGGCGGCGGCATGTCCTCGCGGCTGTTCCAGGAGGCGCGTGAGAACCGCGGCCTCGCCTACGCCATCGACGCCTACGCCGACACCTACGCCGACGTCGGCATGCTCGGCGTCTATGCCGGCTGCGCGGCGGCCGACGCCGACGAGCTGGCCCGGATCACCGCCGGCGAGATCGGCGCCCTCGCCTCTTCGGTCACCGAGGCGGAGCTGGCCCGCGCCAAGGCGCAGCTGAAGGGCTCGCTGTTCATGGGCCGCGAACAGCCCCTGACCCGGGCCGAGACCGCCGCCGGCCAGACGCTGTTGTTCGGCCGGCTGTTCACCGCCGCCGACATCGCGGCGTCCATCGACGCGGTGACCGCCGCCGATTTCGCGAGACTGGGCGAGCGCATGACCCGCGACCGGATCAGCGCCTCCGCGGTTCTCGGCTCGAAGGCGGCGCTCGGCGCGTCGGACGCCTTCGAAAAAGCGCTGTTCTCTTGACCTGAGCGGGCGAGCCTCCAAGTTCGATATATGTCACTGCTCGAATGGATCGCCCCCGAACCCAGCCTCGTCGTCCAGGGGCAGGGCGTGACGCTGCGCGCGCCGCGCCGCAAGGACTACGCCGAATGGGCGGCCGTTCGGCAGGCGTCGCGGGCCTTCCTGCAGCCCTGGGAGCCGACCTGGTCGCCCGACGAGCTGACGCTCAACGCCTTCCAGCGGCGGCTGGCCGCCTGGAAGCACGGCCGCGAGCACGACCAGATGTACGCCTTCTTCGTGTTCCGCGAGACCGACGGAGCCCTCACCGGCGGCGTGACGCTGAACAACGTCCGCCGCGGTGTCGCCCAGATGGGCACCATCGGCTACTGGTCGGGCCAGGCCACGGCCCGCAACGGCCACACCCTGGCGGCGGTCAAGGCCCTCATCCCCTTCGCCTTCGGGCGCCTTGGGCTGCACCGGCTCGAAGCCGCCTGCCTGCCGAGCAACCTGCCGTCCGGAAATCTTCTGTTGAAAGCCGGGTTTTCCGAGGAAGGGCTGGCCAAGGCTTATCTGAAAATTAACGGCGATTGGCGAGACCATCGTTTGTTCGGGTTGGTATCGCGCGAGGCGTCGCGCGGACGCTCGTGGGAGGGCCTTCCGGGCTGATCCGGATGAGGCTTCAAGGCCAGGAACGTCGCGTTTGGGATGCAGCCGCCACGCTTGAAGCGTTGGGCGGGGCGCAGGTCGCGCTATGGGTCTGGGAGCCCGAGGACGACCGGCTGCGGCTTTACGGCGCCGCCCGCCAACTGGGCCTCGGCCCGCTCGCTCCGGACTGCTCCTCCGCCGCCTTCCGCGCCCTGGCGCTTCCGGCCGACCGCGCCTCCGCCGAGGATCTCCTCAGACTCCAGCCCCCGGGCTCCGAGGTCGCCGTGCGCCTGCGCATGCGCGGCGGCGAGACCTGCCTGTGGCGCGGCGTCTGGCTCGAGGAAGGCGTGCGCGCGTCCGGCGTGGTCGCGCCCGAGACCCGGTTCGCGGCCTCCGAGGCTGACGCCCTCACCGGCCTGCTCGACCGCAAGAGCTTCATCGCCCGCGCCCGCGAGCGGCTGTCGGCGCCGCAGCGCCAGACCCTGGTGGTCGCCGACCTCGACCGCCTGCGCCGACTCAATGAAGCGCTGGGCCATGAGCGCGCCGACCTGGTGCTGGCCGCGCTTGGTTCGCGCCTGGCCGCGGCCTTCGGCGGCGACGCCCTGCTGGGGCGTATCGGCGAGGACGAGTTCGTCGCCATGATCTCCGGCGATTCCGATCCCGTCGAGCGCCTGCGCCGGGCGCTCGAACAGCCGCTGCGCATCGCCGGCTTCGACATCCTGCCCACCCTGGCCATCGGCGCCGTGGAGGCGGAGGGCGGCGACGAGGCCCCCGACGCCGCCGAGCTGCTGCGCCGCGCCGAACTGGCCGTCGAGGCCGCCAAGGGCGCCGGGCGCGGCGGCGGAGCCGCCTACGGGCGGTCCATGGAGAGCGACGGCCTGTCGCTGCTGGCCCTCGAATCCGACCTGCGCGGCGCCGTGGCGCGCGGCGAGATGGTCCCCTACTTCCAGCCGGTCGTGCGGCTGGCCGACGGCGCCCTGTCCGGCTTCGAGGCCCTGTGCCGCTGGCGGCATCCGCGCCGGGGCCTGATCCCGCCCGACGAATTCCTGCCGATGGCCGAGGAGCTGGGCATGATGCCGGAGCTGGGGGCGCACATGCTGCGCGCCTCGGCCCGGCAACTGGCCGCCTGGCGCAAGACCCACTCGGCCGCCGGCGACCTGACCGTCAGCGTCAACCTGTCGACCGGCGAGATCCATCGCGCCGGCCTCGTCGAGGACGTCACCGGCCTGATCGCCAAGCATCGGCTGCCGCCGGCCTCGCTGAAGCTGGAGATCACCGAGAGCGACATCATGCGCGACCCGGAGGGCGCGGCGACGGTGCTGCGCGCCGGCGGCGCCGGCCTGGCGCTGGACGACTTCGGCACCGGCTTCTCGTCGCTCAGCTATCTGACCCGCCTGCCCTTCGACACCCTGAAGATCGACCGCTACTTCGTGCGCACCATGGGCGCCAACGAAGGCTCGGCGAAGATCGTCAAATCGGTGATCAAGCTCGGCCAGGATCTCAGCCTCGAGGTCGTCGCCGAGGGCGTCGAGAACTCAGGCATGGCCCGCCAGCTGCTCGACCTGGGCTGCGACTACGGCCAGGGCTTCGGCTACGCCCCGGCGCTCTCGCCGCAGGAGGCCGAGGTCTATCTCAACGAAAGCTACGTCGACGGCGCCGCGCCGGTGCGTCAGCGGGGCTGAGCGGCCCACGACTCGCTGGCCGCCATGCGCACGTTGCGGATTGCGCGAGAGGCGTCCGCGCCCGCCCGATCGGCCTCCGGCTTGAAGCTCAGCAACAGCGACCGCCGCCGCGCGCCGGACCGGTTGCGGGTCGCCCCGTGCAGCAGATCAGCGTCGAACACCAGGATGTCCCCCGCCTCGCCCGACAGGGTCAGGGCCACGGCCTCGTTCGGCTCGCCCTGGTCGAGATGGCGTGGCGCCACGCGGGTGGCGCCGTTGTCCGGCCCGTAGGGGTCCAGGAAGACCAGGGCGGCGACCGCCTTGAGGCCGGCGCCGTCGCGATGGAGGGACTGATGGCCGCCGTCCGGGAGCGGCTCGCGGCCCTCGACCTGGCAGAGGAAGAAGGGGCCGCCGAGCATCCGCGCCGCCGCCGCCAGCAGGGTCGGCAGGCGACAGGTGCGCTGCACGATGGGATCGAGGTCGACCAGGGCGTGACGCCAGCCGGGCCCTCGCGGCGCAGCCCACTGTTCCGGGGTCCCCACGCCGGCCTCGAAGGCGGCCCGCAGCGGCTCGCGCCAAGGCTCGGGGACAGCGCCTCGCAGCAGCAGGTAGCCGTCGCGATCGAGCGCCTCGGCCTGACCCGCGTCGAGCGGATCGATCCTGATCGGAGTCCGGAGTTCGCCCATACCGCTCTCTGCCGTCGGTCGCGCCTTCGCCCAGTCTAGGCGTGCCCGCCCTCGATCGACAGCATCGCCGCGCTGATCCCGAGCTTCTCGAGCGCATGGGACCACTTGTGCTCGTGGTCGTCGCCGAACAGCAGCGTCTCGTCGGGGTCGCAGACCAGCCAGACGCTCTCGCGCACTTCCTCGTCGAGCTGCCCGGGCCCCCAGCCGGCGTAGCCGAGCGCCAGGATCGCCTTGCGCGGCGCGAACTCGCCGCTCATCGCCTGCAGCACGTCCTTGGTGGTTGTCAGGGCGAGGCCTTCCATCACCGGCATGGTCACGCCCTCGCAAAGATAGTCGTCGGTGTGCAGCACGAAGCCGCGCTCGCGCTCGACCGGACCGCCCATCAGCACCGCCTCGTCCGCGACGCGGCGGATCGGCTGGTCCACCCCGATCTTCTCGAACAGCCCCGACAGGGTTAGGCCGTCGACGGGGCGGTTCACGGCGAGGCCGATCGCGTGCTCGTCATCGTGGGTGCACAGGAAGACCACCGCCCGCTCGAACCGCGGATCGCCGATGCCGGGCATGGCGATGAGCATGCGGCCGGCGAGGAACTCGGAACGCGGAAGCTCTGACATGACTAGATGATTGGGCCTCGGAGGCCGGGTTTCAAGTCGCCGGCTTGGCGAGACGCGTCACTGCCTCTATTGCGGTCAGCCGAACGGGCAATTCCCCCAGGGAGAGACACAATGACGATCAAGGCCGGCGACAAGCTTCCCGATGCGACCTTCATGACCTCGAGCGCCGAGGGCCCCAAGCCGATCAGCAGCGACGAACTGTTCAAGGGCAAGACCGTGGCCCTGCTGGCCGTCCCCGGCGCCTTCACCCCGACCTGCTCGGCCAAGCACCTGCCGGGCTTCAAGGAGCACGCCGCCGAGCTGAAGGCCAAGGGCGTCGACACGATCGCCTGCGTCTCGGTCAACGACGTCTTCGTGATGAAGGCCTGGGGCGCCGATCAGGGCGTCGGCGACGACATCATCATGCTGGCCGACGGCAACGGCGACTTCACCAAGGCCATCGGCCTGGAGATGGACGGCAGCAAGTTCGGCATGGGCGTGCGCTCGC